>NZ_WHJI01000049.1:0-50904 GCF_011682155.1 Massilia sp. CCM 8734
TCGTCGTTGGATCGAGGAGCATCAAAAGCGAATGACTCTTCATGAGCTTGCTCAGGCCCTCACCCAGCTACGAAATATGATCAAGACATATGACGTTTGAGGGGAAGGGTCAGGGTCTGACCCCGGTTGTCCGGTTTTACACCGTGTTGCCGGTTGGGGTCTGACCCCGGTTGTCCGGTTTTACACCGTGTTGCCGGTTGGGGTCTGACCCCGGTTGTCCGGTTTTACACCGCTTCCGCCTTGCCTGCGTCAGAACAGCTCGTTCTTGACCGCGTCCTTGACCTTTTCCTCGGCCGGCGTGCCGCGCGCGCCGATGTCGAGGCTCTGCACTCCCGTGCCGGGTGGATTCTCGGCATAGTAATAGTCGTCGCCGGCCATCACCAGCCCTTCGGGCACCACCCGTTCCTCGTTCGGCACGCCCTTGAGCGCCTTTTGCATGAAGCCGATCCAGATCGGCAGGGCCAGTCCACCGCCGGTTTCCTTGTTACCCAGGTTCTTGGGCTGGTCGTAGCCGATCCAGGCGATCCCCACCAGTTTCGGCGTGTAACCGGCGAACCAGGCATCGATCGAATCGTTGGTGGTGCCGGTTTTACCCGACACGTCGGTGCGTTTGAGCGCCAGTGCCTTGGTGGCGGTGCCGTAGCGCACCACGTCCTTGAGCATGCTGTCGACCAGGAAGGCATTGCGCGCATCGATCACCCGGTTCTCCTCATTGCCCGCTTTGTCCGGCGTTGCCTGCGACAACACTTTGCCGTTGCTGTCGGTAACCTTCGAGATCAGGTAGGGACTGACCCGGAAACCGCCGTTGGCGAACACTGCGTAGGCGCCGGCCAGTTGCAGCGGCGTGGTCGAGCCGGAACCGAGCGCCAGGGTCAGGTAGGGCGGGTTCTTCTCGGCCTCGAAGCCGAAGCGGGTGGCGTATTCCTGGCCGTACTTGGCGCCGATCTTGTTGAGGATGCGGATCGAAATCATGTTCTTCGACTTGGTCAGCCCGCGCCGCATGGTCATCGGTCCTTCGTACTTGCTGTCGTAATTCTTCGGCTCCCAGGCCTGGCCGCCGGTCTGGCCGGCGTCGAACGAGATCGGGGCGTCGTTGATGATGGTCGCCGGCGACAGCCCGCGCTCGAGCGAGGCCGAGTAGATGAAGGGCTTGAACGAGGAACCGGGCTGGCGCCAGGCTTGGGTGACGTGGTTGAACTTGTTGCGGTTGTAGTCGAAACCGCCCACCAGCGCGCGGATCGCGCCATCGGTGGTGTCGGCCGCGACGAACGCCGATTCGATCTGCGGCATCTGGGTGACCGACCAGGCCGTTCCGCCATCCTGGCTGATGCGGATCACGGCGCCGCGCTTGACCCGCCGGTTGGCCGCGGCCTTGCTCGATAACCAGCCCTGGGCGAATGCCAGGCCCGGACCGCTGATCTTGACTTCCTCGCCCGAGGCGGTCACCGCCGTGATGCCGGTGGGCGTCGCTTCCAGCACCATGGCGGCGATGATGTCGTCGCTGTCGGGATGCTCGGCCAGTTCGTTTTCGATCGCTTCGTCGGCTTCTTCCTTGGACTTGGGAATGTCGATATACGCTTCCGGACCGCGGTACGGATGGCGCTTCTCGTAGTCCATCACGCCGCGCCGCAGGGCCAGGTAGGCCGCATCCTGGTCGGCCTTGGTGACGGTGGTGAAGACGTTCAGGCCGCGCGTATAGGTTTCTTCCTTGAATTGCTCGTACACCAGCTGGCGCGCCATTTCGGCCACGTACTCGGCGTGCACCCCGAATTCGCTGCTGTCGGACTTGATGCGCAAGTTCTCGGCCTTGGCCGTTTCGAACTGGGCCGGGGTGATGTAGCCCAGCATGTGCATGCGCTGCAGGATGTATTGCTGGCGCGTGCGCGCGCGTTTCGGGTTGACCACCGGGTTGTAGGCCGACGGCGCCTTGGGCAGGCCGGCCAGCATGGCCGCCTCGGCCACGGTGATGTCTTTCAGGTTCTTGCCGAAGTAGATCTGCGCCGCCGAGGCGAAACCGTAGGCGCGCTGGCCCAGGTAGATCTGGTTCATGTAGACCTCGAGGATCTGGTCTTTGGTCAGGCTTTGCTCGATCTTCCAGGCCAGCAGCACTTCATAGGCCTTGCGCTTGAGCGTTTGCTCGCTCGAGAGGAAGAAATTGCGCGCCACCTGCTGGGTGATGGTCGAGGCGCCCTGCTTGGCGCCGCCGGTGGCGTTGTGCACGGCCGCGCGCAGGATGCCGGTGTAGTCGACCCCGCCGTGCTGGTAGAAGCGGTCGTCTTCGATCGCCAGCACCGCCTTCTTCATGATCTCGGGAATATCCTTGATGTGCACCAGGTTGCGGCGCTCTTCGCCAAACTCGCCGATGAGCACATTATCGGCCGAAAAAATGCGCAAAGGCATCTTCGGACGGTAGTCGGTCAGGGTGTCGAGTTGCGGCAGATTCGGGTACGCCATGGCCAGCGCGAAGACCACGATCAACAAGCCCACCAGGGCCGTGCCGACCAGACTCCCGAGGACAATTAACAACAGTCGCTTGGGCGAGCGCTTCCGCGCGGGGGAGGTGTTGCTGGCGTCCGTTTTGGAAGGGCTCATGCGGGTCGAATCTTTCGCTTTTATGGGTGCCCCTCATTATAATGCACCGCCACTGCCTGCGGCAGCCTGCCGAGTACTTGCCTTTAGGAACATTTGTACCCCTCCGACAACTGTGATGACGAGCAGTTCACAGAGTGTCGTATTCCAGCCCACAGGCATAAAATTTCAAAACAGAAATACCTTTACATGGGATCACGCTTATTGCTACGATTTAATGTACTGCCTTATGTATAGATGCTAAATGGCGGTTTTGTAGCAAATTCCCCCGCGTCGGGCACTTCATTTTTGGTTCTGCAAGGCCCGTTTTGCAGCGTAAGCATTGATTATAGGTAGGTAAGGGAGTACGGTCTTGATGGTCAATTTAGGTTCCTTGTTCGGTCAATCCAGCCCGCCGTTGCTCGGCCTGGACATCAGCACGTCGGGCGTGCGCCTGGTGGAGCTGGTCGTGGTCGGCAAAAACGAGCTGCGCCTCGAACGCTATGCGTCCGAACCGTTCCCGCGTGGCGCGGTTGTCGACGGCAATATCGAAAATATCGAGCAGGTCTCGGAGGCGGTGCGCCGCGTCTGGAAGAAAAGCGGCACCCGCGTCAAGCTGGTCGCGCTCGGCATGCCTCCGGCGTCGGTGATCACCAAAAAGATCATCCTGCCGGCCGGCATGTCCGAAGACCAGCTCGAGATCCAGGTCGAGTCCGAGGCAAGCCAGTATATTCCCTTCGCGCTCGATGAGGTCAGCCTCGACTTCGACGTGATCGGACCGGCCGCCAATTCGGCCGACGACATCGACGTCATGCTGGCCGCCTCGCGCAAGGAAAAGGTCGAGGACCGCGTGGCGATCGCCGAAGCGGCCGGCCTGACCGCAGTGGTGATGGACATCGAATCGTACGCCGCCCGCGCCGCGCTCGAACGCGTGACCTCGCAGATGAAGGGTTCCACCGGCCAGATCGTGGCGCTGTTCCAGATCGGCGCCCAGGTCACGCATATTTCGGTCATGCTCAACGGCGAGACCATCTATGAGCGCGAGCAACCCTTCGGCGGCAACCAGCTGACCCAGGATATCGTGCGCTCGTACGGCTTGTCCTTCGACGAAGCCGACGCCAAGAAGAAAGCGGGCGACCTGCCCGACAACTTCCAGTCCGACCTGCTCGCGCCCTTCCTGGAAAACGCGGCGCTCGAAGTGACCCGCGCGATCCAGTTCTTCTATACCTCGACGCCCTACACGCGGATCGACCAGCTGTTCCTGGCCGGCGGCTGCGCGCTCATTCCCGGCCTGCTCGACATCGTGGCCAGCCGCACCAAGATTTCCAGCGCGGTGGTATCGCCCTTCAAGGGCATGTCGCTCGGTCCGTCCGTGCGTGAGCAGCAGCTGCGCAGCGAGGCTCCCGCCTACCTTGTCGCCTGCGGGTTGGCACTGCGGAGGTTTGGCTGATGATTAAGATTAACCTGCTTCCCCACCGGGAAGAAAAGCGCAAGCAAAAGAAGAGCGCCTTTATCGCCCTGATGGCCTTGTCGGCCGTGCTCGGCGTGCTGGTCGTGATCGCCGTCGGCGGTTACAACGCGCGCCGCATCTCGATCCAGGAAGAACGCAATGGCGCGTTTGTCGCGGCCATCCTCGAACTCGACAAGAAGATCGCCGAAATCGCCAACCTGAAACAGGAAATCGAAGCGCTCAAGGCGCGCCAGCAGGCGGTCGAAGACTTGCAGGGCGAGCGCAACCAGCCGGTCTACCTGCTCGACGAACTGGTCAGGCAGACGCCGCAGGGGGTGTACCTCAAGACCTTCAAGCAGGAGGGCCAGCGGGTCACCGTCGGTGGTTTCGCCCAGTCGCAGGAACGGGTGGCTGAACTGCTGCGCAATATCGCCGGCAATTCCCCATGGCTCGAACGTCCCGACCTGACCGAGGTGCGCGCGGCGCAACTGGCGCAGAGTAAAACCGGCAAGAAAGTCGTCGAATTTACGCTGAACCTGTTCATCAAGCGCCAGCGCGAGAAGAATGAAGCGCTCAAGCCGGGCCAGAAGCCGCTCGCCGGCGCCACTGCCGCCTCCGGCTCGCCGGCTCCCGCGACAGCGGCCCCTTAGCCAGATCGGATTGAAAGAATGACTAAAGATTTGAAATCGATGGGGGGCTCGCTCAGCTCCCAGTTCCAGAACCTGGGCGACCGCCCGCCGGGACAGTGGCCGCTCGCGCCGCGCATCCTGTGCGGTATCGCCGTCATGGCGGCCGTCATCACGGGCGGCCATTTCCTCTACTGGAGCACCCAGTTCGAAGAATATGACGCGCTCGCCGCCAAAGAATTGACCTTGCAGGCCGAGTACAAGACCAAGGTCGCCCAGGCCATCAACCTCGAGGCCCTGATCGCCCAGAAAGCCCAGGTCGACCAGTACGTCGAGCGCCTGCAGAAGCAATTGCCGAGCAAGGCGGAAATGGCGGCCCTGCTGTCGGACATCAACCAGGCCGGCGTCGGCCGCGGCCTGTCGTTCGACCTGTTCAAGCCGGGCCAGGTGGTGGTGCGCGATTACTACGCCGAACTGCCGATCGATATCCGCGTGACCGGGTCTTACCACGACATTGGCGCCTTCGCCAGCGACATGGCCAACCTGCCGCGCATCGTCACGCTCAACAATATGTCGCTGTCGGCCAACAAGGATGGCGGCCTGGTGCTCGAAGCGGTCGCCAAGACCTTCCGCTACCTCGACCCCGAAGAAGCCAATGCGCAGCGCAAGATCCGCTCGGACCGCGACAAGCTGGCCGCGGCCGGCAAAGGGGCAGCCAAATGATCATCAAACGCCATTGCCTCGCGCTGTTGATCGGCGCCGGCCTGCTGGCCGGCTGCGGCGACAGCGACGTCCAGGAAGTGAACCAGTGGATGGAGCAGACCAAGAAGGAAACCAAGGTCGACGTGCCACCGCTGACCGAGCCGACCACCTTCGTGCCGTTCGCCTACAGCACCGTCGGCCAGATTGATCCTTACGACCCGAACAAGCTGCTGGCCGAGCTGGCCCGCTCCTCGAACGCGAACAACCCGCTCAAGCCGGATGACAACCGGCCCAAGGAAGTGCTCGAGGCGTTCCCGCTCGATACCATGTCAATGGTGGGCAGCATGAAATCGAAAGGCGTCATGTACGCGCTGGTACAGATCGACAAGACCATGTACCACGTCAAGCCAGGCGACCGGGTGGGCCAGAATTTCGGCATCATCACCGGCGTGAGCGATGAAGCAATCAGTATCAAGGAAACGGTCCAGGATGCCGGCGGCGAATGGATCGAACGTCCCACCAAGCTAGAGTTGCAGGAAAGTAAGGAGAAGAAATGATCGCACTGAGAATGAATGGCACCGCGCTGATGGGCACGGTGATCCGCATGGGCGCATTATTGGCTCTGGCCTTCGGCGCCAACAGCGCCATGGCGCAAGAGAACGCGATCGAATCGATCACGGCCAACCAGCAGGGCTCGAACGTGGTGGTGAACGTGGCGATGAAAAACGCCCCGACCAAGCTGCCGATCGGTTTTTCGATCACCAATCCGACCCGCATCGCCCTCGATTTCGGCGCCACGGTCAATGCCACCGGCAAGACGGCCCAGGACGTGAACCTGGCCGACGTGCGTGGCATTAACGTGGTCCAGGCCGGCGCCCGCACGCGCCTCGTGCTCAATCTCAAGCGTCCGCTCAACTACGCCACCGCCATCGATGGCAAGTCGATCATCGTCACCATCGACGGTTCCGGCGGCGTGGCCCAGGCCGTCGACAGCGCCGGCCAGCCGGTCCTGAACGGCGTCTCGTCCTCCTCGGCCCCGCTGCCGGCGCCGCAGGGCGCCAGGCGCCAGGTCTTGCGCGACCTCGATTTCCGCCGCGGCGCCAACGGCGAAGGCCGGGTCGTGGTCGACCTGCCGAACAGCCAGGTCGCAGTCGATGTACGCCAGGTCGGCAACACCGTGGTGGTCGATTTCATGAAAACCGGCTTGCCGGAAACCTTGCGCCGGCGCCTGGACGTGACCGATTTCGGCACCCCGGTCTCGCAGATCACCACTGTGACCCAGGGCGACAATGTGCGCATGACGGTCGAAGCGCGCGGCCTGTGGGAACAGACCGTGTACCAGAGCGATACCCAGCTGGTGATCGACGTCAAGCCGATCAAGGAAGACACCAACAAGCTGACCCAGGGCACCCAGGGTTATCGCGGCGAGAAAATCTCGTTCAACTTCCAGAACGTGGAAGTGCGCGCCGCGCTGCAAGCGATCGCCGACATTTCGGGCCTGAACATCATCACCAGCGATTCGGTCAGCGGCAACCTGACCTTGCGCCTGAAAGAAGTGCCATGGGACCAGGCGCTCGACGTGGTGCTGCAAGCCAAGGGCCTGGACATGCGCAAGAACGGTTCGGTGTTGTGGATCGCGCCCAAGGATGAACTGCTGACCAAGGAAAAGCTGGAACTCGAACAGCGCGCCCAGATCGCCGATCTCGAGCCGCTCAAGTCGGAA
The DNA here is from genome assembly GCF_011682155.1 of Massilia sp. CCM 8734. Taxonomy (NCBI): domain Bacteria; kingdom Pseudomonadati; phylum Pseudomonadota; class Betaproteobacteria; order Burkholderiales; family Oxalobacteraceae; genus Massilia; species Massilia sp. CCM 8734. Next base: position 7,070 of record NZ_WHJI01000049.1, read on the forward strand.
ATCTTCCAGCTCAACTACCAGAAGGCCGAAGCCTTCCGCACCGTGTTCGGCATCAGTGCCGACGGCTCGCAAAAGGAAGAGGGCAGCGACAACCGCTCGCGCGTGCTGTCGAAACGCGGCAGCGCCGTGATCGATCCGCGCACCAACCAGCTGTTCATTACCGATATTGCCTCGAAACTGGAAGACTTGCGCAAGCTGATCCAGAAAACCGACGTCCCCTCCAAGCAAGTGCTGATCGAAGCGCGCCTGGTCGAAGCCAATGACGGCTTTTCCCGCAACCTGGGCGCCAAGATCGGCTTTGCCGACTTGCGCACCCTGCGCGGCGGTAATTCCGGCTACGCTTACCGCGGCAACGAGCGCGTCGCTATCGGCGGCAACCTGGTCGGCATCGGCCAGGTCACCGGCCAGACCCCGGACAAGGGCGATGGCTACACCAATACCACCATGCTGAACCTGCCTGCGGCCGGCATCGCCGGCAACCCGGCCGCTTCGCTGGCCGCCAGCCTGTTCTCGGCCGCCTCGAACCGCTTCCTGAACCTGGAACTGTCGGCGCTGGAAGCGGACGGCAAGGGCAAGATCATTTCCAGCCCGCGCGTGGTCACCGAAGACAAGAACGTGGCCGTGATCGAGCAGGGTATCGAACTGCCGTACGAAAAATCGACCAGCAGCGGCGCCACCTCGATCGAGTGGAAGAAAGCCAACCTGCGCCTCGAAGTGACCCCGCAGATCACGCCTGACGGCAACGTCGTGCTGGAAGTGAACGTCAACAAGGATACCAAGGGCGATGAAACGCGCGCCGGCTTTGCGATCAACACCCAGCACGTGCAAACCAAGGTGATGGTCGAAAACGGCGGTACGGTCGTGCTGGGCGGTATCTACCAGCAAGCCGAAACCAGTAACGTGACCAAGGTGCCGTTGCTGGGCGACCTGCCGGTCCTGGGCAATCTGTTCAAGACCACCGCCCGCACCAGCACCAAGACCGAACTGTTGGTCTTCATCACCCCGAAAATCGTCGCAGATCGCCTGTCGACGCGCTAACACCCGAATACATTTAATCAGGAATTAACATGCTGCCCACCTATTTACAACGCGCTTTTGCCAATCCGGTCCGCTTGCTGACCTGCGTCTCCGTGGCCACGGCCCTGGCGGCCTGCGGCGGCGGCGGAGGCAATCCTGGCGGAACGAGCTCGACCACGCCAGGCACCACCACCCCGACCCCGGGTACCGGCACCCCGACGCCGACCACCCCGGTGGTGCCGGCCGAGCCGAAAATGACTGTGCAACTGGTCGACGCCGGCGGCACCGCGATCACCACCCTGTCGGGTGGCCAGGCGGGCCAGGTGAAAGTCACCGTGCTCGACGCCAAGGGCAACGCCGCCGCGAACGAGGTCGTGAAATTCGCCACCGATGAGACCTTGCTGCAATTCACGCCAGTGTCGGGCTCGGCACTGACCGACGCCTCGGGCGTGGCGGTCATTACCGTCAAGCCGGCCAGCGTCACCTCGGCCGGCGCTGTCAATATCGCCGCTACCGCCGTTGCCGGCGGCAAAGCGGTCAGTGGCGGGATCAACCTGGCCGTCGGCGCGGCCCCACTGACGCTCGGCAAGATCGACTTCGTGCCGGAACGCAAAGACGGCGCGATCCTGCCGGCCTTCGGCACCGCCCTGCTGCAGATTCCTATTACCACCGGCAACGTGGCGGCGACCACCGCACCCGGCCTGACCATCAATTCCCTGTGCAGTAACGACGGCACCGCCAGCCTGGTGCTGGGCGCGCTGGACAAGGGCGTGCAGTCGGTTACCTACACCAACAAGGGTTGCCTGCGCGTGACCGACACCATCACCGTGTCGCTCGGCAATTTCAACCAGACAATCAACATCAATGTGGGCAAGGCCAACATCGGCACCATCCAGTTCGTCGGTTCGGACTTGGTGGGCAGCTCGATCGTCCTGCGCGGCTCCGGCGGCCAGGGCCGCAAGGAATCGGCCATCCTGACCTTCCGCGTGCTCGACCAGAACAGTATCGGCTTGCCTGGCGTGGACGTGACCTTCACCGCGACCACCACCACCGGCGGCCTGGTCGTGCAACCGGCCAAGGCCACTTCCGACGCCACCGGCGCTGTCACCACCACCGTCGCCTCGGGCACGATCCCGACGCCAGTGCGCGTGGTTGCCCAAGCGACGCGCAACGGCACCACCATCAGCGGCCTGTCCGACAGCCTGATCATTTCGACCGGCCTGCCGATCCAGAAATCGATGTCGCTCAGCGCCGACAGCTACAATATCGACGGCCTGAACTACGATTCCGCGATCTCCAAGGTCACCGTGCTGATGGCCGACCAATACGGCAATCCGATCTCCGACAACACCGCTATCAATTTCGTCACCGAAGGCGGCGCGATCGCCACGCCTGACGAAGGCGGTTGCAAAACCAAGGGCGGCGGTTGCACGGTCGACCTCAAGAGCCAGGCTTTCCGTCCCGTCAACGGGCGCGTGACCGTGCTGGCCTACGTCCAGGGCATTGAAGACTTTATCGATACCAATGGCGATGGCTTGTATAGCTGCGCAAAGCCGATCCTTGCCAATCCGGCCGACCCGACTCCGTACCGTCCGCTGGTCGACAGCTGCACGCTTACCACGGGCGAAACCTTCGGCGACCAGGGCGATCCATTCCTCAACACCGGCGAGCATGCAGTCATCCGTGGCAATCCAGGGGGCAACACGCTCATCAGGACTGGTAAAACCGTCAGAGAGTACAACAGCGCCAAGGGCGATCTGCCGTTCCCTTACAATCGCAACGCCTACAGCGCCACGGGTAACCAGCAGTGGGGCTTGAATTACATCTGGCGCGAGGCCGAAATCGTCTTCAGCGGCGATGAGCCGACTTTCATCCGCCAGTACCTCAACCAAGACGGCAGCTTGCGCGACTGGACCACGGCCGATGGCCCGGTCGATATCGTTGCTGGCCTGAGCGGTGCCAGTTGCTCGAACCAGGTCTTGTTCTTCCGCATCGTCGACGTCAATAACAACCCGCTGCCAAGCGGCACCACGGTCAGCGCCGGCGATTCGGACAAGGTCGTGCCGCAAAGCGTCTCGCCGAACCTGGTTGGCTCGACCAACCGCCTGGGCGGCACCGAGCACTGGGTCAACATCAAGGCAGAAGCGAGCTGTGCCGGTGGCGAATTCTCCATCAAGACCACGACGCCACGCGGCAAGTCGTACGCGAAAGGCTTTAGGTCGGGTCCGGTAAATCCTTGAAATCGGAGAACATCTTCCTGGTAGGGCTGATGGGGGCGGGAAAAACCACCATCGGCCGTATTCTTGCCAGGAAGCTCGGTAAACGTTTTGTCGATTCCGACCACGAGATCGAGGCCCGCACGGGCGCGACCATCCCGTGGATTTTCGAAATCGAAGGCGAGGCGAGTTTTCGTCGCCGTGAGGCCGAGGTCATCCGTGACCTGACGGCGCAGGACGGGCTCGTCCTCGCCACCGGCGGCGGGGCCGTGCTCGATTCCGCCAGCCGCGCCTATCTGAAACAACGTGGCCGCGTGGTTTACCTGCGCGCCAGCGTCAACAGCATCATGCTGCGCACCACCCACGACAAAAGCCGGCCCTTGCTGCAAACGGCCGACCCCCGCAAGAAACTCGAAGAATTGACGGCCCAGCGCGAGCCGCTGTACCGCGAGATTGCCGACCTGGTGATCGACACGGGCCGACCTAACGTACAATCGATGGTCCAAACAATTCTGACGCAACTGTCCGCGCTCGGCCCAGCCGCCGCGAGAACAGCGCGCGGGTCTCATATGCCACCATCGAACGCAGCAGCAGCATCGCAACAAGCGAACACCGAACCATCCCGGATCTTTCTCAACGTCGACCTGGGCGAACGCAGTTACCCGATCACCATCGGCGCCGGCGTGCTGTCCGACCCGGCCCTGCTCGAGCGTCATATCGCCGGGCGCAAGGTCGCCATCGTGACCAACACCACCGTGGCCCCGCTGTACCTCGAGCGCGTGACCGCGCCGCTGCGCGCTTGCGGGCGCGATGTGCTCGAAATCATCCTGCCCGACGGCGAACAGTTCAAGAGCTGGGACAGCCTGATGACCATCTTCGACGCCCTGCTCGAGCACAAGTGCGACCGCAAGACCACCATGGTGGCCCTGGGCGGCGGCGTGATCGGCGACCTGACCGGGTATGCCGCCGCCAGTTACATGCGCGGCGTGCCGTTCGTGCAGATGCCGACCACCTTGCTTTCGCAGGTCGACTCCTCGGTCGGCGGCAAGACCGGCATCAACCACCCGCTGGGCAAGAACATGATCGGCGCCTTCTACCAGCCGCGCGCCGTGCTGGCCGATACCGCCTCGCTCGACACCCTGGCACCGCGCGAACTGTCGGCGGGCCTGGCCGAAGTGATCAAGCATGGCGCCATCATCGACGCCGCGTTTTTCGACTGGATCGAAGCGAACATCGGCAAGCTGATGGCGCGCGACCAGCACGCGCTGGCGCACGCCATTTCGCGCTCCTGCGAAATCAAGGCCGAGGTGGTGCGCCAGGATGAACGCGAGGGCGGCCTGCGCGCCATCCTCAATTTCGGCCACACCTTCGGCCACGCGATCGAAGCGGGCATGGGCTACGGCGCCTGGCTGCACGGCGAAGCGGTCGGTTGCGGCATGGTCATGGCGGCCGACCTGTCGCACCGGCTGGGGCTGGTCGACGCGGCCACCGTGGCGCGCATGCGCGCGCTGGTCGGCGCCGCCGGCCTGCCGACGGTGGCGCCCGACCTCGGCACCGAGCGCTGGCTCGAACTGATGGAAGTGGACAAGAAAAACGAAGGCGGCGCCATCAAGTTCATCCTGATGAAGCCTTTGGGCAGCCCGAACATCACCAGCGCCCCGCGCGAGCAACTGCTGGCCACCCTGGCCGCCTGCGTCGGCTGACATGAGCCCGGACGCCCACCTCGCCCCGTACGCCGTGCATTCGGAGACGGCGCGCGGCCGGCGCCATCCCGAAACCTCGCATGCGTCGCGCAGCCAGTTCCAGCGCGACCGCGACCGCATCATCCACTGCTCGGCCTTCCGCCGGCTCGAATACAAGACCCAGGTCTTCCTCAATCACGAGGGCGACATGTTCCGTACGCGCCTGACGCACAGCCTGGAAGTGGCGCAGGTCGGCCGTTCCATGGCGCGCAACCTGCGCCTGAACGAAGACCTGGTCGAAGCGCTCGCGCTGGCGCATGACCTGGGCCACACGCCGTTCGGCCACGTGGGCCAGGATGTGCTCAACGAATGCATGAAAGACCATGGCGGGTTCGAACACAACCTGCAAAGCCTGCGCGTGGTCGACGAACTCGAAGAGCACTACGGCGCCTTCGACGGCCTGAACCTGATGTTCGATACGCGCGAGGGCATCCTCAAGCACTGCTCGCTGGCCAACGCCAAACTGCTCGGCCCCGTGGCGCAGCGTTTCATCGACCGCACCGAGCCCTCGCTGGAAGCGCAGTTGACCAACCTGGCCGACGAAATCGCCTACAACAGCCACGATATCGACGATGGCTTGCGCTCGGGCCTGATCACCATCGCGCAGCTCGAGGAAGTCGATTTTTTCGCGCGCCGCTGGCACGATGTGCAGAAGGCCTATCCGGGCTTGTCGGGCCGGCGCGCCATTTACGAAACCTTGCGCCGCCTGATCACCGTGCTGGCCGACGACCTGATCGAAACGTCCGGCGTGCTGCTGGCCGAAGCCGCGCCGGCCGACCTGGATGCGGTGCGCGCCAGCGGCCCGCTGATCCGCTTTTCCGACCCGATGCGCAAGGATGCGACGGAACTCAAGCGCTTCCTGCGCGCCAATCTGTACCGCCATTTCAAGGTGAACCGGATGCGCGTGAAAGCGAGCCGCATCGTGCGCGAACTGTTCGACGCCTTCATGGCCGAAGCGGTGCTGCTGCCGCCCGATTATCAATTGGCTGGCGGGGATGTCACGCGCCAGGCGCGCAAGATCGCCGACTATATCGCCGGCATGACCGACCGCTATGCGATCCGCGAACACCGGCGCATCTTCTCGCTCGACGATCTGTAGTCGGATCGATAGTCAGAACAGCGAGGGGGCGCTCAGGTCGAGCAGCAGTTTCTTGACCGGCGCCGGCAGCGGCGCGCTGTCGATGCGCGCCAGGTCCCACCAGAGATAGGGGGCCGCCAACGGCGCACGCTGCGCCAAGGTCACCTGGAACGGCGCGATGTGCAGGCGGTAGTGCGTGAACACGTGCACCAGCGGCAGCAGTGTATGAATTTCTTCGACGTCGCCGAACCCACTGGCAGCCGGGGCCACAGCGTCGACGCTGAGCGTGCCGCGTACCGCATGGCCGTCCACTTCCGGCAGCGACATCAGGCCGCCCCAGATGCCGCTCGGCGCGCGTTGTTCGAGCAGCACCTGGCCGCCCTCGATCACCACCATCAGGGCGGCTTGTTTTTCGGGGATGGTCTTTTTCGGTTTGCGCACCGGCAGTTCCGCCGTGCGGCCGGTGGCGTAGGCCACGCAGCGGTCCTGCAGCGGGCAGCGCGCGCAATCGGGTTTACCGCGCGTGCACAGCGTGGCGCCCAGGTCCATCAAGCCTTGCGTGTACGCTTCGATGCCGTCAAGCGGCAGCAGCGCTTGCGCGCGTCGCCACAAGCCATCTTCGACCGTTTTCACGCCCGGGAATTCATCGATGCCGAATACGCGCGCGAACACGCGCTTGACGTTGCCGTCCAAAATGGCGGCGCGCGTGCCGCTGGAGAACGCGGAAATGGCCGCCGCCGTCGACCGCCCGATGCCGGGCAGGTCGGCCAGCAGCGCCGGCTCGCTCGGGAACACGCCGCCGTATTCGTCGACCACCCTCTTGGCGCAGGCGTGCAGGTTGCGCGCCCGCGTGTAGTAGCCAAGGCCGCTCCACTGCGCCATCACGTCTTCCGACGGCGCCGCAGCCAGGTCGTGCAGGGTGGGGAAGCGTTCCAGGAAGCGTGCATAGTAGGCCAGCACCGCAGCCACCTGCGTTTGCTGCAACATGATCTCGGAAAGCCAGATGCGGTAAGCGTCGCGCGTGTTTTGCCACGGCAGGGCGTGGCGTCCGTGCAACTTCTGCCAGTTGATGACGGCAGCGGAAAACGAGGGGTCTTCCAGCTGCCCGAACTCGGTCAGTCTTTTCACGCAGCCGCTTCGAATGATTGCGCGGTGGTGCGCTGCATGGCCGCGTCCACGTTGCCCGCCAAGTCGTTCAGGCGTCCCTTGACCTTTTCCAGCGCGAACTGGCTCGCTTCGAACGATTCGATCTTCGTTTCCAGGCTGTCGGTGGCGTCGTGGATGCGCTGGATCGACGCCAGGCGGTGCTTGAGCTGGTCCTTGTGCTGGCGGATCTGCGCTTCGAGCGGCGACATGATCACCTTCAGCCATGCTTCGACGTCGGCGTTGGCGGCGCGGTAGCTGCGCCGCACGCGCGAGGCGATCGAATCGAAAAAGCGCTCGATGACGGCGTCGCGGCTGGTAATTAACAGGGTGGTAGTCCCGAACTGCTTGACGTACACCTCTTCGATGGCGTCGATCTCCTTGCGGTACTTGTCGAGCGAAAGCGTCATCGGGACCGCCAGGCTCAGGCCATGCTCGGCGGCGAATTTTCGGTACATCATTTCCATCATCTCACTGATCTCGGCGATCTTGCGGTTCGAGATGTCGAGATTGGCGCGCGCCTGGTCGAAAAAGTGCTTGACCGGGCCACGGATGCCGGTGGTGACGAAGCGCGATGCCGCCATCGCTTCGCGCACGGCGGCGATTTCTTTATGCACGATGTCCATGCCGAGCGTGGTGTAGAGCTCCGTCGACAGGCGCGCGAACACCGCGCGCGTGCCCTGCAGCTTGAACAGGCTGCCGTCGAATTCCTTCTTCTCGACCTCGACCCTGCGCATCATGTGGGCGATCACGCCCTGGTTCTTGCCGCGCAGGCTTTTGAGTTCCTGCAGCTGCTCGACGATGTCGCGGATGCGCGCGCCGATGGTCGCCTGCTGGGTGCCGACCACCGCGTTCAGGTCGTCCGAGAGCTGCTTGCGGATGATGTCCTGCTTGGCCGGAATGAGTTCGTTGAACAGGGCCGCTTCGAGCGCGCCGAGGCGGCTCTTTTCCAGCAAGGCCATGTCGCCGTTGATCTTGCCGACCAGGGCTTTTTGGGCCGACACCGGGAACACCTGGCGCGGCTCCAACGCCAGCATGTGCGCCACGGTGGTTTGCTGGCGCTCGATCTCGGCGTCGTTTTCATCCTCGGTCTTGAGCTCATCCCACATGGCGTCGATCTTGTTCATGACCACGATGCGCCCGGCGCCGGCGCCGATGTGCGTGCGCCAGACTTCGATGTCGCTCTTGGTCACGCCGGTTTCGGCGGCCAGGATGAACAGCACCGCGTGCGCGTTCGGAATCAGGTTCAGGGTCAGTTCCGGCTCGGTGCCGATCGCGTTCAGGCCAGGCGTGTCGAGGATGACCAGGCCTTGCTTGAGAAGCGGGTGAGGGAAGTTGATGATCGCGTGGCGCCACAGCGAAATTTCGATCATGCCGTTGTCGTCGAGCGTGGCGGCGACGTCCGGATCGGTCTCGTCGAACAGGCCGTAGCGCTTCGCTTCCTCGACCTTGACATGCTTGGTCATGCTGACCTGCTTGAAGGTCTCGTGCATTTCCTCGCCGGCGTCGAGCGCCAGCGGCAGCACGGTCCAGGCGGCCGGATCGTCGCGGTAATCGCTGGTCGACAGGTTGCTGGCGCGCGTTTCGATCGGCAACAGGCGGATGCAGGGCGGGAACGCCGGGTCGTACATCAGCTCGGTCGGGCACATGGTGGTGCGCCCGGCCGCCGAGGGCAGGATGCGCTGGCCGTAATCGGCAAAGAAAATCGCGTTGATCAGTTCGGATTTGCCGCGCGAGAACTCCGCCACGAAGGCCACCGACAGCCGGTCGTCGGCCAGGCGCGCCAGCGCGCGCGCGATGCGCTGCTCGGTTGCCGCGTCGGTCAGTTCAGCCGCAGTGACCCACCCTTGATACTTTTCCAGCGCCATCGCCACGTCCTGGCGCCACGCGCTGTACTGCTCGAAATCTTGCACCATTATGCTCACATTGCCCTCGCGTACAGGTTCTTGCGAATCCTGCTCGATTGTCATTTTTGACAATTTACACAATAAAAAGTCGACCGCTGCCCCTGCTTGATCTGACGAATCTCTGCCCCACAGTTGCGGCAAGGCACTCCAGCACGATCATAGACGAAATATGTCTGTTGGAAATAGCCCGATTGCCCATTTACAGCAATAAAGTCACGTAAAGTGCTGCCCCCTTGCACAATAGCCTCAGACAGGATAAGGCGAATGGCCTCGGCCAGCCTGTTGTAGCGTTCGCGGCCGATGCGCGCGGCCGGCGTTTTCGGGTTGATTCCTGCCCGAAACAGGCTCTCGCAAGCGTAGATATTGCCCACGCCGACCACGATATCGCCCGCCAGCAGCACCTGCTTGATCGGCGCCGAGCGCTTGCGCGTCTCGCGGTACAGCAATTCGCCCGAAAACCCGTCGCCCAAAGGCTCGACGCCGAGGCCGCGCAGCAGCAGGTGCTGGTCGAGTTCGCCGTCATCGGCGGGATGCCACAGCACCGCCCCGAAGCGGCGCGGATCGTTCATGCGCAGCACTTGCGCACCGCCGTCGCTGGCCACGACTAGGTCGAAATGGTCGTGTTTTTTCACCGCCGTGTCCAGCGGCAGCACGCGCAGGTGGCCGGACATGCCCAGATGAATGATCAGGGTGCCATGATCGAAGGCGATCAGCAAGTATTTACCACGCCGCCCGGTGTGCAAAATCCGCTGCCCCGCCAGCAGCTCGGACAAGCCCGGCGGGAACGGCCAGCGCAAGCCTTCCCGGCGCGTCAGGACGTGCTCGACGATGCGGCCATCGATATGGGGCGCGACGCCGCGCCGGGTGACTTCTACTTCGGGCAGTTCAGGCATGTCGGATACGCAGATTCATGTTGATGACGCGGTGGTTCTGCACGCGAAGCGTGGCTTGGGCGTAGAATCGGGAATAATCGCTGTCATTCTGGAACCACCTTGAAAAACGCTTTCGTCATTGTAACCCTGTCCGGCCTGCTCTCGGCGTGCGCCGTGGCGCCCACGCCTCACACCGAGGCCCCCGCGCCCGCGCCCGCGCCGGCCATTGCCGACGCCCCCATGCCATCGGCCGCCGAGGTTCTTGCCGAAGGCGAACGCGCCGCCGCGCCGGATGAGCCGTCCCCTGACCTCAAGCTGCCCAAGGTCGTTTTGACCCGCGACATGCTCTACAAGCTGATGAAGGCCGAATTCGAATTTCGCGGCGGCGTCTGGCAGGCGCCCTACATGACCCTGATGGGCCTGGCCCAGCAAACGCGCGACCCGCGCCTGGCGCAGCGCGCCGCCGAAATGGCCCAGGCCGCGCAGCAGGGCAAGGAATCGCTGGCCGCGATCCGCCTGTGGCGCGAACTGGCGCCCGACTCCGACGAAGCGACCCAGTACTACATCGCCGCCGCGGTGATGGCCGACGACCTGGGCGAAGCCGGCCAGCTGTTCGCCGCGCGCCTGCGCGACGCGCCGCCGGCCAACCGCGGCCTGGTCATGTACCAGATCCAGCAATTGCTGACCCGCGCGCGCGACAAGGCCGCCGCCGGCGCGCTGCTCGAGCGCCTGCTCGCGCCCTACAGCACGATGAGCGAAGCGCGCGTGGTGCTGGCGCAGTCGGCCTACACGCGCGGCGCCAACGACGTGGCGCTGGGCCATGCCCAGGAGGCGCTGCGCATCAAGCCCGATTCCGAAATCGCCGTGCTGACCCTGGCCCAGGTCAGCGGCGAGCAGGCCGACGTGGCCGCCTTGCTGGCCAAGTTTCTTGCCGCCAATCCGGGTGCGCGCGAAGTGCGCGCCGCCCACGCCCGCATCCTCGTCACGCAAAAGCAGTACGAGGCGGCGCGCAAGCAATTCGTGGCCCTGCTCAAGGAGCAGCCCGACAATCCGGCCACGCTGTACGCGCTGGGCATCTTGTCGATGCAGCTGAACGACCCGGCCTCGGCCGAAACCTACCTGGCCAGCTTCGTCGCCTTGCTCGACAAGAACCCGAGCGACGAGCGCGATCCGGCCAAGGTGCTGATGATGCTCTCGCAACTGGCCGACGAGCGCGGCGATATTCCCGCCGCCCGCGCCTGGCTCGAAAAAGTCGACCAGGAAGACGCGCCGACCTGGTTCGCGGCGCAGCTGCGTACGGCCCAGCTGATCGGCAAGCAGGGCGACCTGGCGGGCGCGCGCGCCTTCCTGTCCGACCTCAAGACCGAAGAGCCGGCCCAGCAGGTGCAAGTGGTGCTGGTGCAAAGCCAGATCCTGCGCGACGCCGGCAAACTGGAGGAGGCGTACACCGCGATGGAGCAGGGCGTTGCGCGCTTCCCTGACAATCCCGACCTGTTGTACGACTTTGCCCTGCTGGCCGAAAAAATGGGCAAGGTCGAGGTGATGGAAAAAAACCTGCGCCAGGTCATGCAGCTCGCCCCGGACAACCACCACGCCTACAACGCGCTCGGTTACTCGCTGGCCGAGCGCAATGTGCGCTTGGACGAAGCGCTGGCGCTGATCGACAAGGCCCTGAAAATGGCCCCGGCCGATCCCTTCATCATGGACAGTATGGGCTGGGTCCAGTACCGCCTGGGCAACCTGAACGAAGCCGAGGCCCACCTGCGCCGCGCCTACGCCCTGCGCAACGATGTCGAAATCGCCGTGCACCTGGGCGAAGTGCTGTGGCACAAGGGCCAGAAATCCGACGCCCAGCAGCTGTGGCGCGAAGCGCGCGCCAAGGATCCCAAGAACGATACGCTCAAGAGCACGCTCGCACGGCTGCAGCTCAAGCTGTGATGGGTCATAATGCCGCGCATCTTCCTCACGCCGCCCCACTGCCATGATGCTTAAAAACCGCTTCCTCGTGCTCGCCTGGGTCTTCGCTGCCAGCGCGCTCCTCTCCGCCTGCGCCACGCCCGACGCCAAGCTGTCCAAAGATAGCGTGGCGGCCTACCGCGACGCCATCGAACTCGGTGGCCGCCTGACCGTGAACTACCAAAAAGATGGCCAGACCGAGACCCTGACCGGCAAGTTCAACTGGGTCCAGACGCCGTCCGCCGTCAACGTCAGCCTGGCCTCGCCGCTGGGCCAGACCATCGCCACGATCACCGTCACGCCCGAGTCGGCCACCCTGACGCAAGGCGACCGCGCCCCGCGCGTGGCGCGCGACATCGACAGCCTGACCGCGCAAACGCTGGGCTGGTCGCTGCCGGTGTCGGGCCTGCGCGACTGGCTGCAAGGCTACGCCACCGGCGCCGACGGCCAGCGCTTTGCCGCGTCCCCGGCCGCCAACACCGTCACCACCGCCGACGGCTGGCGCCTGACCTACGTAAGCTGGCAAGACGCCGGCGCGGCCAAGCGGGCGCCGAAGCGCATCGACGTCGCCCGCGTGGCCAGCGCCACCGTGGAAGCGATGGAAATCCGCATCGTGATCGACCCGCAGGGCTGATATGCGGCGTACTTCCCTGCATGACTGCCCGGCCCCAGCCAAGCTCAATCTGTTCCTGCACGTGAACGGGCGCCGCGCCGACGGCTACCACCTGCTGCAGACCGTGTTCCAGATGGTCGACCATGGCGACCTGCTGCACTTCGACTTGCGCGCCGACCATCGCATTTGCCGCACCACCGACGTGCCGGGCGTGCCGCAAGAGCATGACCTGATCGTGCGCGCGCTGCTGCTGCTGCAAGCGGCCTGCGAGCGCCGCCATGGCCGCCTGCCGCCCGGGATCGACGTGGCTATCGACAAGCGCCTGCCGATGGGTGGCGGGCTCGGAGGCGGCTCCTCGGACGCCGCCACCGCCCTGATGGTGGCCAACGTCCTGTGGCAGGCCGGGTTGACGCGCGAAGAATTGATGGCGCTGGCCCTGCCGCTGGGCGCCGACATTCCGTTTTTCATCTTTGGCGAGACCGCCTTTGCCGAAGGCGTGGGCGAGGCGCTGCAGCCGGTCGCGGCGCCCGATTGCTGGTATGTGGTGATCGAACCAGGGGTCGCCGTTCCGACCGCAGCAATATTTTGCTCAGAACATTTGACAAGGGACACTTCGCCGATCATAATAACGGACTTTTCCAGACACACCATGAAGCACACAGTGTTCAAGGGGTTCGGAAGAAATGATTTGCAAGCAGTGGCAGTGAGTTTGTTCCCGCCGGTAGCACAGGCGATCGACTGGCTCTCGGCTCACGGTGACGCCAGGATGACTGGCTCGGGAGCGTGTGTATTTTGCGCGTTTTCCAGCGAAACGGAAGCGGACGCGGTACTTCAACAAGTGCCCGCCATCTGGAAAGCATGGAAAGCGAAAGCGCTGATGCATCATCCTCTCAACACGGTGTTGCAAGTTAGTGCGGTTATAGAATAGAATTTGGCCTGGCGTTGTGTTTGACGATAAAATGTCAAGTGTGACGACAAGCAGTCAGTTGCGTAGGGGAATCGCCAAGCTGGTTAAGGCACTGGATTTTGATTCCAGCATACCAAGGTTCGAATCCTTGTTCCCCTGCCATTCGTTTTGCCTGGTCTGTCGATGCGAAGTGTGCGTCCAGCAGGCGGACTCGGTGGCCTCGCTCTCGCGAGTCACTTGTTAGCTTAGCGTCAGCCGGCCGGTTCTGTCCGGCGACATCATTCAAAGAAATCAACGCTTACCTCTTGGGACTCCCATGGCTTACGAAAACCTGATGGTTTTTACCGGCAACGCAAACCCTGCGCTGGCTGAAGGAGTCGCAAAAAATCTCGGCATCCCTCTCGGAAAAGCAGTCGTCTCCAAGTTCTCGGATGGCGAAGTCATGGTCGAGATCAACGAGAATGTCCGCGGTAAAGACGTTTTTGTCCTGCAATCGACCTGCGCGCCGACCAACGACAGCTTGATGGAAATCATCCTGATGGTCGACGCCCTCAAGCGCGCATCCGCCGGCCGCATCACCGCGGCGATCCCCTATTTTGGTTATGCCCGCCAGGACCGTCGTCCACGTTCGGCGCGCGTGGCCATTTCGGCCAAAGTGGTGGCCAACATGCTGGAAAAAGCCGGTGTCGAGCGCGTCCTGATCATGGATCTGCACGCGGACCAGATCCAGGGCTTCTTCGATATCCCGGTTGACAATATTTACGCTTCCCCGATCCTGCTGGGCGACCTGCAAAAACGCAATTACGACGACCTGCTGGTGGTGTCCCCGGACGTCGGCGGCGTGGTGCGCGCACGCGCCCTGGCAAAACGCCTCGGCTGCGACCTGGCCATCATCGACAAGCGTCGCCCGAAGGCGAACGTGTCGGAAGTGATGAACATCATCGGTGAAGTCGAAGGCCGTAACTGCGTGATCATGGATGACATGGTCGACACCGCCGGCACCCTGACCAAGGCCGCCGAAGTGCTCAAGGAGCGCGGCGCCAAGAAAGTGGTGGCGTATTGCACGCACCCGGTGCTGTCCGGTCCCGCGATCGACCGCATTTCGGCTTCGCCGCTGGACGAACTGGTGGTCACCGACACGATTCCCCTGTCGGCCGCCGGCCTGGCGTGCGACAAGATTCGCCAGCTGACCTGCGCACCGCTGCTCGCTGAAACGTTCAAGCGTATCAGCAAGGGCGATTCGGTGATGTCCCTGTTTATCGACTAAACTGCGCGACTGATCGAGTCGATAGAAGTACCCGATTCGCAGGGTGGCAAGGCGGGAGCAGTCAGCTCCCGGTCCTGCCACCCTGAAGTCTATTTCAGTACCCATTTTTCCGGCGACCCCAGGGTGGCCGTTTTCGAGTACCCCTGGTCGCGGGGGCGCTCACACCGCAGGGCGATCAAGCCCCGCACTTTTTGGAGCAACACATGAAAGTTATCGCATTCAATCGCAATCTGCAGGGGTCCGGAGCGAGCCGCCGCCTGCGTATCGCTGGTCAAACCCCAGGTATCATCTACGGTGGCGCTGAAGCCCCTGTCATGATCCAACTGGACGGCAACGCTCTGTACCACGCACTGAAAAAAGAAGCGTTCCACGGCTCGGTCCTGGAAATGGAAATCGACGGCAAAACCCAGCCAGTGCTGCTGCGCGACTTCCAGATGCACGCATTTAAGCAATTGGTCCTGCACGCTGACTTCCAGCGCGTCGATGCCAACAGCAAGCTGCACAAGAAAATCGCCCTGCACTTCGTCAACGCCGACGTCTCGCCAGCGGTCAAACTGCACGGCGCGATCGTTTCGCACGTGCTGCAAGAGTTGGAAGTGTCGTGCCTGGCAACCGACCTGCCAGAGTTCATCACCGTTGACCTGACCAACATCGACGTCGGTCACTCGATCCACGTTGCTGACCTGGTCCTGCCAAAAGGCGTGTCCGCGATCACCCACGGCAAGAACCCAACCGTTGCTACCGCTGCTGTTCCAGCTGGCCAAGTGTCGGCTGAAGCCGATGCCGCCGCTGCTGAAGCCGCGCCTGCCGCTGCTCCTGCCAAAGGCAAGGGCAAGAAGTAATCATTCGCGCGCCGCGCAAGCGGCGTGTCGGAGAAAAACCCGCTTGGCCTTGCGCCCAGCGGGTTTTTTATCGTCTGTTATCCTTGCATTCCACTATTTTGAGTAGAACACCATGCCCATTCGCCTGATCGTCGGCCTCGGCAATCCCGGCCCCGAGTATCAACAGACCCGCCACAACGCCGGTTTCTGGCTGGTCGACCAGCTCGCCAACAGCCTGCCTGGCTGCCGCCTGCAACGCGAGTCGCGCTTTAACGCCTTCGTGGCGAAAATCACGATCGCCGGCCAGGAAGTGTTTTTGCTCGAACCGCAAACCTTCATGAACCTGTCCGGGCAATCGGTGGGCGCGCTGGCGCGTTTTTACAAAATCGTTCCCGACGAGGTGCTGGTCGTGCATGATGAGCTCGACCTGGCGCCCGGCGTGGTCAAGATGAAAAAGGGCGGCTCCAGCGGCGGGCATAACGGCCTCAAGAGCATCACCGCCTCGCTCGGAACCCAGGATTACTGGCGCTTGCGGCTCGGCATCGGCCATCCACGCACCCTGGGTTCGCAGCAGCCGGTGGCCGACTTCGTGCTGCACCGGCCGCGCAAGGAAGAGCAAATATTGATCGAGGACAGCATCGACAAGAGCCTGCGCATCCTGCCGCTGGCGGTCGAAGGCAAGTTCGATATCGCGACAATGCAGTTGCATACCGCCTGATGCCGGGTTTTAGCCGGCTTTGACGATGATCCGGCTGCGCAGGTCGCGCAACATGCGCTCCAGCGGCGCGCGCATGCGCAGGTAATCGGCCGGGGTGCAGGTCCTGCCGGCATGGCGAAAGCGCAGGCTGCGCGTGACCAGCACCCGGTTCGCCTGGCGCGCGTAGGCGGCTTGGTACGACAGGCCGGCCGCGTTCACGGACAGCGCTTGCGGCAGCGGCAGGATGCGGATGCCGGGCGCGAAGGTGATCACCGTTTCGTCGGCGGCGTCCAGCGCGGGACAGATGAAATCCTGCGTGCGCCTCTTTTCCTCCGCCATGGCCGCCACCGATTCGGCCGTGCCGCCCCAGAAATTGAAGCTGGTCGCCACGCCGGCAGGGCCCGGCAGGTCGGCCAGATTGTCGCTCACGCCCGCAAAACCCATGCGGTACTCGTCCCCCGCGCCATCGACGAGGCCGGCGTCGAAACGGCCGTCGCCATGCTGGCCCAGCGCTTGCAGCATGCGCTCGACGAAGCGCGCACGCTCGGTGGGCGCCGTGTCGCGCACGGCCTGGCGGTACGCTTCGGCCAGCGCGCCGCTGGCCGTGCGCACCACGTCAAGGCGGCCGCTCCCGTTGCGTCCGACCTCGACGCGCGCCAGCATGCGGTTGAATTCCGGCTGCATTGAGGGCGTGCGCGCCAGCGTGGCGCTGGCGGCCAGCAGCACCGGTTTGCCGAGCAGGGCGGACGGCAAATAGCCGGCCTCGACCGAATCCGAGGAGGCATCGAGGTACAGCCCGAGCGCTGGAATATACGTGATCACATGATTGAAGATGCCCAAGGTGGGCGCGTGCGGCAGGCGGTAGGCATTGCTGCTGTTGACCAGCGCGGCGCTGCTGTCGATACCGGCCGCGCCGAGCAAGGCTTCGAGCAGGATCGCGTGGTCCTTGCAATCGCCGTAGCGGTTACCCAGCACGGTGGCGGCCGGATGCGGCGCCACGCCGCCCGCGCCGATGGGCAGCGGCACGTAGCCGATGTGATGGCGCACCCATTCCGACAGGGCCAGCGCTTTCGCGCGCGGGGTGTCGAGGCCGGCCGTCACTTCCCGCGCCAGCGCGGCGATGGCCGGGGTGACCGCTGCCTGCGTCCTTGCGCGCGCGCGCCAGGCGCGCGCAAAGGCGGCGTAGTCGGGAAAGGTCGACACCGCCAGCCGCTTGCCGTAATCGAGATAGCTGACCGAGTCCGACTCGATACGCCGGTTCGGGCCGCTGATATATTTCCACTGGTAGACCTTGCGCCCGGCGGCGCTGGCGGCGCTGGCGGCCGGCACCGGCGCGAAGCCGACCGCATCGGCGTATAAAGTCATCGATTCCGGCATGTCGTAGATCAGGTGAAACTGCTTGCTCGCGTAAAACTGCGATGAGGACAAGTCCTCGAAGTGGCCGGGAAACAAGGCGTTCTTGCGCGTTAGAACGTAACGCACGGCCACCTGGTCGCCCACCGCGACATCGGAAAAGGCGATGATTTTCAGGCGCGCGTTTTGGAACATGGGCGCCTCGCTCGCGGCCGGGTCTTGCTGGTCCTTGATCTGCGGCGGCGGCGCCGCAATGCGCCGGCCATCCGGCTTGATGGTGAAAGCCTCGAGCTCGCTGATGTCGTCGAGGCTGGTGTTGTAGCTGATCACATACTGGCTGTGCGCCTGCAGCGCGCGCGGCAGGACGATGGTCTTGATATTGTCGACCGTGAGGCGGTAGCCGCCGTCGGTCTCGACCACGTAATGCTGGAGGTATTTATCGATGACGATTGCCGGATCGGTGCCGGTATCGGCGGTGGCGGCGGCTGCGCCGTTATTGGCAAGAAGGAGGAGGGTGCTCAATACTGCGGCAAGGCAAGTGGGCATGAAGGGCTCCGGATGAGACATCAGCCGATCATGTTACGCAGGCCGATGTGGCCGCATTTGACTTGCCGCAATCGTGCTCGGGTCGCCGGCGTTACAGGGCCGGGACCCGGAGCCTGAACGATTCCCAGGGAAAGCTGCGCGTGTGCAAGATGCAGAACGGCGAAGCGAGCGGCGCCCCCAGGTACGACAGTGCGTCCGACAGCAAATCGAGTTCCACCACCCTGAGCGCGTTGTTCGGATCGTTGCGCGCCACTTGGGAGAGCACCCCCGATTTGACCACGAACGACACCTCCTCCCGCCGGCCGAAGAACGATGCGTACTCGATTTCCGTGTCGCCGCCCCACATGTAGCAATAAAAATAGACCAGGTCGGCCTTGTGCGCGATGCTCAGTTCCTTCAGGTAGCGGAAGAAATCGTCCGGAGGCAGTTCGTCGCGTAAGTCGCTGTCCACATGTCCTCCGAGCGACTCGGGGGCGAGGACGGGCGTGTGCGCCTGGCCCGCCAGCGCGTGCCAGGACAACACCTCGGATGAATGCCATTCGGCGCAATCCGTGTCGGGATCGCACACCGGCCGGATGACTAACAGCCCGCCCTCCGGCGGCGCGAACACGCCGGGTTCGTCATGAAGCGTGTATTCGACCGGGGCATCGATCAAATAGGCATGTGCGGCCAGCAGCGGATCGTTGCGTACTGCGGATAACAAGGCGTCATTGCATCGTGCAAAAACTTCGCTTGCGTACCAGGTCATGTGATTGCTTCCATTGAGATTGGTCGGTCCGCTTGCGGCGGGAGCCGTCCATTGTACGTGGCCGTCGACCGGCATGGGCGCTGCTGGAAGTGCGCTGTGTTCGGATCGCATGACGACGGCCGCGAGTATTTCCTGACGCCGGCTGCGCTACTGTCGGCATGGCGACTTGCCTCGACGGCGCACTTGTCGCCATAATCGCGCCATGCACGCACTTTCCTTCCACGCCGGTCCGCACGCGCTGGCCCACATCCGCCAGCACGGCCTGCGCGCGCGCGACATCGCCGTCGTTCCCGCCGCCGCCGGCGGCCCCAAAGGCTTGATTTTCCAGTCGCTCGACCAATGGCTGTTCGGCCACTGGTTCGCGCAAGCGCCGCGCGAGCGCGCCCTGATCGGCGCCTCGATCGGCGCCTGGCGCATGGCGGCCGCTTGCCAGGCCGACCCGGTCGCCGCGTTCGCCAGGCTGGGTGAGCTGTATTGCGGCCAGCGCTACACCGCCAAGCCCTCGCCGCAGGAAATCGACACGGTCTGCCGCACACTGCTGCACGAGCTGGTGGGCGGCCAGGAAGCGCAAGTGATCGCTCACCCTCACCACCGCCTGCATATCATCGCCGCGCGAGGGCGCGGTGCGCTGGCCGCGCCGGCGCACCGGCGCGCCGAAGCGAGCGGTTTCGCCGCCGCCGCGCTGCTCAACCTGGTGTCGCGCGCCAGCCTGTCACGCATGGCCGAACGGGTGCTCGTGAGCGACGCGCGCGGCGCGCCGGCCTGGATCACGCCCGGCTTCGACAGCTTTACCACCCATTTCGCCACCCTCGACAGCGCCAACCTGGCCGACGCCCTGCTGGCCTCGGGCACGCTGCCGATGCTGATGCAGCCGGTGCGCGGTATCGCCGGCGCGCCGCCGGGCGCCTACTGGGATGGCGGCCTGGTCGACTATCACCTGGCGCTGCCGTATTCCAAGCAGGCGCCGGGCGAGATCGTGCTGTACCCGCACTTCAGCGAGCATATCGTGCCGGGCTGGCTGGACAAGGCGATGCCCTGGCGGCGCATGGCGCGCGGCCCCCGGCGCGACTGGCTCGACAACGTGCTGCTGGTCGCGCCGACCCCGCATTTCCTCAGTACCCTGCCGCGTGGCAAGCTGCTGGATCGCAAGGATTTTACTTTTTACGGGCTCGACCACGACGCCCGCATCCGCAACTGGCAACAGGCGATCGGACAGGGCCAGCGCCTGCGCGACGAGTTTGCCGCGTTTGTCGAGCAGCCGGACCTGTCGCGTATCCGGGCATTTTGAAAGGCGGCATGGTTCGACGCGCCGCGTGAGCAACGATAAAATACAGCGCGAGATGGGATGCCTGATGCGCTCCGGCGCGCGTTATGACGAACTACGTCCCTGCGTGCATCGGCCCTTCAGACAGGGGCCCGCACTTTTGCGCGCCCCGGCGCGCGTTTCTTTTCCGCGACGGGTGCTTGAACAGTGCCCGCGGCTGTGCGGGCAGGGCTTTCCTTGGCAGCATCCGTTCTGGCAGAGGCGTTTTTCGCCGCAGTCTTTCTGGAGGTAACTCTTGCAGCCGACGAGCGCACAGCCGCCTCGTTCGCGCCCACATCGGCATCCAACTGGAAGAAGTTGGGCAATTCAATTCGCATTCCGTTCTTGTCGAGTACCGATAGCTCAAGTGTCAACCCCAACGATTTCAGGAATCGGCGCAAGGTCGAGACATAGGTATCGGACCGTTTTTCGAGTTGCGACACGGCGTTCTGATTGATGCCCAAGTCCTTTGCCACCTCGGCCTGCGTCTTGCCGACAGCCTTGCGGAAATCGGTGAGGGTTGCGGCATGCGCCAGCATGTCCTCGATTTTTTTCCCGGACGCCTCTGCGATTGCAGTTTGTCGTTCAACAGGCAGGCTGTTGATGATGTCGTCGAGATTTCGTCCCATGTCAAACTCCTATTTCTTCGCCTTGACCCTGTCGGCTTTGGCGGGCGGGGGCGCCGTCGTCGCCTTCAGGTTCTTCAAGTGCCCATCAAAACGCGCGTTGGCCTTCCTCAGCAAGTCCCGATAGAATTTTTTCTCGTCGATGCCTTGCTTGTCGGCGGCAACCAGGATAATCGCCTCCCGGCAAGGATCGAAAGCAAACGCCGCTCGCCAAATTTCCGCGCCGCTGTTCGTCTCGAAACGTAGCTCCTTCATATCCGGGTGCTTCGGATTCTTCAATGTGCCGACGTGGGGACGGTCAGCGCGTGGTCCAAGCTCCCTTATTGCCACGGCGACAGCGAGCAATGCATCCTGAACGTCCTCTGAAAGAGCGTCGAACTCCGGATCGAATTCGCTGTGGAAAGAGACTTGCCAATTTGCAGGATGCGTCAATTATCATCTCCGGATGATATCACGTAGAGGTGATTTTATTCCTTGCTTGTGCGGATCTCCAAGCAACGCCGGACAAATTCGGCCGACTATTCCACCGGCAGGTACTTCGCGCTTTCACACGTTCATCACATGAAAGCCATCCTGCCACTAACCCGAAGTCGGCCAATACCGGCGTACGCGCACAAGGCAGGGTAACGCAGCTTTTGGAGAAGGGTGGCGCTGAGGGTTACAATAGCGATATTCTTTGACAAAACTCACATAAATCAGCGATAGAGCTGCATTGATGGGCGTTTTGTTGTCATTTATCGTAGTGATGGTGGTTGACGTAAAGTCTTGCCTGGCGTGTTACGCCACGATCTGCACCCGCCTAACTTATTGATCATTAAAGGTTTTTCATGAGTCTCCAATGCGGCATCGTCGGCCTGCCCAACGTCGGCAAGTCCACCCTCTTCAACGCCCTGACCAAGGCCGGCATTCCGGCTGAAAACTATCCGTTCTGCACCATCGAGCCGAACGTCGGCGTGGTCGAAGTTCCGGACCCGCGCATGGCTGCGCTGGCTGACATCGTCAAGCCGGAACGCATGGTCAACGCCATCGTCGAATTCGTCGACATCGCCGGCCTGGTCGCCGGCGCGTCGAAGGGCGAGGGCCTGGGCAACCAGTTCCTGTCGCACATCCGCGAAACCGACGCCATCGTCAACGTGGTGCGCTGCTTCGAAGATGACAATGTGATCCACGTGGCCGGCAAGATCAGCCCGCTGGACGACATCGAAGTCATCCAGACCGAGCTGGCGCTGGCCGACATGGGCACCGTCGAAAAAGCCATCCACCGCGAGAACAAGAAAGCCCGTTCCGGCGACAAGGATGCCGCCAAGCTGGTCGCGCTGATGGAACGCATGATGCCGTTCCTGAACGACGCCAAGCCGGTGCGCGCCATGGGCCTGGATGCCGAAGAAATGTTGCTGATCAAGCCGCTGTGCCTGATCACCGCCAAGCCGGCCATGTACGTGGCCAACGTGTCCGACACGGGCTTTACCAACAACCCGCTGCTCGACCAGTTGACCGCCTACGCCAAGGGTCAGAATGCGCCGATCGTGGCCATCTGCGCCGCCATCGAATCCGAAATCGCCGACCTCGACGATGCCGACAAGGGTGCTTTCCTGGCCGACATGGGCATGCAAGAGCCGGGCCTGGATCGCCTGATCCGCGCCGCCTACAAGCTGCTCGGCCTGCAGACCTACTTCACCGCCGGCGTGAAGGAAGTGCGCGCCTGGACCATCCACGTGGGCGATACCGCGCCGCAAGCGGCCGGCGTGATCCACACCGACTTCGAACGCGGCTTTATTCGCGCGCAAACCATTGCCTACGATGATTTCGTCGCGTACAAGGGTGAAGCGGGTTCCAAGGAAGCGGGCAAGATGCGCGCCGAGGGCAAGGAATATGTGGTCAAGGATGGCGATGTGCTGAACTTCCTGTTCAACGTGTAAGTCTAACCGGACAAGGCGCAGACACCTGCGCCATCCGATCACAAGAACCCCGTTCATCGATCGCGATGGCGGGGTTTTTTGCTATTGCTGTCGAGATGGCTGTGCGTCCCCGATCAATCCTGACGACCAGAGAGGAAGTGGCCAAGTGAGCGAGTACCAATATTACGAATTCCGTGCGGTCGAGCGGCCTTTGAGCCAGGACGAGATGGCCGAACTGCGGGCGACATCCTCGCGCGCGACTATTTCGCCAACCGGTTTTGTGAATGAATACCACTGGGGCGATCTGAAAGGCGATCCGCAAGCATGGGTGCGGCGCTATTTCGACGCCTTTGTGTACTCCGCGAATTGGCATGCTTGCCGTTTCGTACTGCGCCTCCCGCCCGGGACCTTGCGTCGCTCCGACGTGGCCCCGTTCCAGACGCAAACCTTGCTGAGCTGCGACGAGAGCGGGTCCGGCCTGGTCATTGACTGGTCGCTGGAGGCGGGCGGCGACGACGAGCGCTTCTGCATGGAGGACGGCCCAGGCTGGATGGATCGCCTCCTGCCCGTGCGCGACGAATTATTGCGTGGCGACCTGCGCGCGCTGTACCTCGGTTGGCTCGCCGGCGTCGGCATGGACGATGTCGATAACGACGACATGGAGCCGGCTGTTCCCGCAGGCTTGTCCCGACTAACTGCCGCGCAGCAAGCATTGGCCGCGTTCCTGGAAATCGATCCGGACCTGATCGCGGCGGCGGCGGGGAGCGCCGAACAGGATGCGGGACTCGACGACGACAGCGTTGAAACATGGATCGCAGGCTTGCCGAAGAAGGAGATGGGCCTTGTCTTCAACATGCTGTTGCACGGCGAGTCGCAGCAGGCGGAGCGCTGGGTCAAGTCGGCCTTTCGTATATGGCACAAGGAGAGTGGTTCCAGCGAGCCGGGCGACGCCGGACAACGCAGCGTCGCCGATCTGCGGGTTCTGGCAAAGCAGGCCGAAGTAGTTCGCATGAAACAGGAAGCGGACGAGTAATTGCGCCGCGACGAGGCCGCCCGCAAGCAGCGCGAAGCCTATCTGCACAGCCTGGCCGAAAAAGCTGAACAATGCTGGAGCGACATGGAACAGAATGCGCTACGGGCAACAGCGTCCTCGTACGACGCTGTCAAACGGACGATGGCCGATCTTGCCGATGCGTATGCTTTACGCGGCAACACGGACGACTACCATCGCTTGCTGCGTGCCTTCGTGGACCGCCATGGCAAACACGTCGCGTTGATGCGGCGCCTGATTTCCGCCGGACTGTGGCGCGAGCCGGCAGGCTAACTCCGCAAGTTCATTCTGGCCGGCATCGCCGCGCATCCTTCGCCCCCATCCCGGCCCACGGCGTCGCGTCCTGTCGCCCATAGCCCGATGCTGTGACGCGCATCATGGGCGCGCAAAAGTAACAACCTACAATCAATAATCTATTTGCAACAGCAGCAACATCGGCCCGGCGCCCCTGGCAGCCGGCGGCAGGCGATCTGGCTTAGCGGCGAACGGAACGACGATGGTGATTGCGGACTCCCCCCTGAACAAGGATGCGGCCTGCGCGGCGGCGCAGTCCGACGTGGCCTACAGCCAACTGGTGGCGCGCATCCGGCTGGTGCTCACTGTCTCCGCCGTCCTGGTCGCGATCCTCGACCACGCCGGCCCCGGCCCGGCCAACCTCACCGCGCTGATGGTCCTGTCGGCCTACGCGCTCTTGTGCGCGGCGGTCTACCTGTGCCCACGCTGCCAGCCGCGCTGGACCCGGGGCAAGCTGCGCCACCGGCTCGACGTGGCCGTGTCGGCGGCGGTGGTGGCCGCAGTCGGCCAGGCCGACATCTTCCCGCTGGTCTTCCTGTTTTTCGCCATCGTGGTCGCCTCGCTGCGCTACGGCCTGGCCGAAGGCGTGCGCGTGACCATCGCCACGGTCCTGCTGTACTACCTGGCGGCCATGCTGACCTTGCCCGAGGTGGCGCCGGCGCGCGTGCTGCTGCGCGCGGCGGTGCTGCTCGCGTTCGGGCGCGTGATCGCGCAACTGGGCGAATTGCATATCCTGGCGGCGCGCCGCCAGGCCTTGCTGCGCGAATTGAACCAGGTGGCCAACCCGCGCTTCGGCGTCGAACGCAGCATGACGGTCGCACTGGAGACGATACGCGCCTTCTTCATGGCCGACAGCTGCCTGATGCTGCTCGCCGACCCGGAGCAGGAGCAAGAGCGTGGCGCCCACTTGCGTGGCGCCCACTCGCGTGGCGCCCACTCGCGTGGCGCCCACTTGCGTGGCGCCCACTTCCTGCGCACGGTGCGGGCAAACGGCCCCACAGTGGTCCCGGCCATCCCGATCGACGCCGCCCTGGCGCGCGCCATGCTGCCCGAACCGCGCACCCACGTCTTGCTGTATGTGCGCGCCTGGCGCTGCTGGCGCGCATTTGGTGGCTGCGCGCTCGGCTACGCCGACGAGCCCGCCACGTGGACCGGGCACGCTTCCGGCAGCCTGCGCGAACTGGCCGAGCTGCTGGGCGCCGCCTCCTTCATCAGCGCCCCAGTGAACTTCGGACGCGGCAAGGGCCGCATCATTGTCGCCGCCGGCACGCGCCACCTGGGCCGCGGCGATGCCCTGTTCCTGGCGCGCATCGCCGAGCAGGGATTGCGCGCCATCGAGCGCATCGACCTGCTCGACCGCATCGCCTCCGACGCGGCCGCGCTTGAGCGCAAGAAGATCGCGCTCGACCTGCACGACAGCGCGATCCAGTCCTACATCGGCTTGCAGCTTGGCCTGGTCGCGCTGTGCCGCAAGGCCGCCCCCGGCAACCCGCTCGCGACCGATCTGGACCGGCTGGTGACGATGGCGGCCGACGTCATCGGCCAACTGCGCGACGAAGCCCGGCGCGTCTGCGCCGCGCCAGGCGCCGATCAGTTCATGTTCCTGGCCGCGCTGCGGCGCCAGGCGGCGCAGGCGAGCAGCGCCTACGGCGTCGCGATCCGCATCGACGCCGCGCCCGGTCTGGCGCTGGGCGACCGGCTCGGCGCGGAAGTGCTGCACATCGTCCGCGAAGGCATCAGCAATGTGTGCCGCCATACCAGCGCCGGCAGCGCCACCGTGGCGCTGCGCTGCGCCGGCGCCACGCTGCGGATCGACATCATCAACCCGCACGACGGCACGACGCCGCCGGCGTTCCAGCCGCGTTCCCTCAGCGAGCGCGCCGCCGCCCTCGGCGGCGCCGCCGAGGTACGCGAGGGCGGCGCCAACGAGACCATTGTCACCGTGGAGATCCCATTATGAAAAGCGAAGCGCACGACACCATCAACGTCATGCTGGTCGAAGACCACCAGACCATGTTGTGGGGCCTGCAAACCCTGGTCGAGGCCGAGCGCCCGCGCATGGCGGTGGTGGGCACGGCGCGCACCTGCGACGAGGCGCTGGCCGGCGCCGCCCGGCTGGCGCCCGACGTGATCCTGCTCGACCTCGACCTGGCCGGCGTGTCCACCGTCGAATTGCTGCCCGAACTGCTGGCCAACGGCGTCTCGCGCGCGCTGGTGCTGACCGCCGCGCACGACCCCGAGCTGCTCGACCTGGCGGTGCGGCGCGGGGCGCGCGGCATCCTGCACAAGGAAGTCACGGCCGAACAAGTCATCAAGGCCATCGCCAAGATCCACCGCGGCGAACTGTGGTTCGACGCCGGCACCATGGACCGCGTATTCGGCCAGATGCTGGGCTGGCGCCGCGCCTTGCGCCCCGATCCGCCGGCCGAAAAACACGCCGCCCTGACCGCGCGCGAACGCGCCATCGTCAGCGCCGCCGTCGAGCACAGCGGCAGCGCCAACCACGAGGTGGCGCAGCGCCTGTTCATCTCCGAGCACACCTTGCGCAACCATCTCAGCTCGATCTACCGCAAGCTCGATGTTCCCAACCGGCTCGGCATGTATGTGTACGCGATCCGCCATGGCCTGGTCGAACCGAAGAAAACCGGCCAGCGCCAGGAGCGCGTCACTGGCTACTAAGCACCGGCATGATGGTGCGCACGATGATGATCATCGCCGGTCCCAGCACCACCATGATAATCGCCGGGAAAATGAACAGCGCCAGTGGAATGAGCATCTTGGTCGGTACCTTGGCCGCGTGTTCCTCGGCGCGTACCTGGCGCTTGTGGCGCAGGTCTTCCGAAAACACCCGCAGCGATTCGCCGATGCTGGTGCCGAATTTATCCGACTGCGCCAGCATGGTGGCGAAGGTGCCGACTTCCTCGATGCCGGTGCGCAGCGCCAGGTTGCGCAGCGACTGGGCGCGGCTGGCGCCGGCCCGCATCTCCAGGTTGGTCAGGTGCAGTTCCTCGGCCAGCGCGCGGCTGCTCATGCCCATTTCGTCGGCCACCCGGATCAAGGCCGCGTCCAGCCCCAGGCCCGCTTCCACGCACACCAGCATCAGGTCGGCCGCGTCGGGAAAGCGCTCGAAAATTTCGCGCTTGCGTTCGCGCAGGCGCAGCCACAGCGCCACGTTCGGAGAATAGCACCCGGCAAGCGCCGCGATCCCCAGGTTCATCAGCACCGTCATCTCGTCCATGCTGGTCAAGGCGCGCAACAGCAGCCAGGTGGCGCCCGCGAACACCAGCGGCAGCACGGTCTTGAGGCCGAAGTAGATCAGGCGCGCATCGGCACGGCGGATGCCGGCGTTGATGAAGCGCAGGCGCAGGGGCGAGCTTTCCCAGTCGCCGGCGGGCGCCAGCACGCGCGCGAACGGGCCGACCGCCTGCGCCACCGTGGCGCTCCAGTCGGTCGCGGCGGCCGGGTTGCCGATGGCGTCGAGGCGCCGCAGCAGGCGGCTCGGCGCCAGCAGCAGGAACAGGCCGGCGATGGCGGCGCTAACGGCCAGGCAGACCAGGGCAGCGAGCATGAACATGATGATCTCCTCTACAGATAAGGATTAGATGCGGATACGGATGATGTGACGCAGCAGCAGGATGCCGAGCGCCATCGAAAACAGCATGCCGCGCACCAGGCTCTGGCCGAGCGGGTCGTGCCACAAGGGCGCCATGAACGCCGGATTGAATACGCTCATGAGAGCACCAATGGCGAACGGCAGCAGCGACAGCAGCCAGGCCGACATGCGCCCCTCGGCCGAGAGCACGCGCACATGCCAGAACAGCTTGAGGCGCTGGCGGATCAGGCGACTCAGGTTGGCCAGCACCTCGGTCAGGTTGCCGCCCGAATCGCGCTGGATCAGCACCGCCACCACGAAGTAGCGCAGGTCGGTGACCGGCGCGCGCACGCTCAGGTTGCCCAGCGCCTGTTCGAGCGAAACGCCGAAGTTGATCTCGTCGTGCACCAGCCGGAATTCGCCGGCGATCGGGTCGGCCATCTCCTCGCCGATCATCTGCAGGCCGGCCCCGAAGGCGTGGCCGGCGCGCAGCGCCCGCGCCAGCAGGTCCAGCGCGTCGGGCAACTGCTGTTCGAGTTTTGCCAGGCGCCGGCGGCGGCGCCGCTGCACGTACGCCAGCGGCAGCCAGGCCAGCATGGCGGCCGTGATGGCCCCGGCCAGGAAGGGCTGGTGCAGCAGCGCCGTTACCAGCAGGAAGCCAGCCGCCCCCAGCGCCACGCAAGCGAGCAGCAGCTTGGCGACCGTCCAGTCCAGGTTCGCCTGCAGCAGGTAGCGATCGAGCTGGTGCGCGCGCGGCAGGCGCAGCAAAAAGCGCTGGAACGGCGCCAGCTCGCTCATCATGCGCTCGCGCAGCAGGTGCGACTGGGCCGAGCCGTCGCCGGCCGCCGACAGGGCGTTGAGGCGCCGTTCGATCTTTTTGGCCTGCGGTCCCTTGTAGGTCTTCCAGATCAGGTACAGGCCTTCGAACAGCAGCACCACCGCGATGAAAACCATCACCGACAGCAGCGGCGAAATCGGAACGTTGGCATCGATGCCGTTGAGGTGAGTTGGCATGCCGGCCTCCTATTGGTAACGGTGGGTGCTGTCGAACATGGCGTCGGGCAGGGTCACGCCGAAGGCGCGCAGGCGCTCGCTGAACTTGGGACGCACGCCGCTGGCCTGGAAGTAGCCTTCGACCGCGCCATCGGCGCCCACCCCGGTCTGGCGGAAGGCGAAGATCTCCTGCATGGTGATGATGTCGCCTTCCATCCCGGTGATCTCCTGGATGCTGGTGATCTTGCGCCGTCCGTCGATCAGGCGCAGGCCCTGGATCACCACCGTGATGGCCGAGGCGATCTGCTGGCGCGCCGCCTTGTGCGGCAGATTCAGGTTGGCCATGCCGATCATGTTTTCCAGGCGCGAGAGCGCGTCGCGCGGGTTGTTGGCGTGGATCGTGGTGAGCGAGCCGTCGTGGCCCGTGTTCATCGCTTGCAGCATGTCGACCGCCTCGGCCCCGCGCACCTCGCCGATGATGATCCGGTCCGGGCGCATGCGCAGCGCATTGCGCACCAGCGCGCGCTGGGTGATTTCGCCCTTGCCTTCGATGTTGGCCGGGCGCGTTTCCATGCGCACCACGTGCGGCTGCTGCAGCTGCAGTTCGGCCGCGTCTTCGATGGTGACGATGCGTTCGGCCGGCGGAATGAAGCCGGACAAGATGTTCAGCAGGGTGGTCTTGCCGGCCCCGGTGCCGCCGGCGATGATCATGTTGACCTTGGACTTGCACAGGCCTTCGAGCACGGTCGCCATGTCGGGCGTGAGGCTGTGCAGGTCGTGGATCAGGTTTTCCATCCTGAGCGGGATGTGGGCGAAGCGGCGGATCGACATCATCGGGCCGTCGAGCGCCACCGGCGCGATCACGGCGTTCACGCGCGAGCCGTCCGGCAGGCGCGCGTCGACCATCGGGCTCGACTCGTCGATGCGGCGCCCCACCAGCGAAACGATCTTGTCGATGATGCGCAGCAGGTGCTTTTCGTCGGTGAAGCGCACCGTGCTCAGTTCCAGCCGGCCACGGCGTTCGACAAAGATGCGGTTGTAGCTGTTGACCAGGATGTCGGAGACGGTCGGATCGGCCATCAGCAGTTCGAGCGGGCCGAAGCCGAGCATCTCGTGCTGGATGTCGCGGATCAGCGAGCGCCGTTCGGACTCGTTGATGGCGGCTTGCTCCTCGTCGAGCAGGCGCTCGGCCATCACCGCGATTTCGGCGCGCAGCATCGGCCCCGGCAGCGCTTCGAGCGCGGCCAGGTCGAATTTGTCGAGCAGTTTCAGGTGAATGCGCCCCTTGATCGCGTGGTAGTCGTCGCTCGCGCCGGGCGCGGCCACGCGCAGGTCGGCCTGGCTGTCGATGGCGTTGAGTTGGTCACGGAAGGACATGGGATTCTCCGGAATGATGGCGCGACGAGCGGCCAGGCAAACGCCCGAACAGGCGCGCCCACAGGCCCGAGGGCGAACGCCCGCGCGGGCCGAGGGCGGCCTGGGCCGGCGCGCTGAGCGCCTCGGCCAGGCCGGCCACATCGCGCAGCACCGGATTGGCGCGCGCGCCGGGCATCAAAGGCTCGCCATGGTCGATGGCGGCCGTGACCTGCTTGTACGAGTTGGGCACCGTGTGGATCGCGAACTTGCCCAGCGCCCGCTCCACTTCCGCCACGCCGATCTCGCCCTTGCGCTCGAAGCGGTTGACGATCAGTTCGATCTTGTCGGGGCCGTAATCGAGCGACTTGAAAATAGCCAGCATCTTCTTGGCGTTGCGGATCGAGCTCAAGCCGGCTTGCAGCACCGGATAGATGCGGTACGCGCGGTCGAACGCCTTGATGCTCAGGGTGGTGACCGGGCGCCCGATATCGAGCACCACGTAGTCGTAATGGCGTACCGCCAGCGCCAGCACCGCGTCCACATGGGCGGCGCTGATCTCGGCCGCCTGCGCATGGTCCTCGGGCGCGGCCAGGAGGCTGAAGTTGGGCGCCACCTTGACCGTGCTGGCTGCCAGGAAGGAAGAGTCCAGGCGCGCAATCGCGCGCGCCACGTCGGCCAGGGTCGAGGGCGCGCGGCCGTCGTGCACGAAAGCGAGGGCGTCGCCGAACTGCAGGTTCAGGTCGACCAGCAGCACGGAACCGGTGCGCGCCAGCTGCAAGCTCATGCTGGTGGCAAGAAAAGTCGCGCCGCTGCCGCCCTTGCAGGCGATGAAGGCGAGCACCTTGCCTTCGCTGTGGGCTCTAGCGCCGCGCAGCTTGGCGCTAGAGCGCCCGAGCGCCGCCTCCAGTTCGGCCGGCGCGAGCGGGGCGGGCAGCACCTCGCGCACGCCGGCGCGCATGGCGTTGATCAAAAAATCGGGCGCGCAGGCGGCGCACAGCAGCACCACGGCGAGGCCCGGATGGCGGGCGGTGACGGCGGCGATGGCGGCCAGGCCGGCGCCGTCCGCGCAGCCGTCGACCAGCATCAGGTCCGGCTGTTCGCGTTCGGCCAGCGCCGCCAGGTCGGCGGCGCCGCCGACGGTGGCGCTGACCACATGCGCGCCGGCCTGCAGCAGTGGGCCGATTTCGGTGAGGCGGGTCTTGTCGGGTGATACGAGGGCGACTTTCATGGCGGGTTCCTCAGGTTGCGTTTATTGGCAAATCAGCGCGTTATTGGGGTCGCGCCGCATCATTTCGCGCGGCAGGTAGGTGCTGAACGTGGGCAGCGCGCGCACCGGCACCAGCGCCCCGGGCAAGGGCGAGAGCCAGTGGTAGTGCAGCGCGGTGATGGTGACCGTCACCCCGGCGCAGCTGGCCGCGTCGCAGCCGGCCGGCTCCCACGCCAGCGCCACCGCGCCGATCTCGGGCACCATCATGCGCATCTTCTGCAGCACCTGGCCGTCATTGGTCGGGTCGGCGCACACCACCGCGTAGCGCGCGCCGGCGCGCGTGGCTTCGGTGGCCGCGTTCCAGGTAAACAGCATGCGCGCCATGTCGGTCGCGCCGAGCAGGAACATGAAGAAGACCACCAGCACGAAGGCCAGTTCGATGGCGGTCGCGCCGTGCCGGGTGGCGTTGGTGCGGGTCGGTTTCATAATGGGCTGCGCATGGTGGCGCTGATGTCGTTGAAGGCGATGACCGAGAACCTGGCGCCGAACATGTTCGCCACCATCGGCCGGAACTGGTAGCCCGACACGCGAATCGTGACGGTGTTCATCAAAGGATCGCTGCCGGCCGTTTGCCAGGTTGGCGTGGGCACGTTGGCGGCGGTGAGCGCCGGGTCGAGCAGGGCGCCGGTGCCGGCCACGTTCCCGTACAAGATCAGGTTGCGCGCCTCGGTCACATGGGTGCCGGGCGTTTGCACGGACAGGTAGCGCACCGCGTCGCGCACGGTCTTGGCGGTGGTGTTGTAGCGGTACACGGCGCGTCCGAGTTCGGCGCACAGCAGCGAGATGATCAAAAGCAGCGGCAGCACGAACGCGAATTCGACCAGGGCCACGCCCTGTTGACGGTGTCTCATGGCGTTCACCTGACCAGTACCGGCACCAGCGGCCCGGCCGCGCCGCCTGGCGTGCCGCCCGGTGCGCAGGGCGAGGTGGCTATTCCCGCCAAGCCGCGGTACTCCAGCCTGGCCGGGTCGTTGGGGCCACTCAGCGGATGGAGCATGAACATGCAGACGAAATCGGTCACCTGGGACGCGCCGTTGATCACCGGGACGATCACCAGGCGCCGGTTGGTGCCGTACTGGCGATGCTCGCCGGCGGCGCCCGGCGTGGCCAGCTTCTGGAAGCTGTTCAGGCGATTGTTGTCGCCAAAGGCGATCAGCGATCCGGTCTTGATATTGGCGCCGGTGTCGGCCAGCGAGGCCCAGGCGGCGCGCTTGGTGACGTAATTTTGCGCGCTGGCGTGCGAGCCGGCAGCCGGGGCGCCGGAAAACGCGTTCTGCGGCACCGCATTCTTCCAGTTGGCGCTGGTGTACGAATAGCCGCTCTGGTCGGGGTGGTTCAAGCTGGGCGAGTCGCTGTTCTTGTAGACCCCGAAGCGGTAGTTCCACGGCCGGTCCACGCTGGTCTGCGCACCCGGCGTACCGAGCGTGTCGCCCAGGCGCGTGCCGCAGTAGCCTCCTTCGGCCAGTTCGGCGGCCGTTTCGCTGGCGCTGTTGCTGCCGTCGAGGTTATACCAGCCCATTTCGCCGGCCGCCGCCGCCGCGCCGCCCTTGTCGAACACGGTGACCCATTCGCCGACCAGGAAACCATAGTTGTTCGAGGCCGTGCCGCCGACCCTGGCCTTGACCGCCACCGGGATCGGGCAGGTGCTCTGCGAGCTGGCGCGCGTGGCGACCGCGCTGGCCAGCACCGCGCGCGTGGCCGGATTGGCGGCAGTGTTGCCGTTAAAGGCCCCCAGCGCGTGCAGGAGCCACATTCTGACGCCATTCTGGCGGTGCTCGCACTGCGCGTAGCGCGCGCCGGCGGGCGTGGTGGTGGGCAGGTAGGCCGCGTCGCGGAAGCTGATGCCGGCGTCAAGCAACCGGCCCTGGCCATCCCAGTTGGCCGACTGCAGGTTGACCCGGTTCAGGTTGGCCGCAGTGGTCCCGGCGCGGCGCGCGCGCGCCAGCGATCCGCTCTGGCCGTCGAGCTCCTGGGCGGCCGCCAGTGCGCAGCTGTCCATGGCGGTCTGCAGCTCGGTCTTGACGATGAACAGGCGCCCCAGGTCGAAGGCGATGGCGACAAACCCCAGCAGGAAAAACAGCAGGAAGCAGACCGTCAGGATCACCGCGCCAAGCTGGCGCTGGTGAACGGCGTATCGAGTGTGCGGGATCATGGTTTTTATCCGAAAAATGACGGGCCGCGGGCAGGCCGCGGCCCGTCGGCTGGGCTTAGGCGCAGGAGGTGCCGGTCAGGCAGTTGGCGACGCGGGTGATGAAGCCGTCGAAGTTGGTGCCGGTCAGGTTGCGTAGCGCGACCACCAGGATGATCGACACGACGGCGATGATCAGCGCGTATTCGACCACCTGGGCGCCTTCGTCGTCGCGCAGGAAGGAGCCGACGGCGCGGCTGGCGGTGTTGAGCATGGCGTTCATGATGTGGACCTTTCAGGGTTGAGATGGGAGCAGTGGGGCAATCAGGCGCAGGTGCCACCGGACAGGCAGGTGCCGACGCGGGTGATGAAGCCGTTGAAGTCGGTGCCGGTCAGGTTACGCAGCGCCACCACCAGGATGATCGAGACGACCGCGATGATCAGCGCGTACTCGACGACCTGGGCGCCTTCGTCGTCGCGGACGAAGGATTGGAGCGACTGGCTTGTCGTTTTCAAAAAAGTGTTCATTTCGCGTACCTTTCGAGTGAGATGGATGGGCAAACATGCCCGCCCCTGCGGGCGGGGTACTGCGCCGGCAGCGGCCCCGTGGCCGCTGCCGGATGCTTCACCGGGCGGCGGGGCCGCCGGCGTTGATAACGGTGATCACGGGCGGCGGCGTCTTGAAGCTGTCCTGGTAGCGCGCCATGGCTTCGCGCGCGGCCTGGCCGTCGATGCCCCCCGCCGCACCTGGCGCCGCGCCGGCCTGCGGGTCGATGGTCATGGCGCTGCGCGCCTGGCGCACGGCGTCGCCGAAGCGGGCGTCGTAGCTGGGGGCGGTGGCGCAGCCGGCCAGCGCGGCCAGCGCGGCCAGCACGGCGCAGAAGATCGGTTTATTCATGGCGCTCTCCTTATTTGTGGTTGGCGGGGGCGGACTTGCCCTCGGTCTTGCCCATGAAAATCAGGTCGGCACGGTCGGCCGGTACATGGTTGTCGGTCGGCGTGGCCAGCGCGGCGGCCGGCTTGACCAGGCGCGGCGTGATGATGAAAATGAGCTCGGTCTGGTCCTTCTGGAATTCGGTCGAGCGAAACAGTGCGCCGAGCACCGGAATGTCGCCCAGGCCCGGAAAGCGCGACAGGGTTTCGGTCACGTTGTTGCGGATCAAGCCAGCGATGGCGAAGCTCTGGCCATCGTTCAGTTGCACGGTGGTGTCGACCCGGCGCGTGGTAATCGACGGCAGCACCGAGGTCACGCCGCCGCTGGTGGTGAAGGGCGAACCGGTCTGCGCCAGCTCCGACACTTCCGACACCAGCTTGAGGTTGATGCGGGCGCCGCCCAGCACCGTCGGCGAGAACTTCAGGCCGACCCCGAATTCCTTCTCTTCCAGCGTGACGTTGGCGCCGCCGGCCTCGCGCGCCTGGGCCACCGGGATGAAGATCTTGCCGCCCGACAGAAAGCTGGCCGACTGCCCGCTGATGGCCATGATGTTCGGCTCGGCCAGCACCCGCACCAGGCCATCCTTTTTCTGCGCATCGATGCCAAACAAGGTGGCGCCGCGCGCGCCCGCCGCCAGCCTGGCGCCGGCGCCCGCATTGGCGCCCCGGAGCGTCGCATCGGCCACGATCCCGAGCGCGGCGCCGGAGCCGCCGTGACTGAACTGGCCGGCCAGCGCCGGCGCGCCGCCCAGGATGCCCGAGATCACACGCGAGCTCAGGCCGTCGGCCGAGGCCACCATGCGGGCGAAGTCGATCCCGAACTTGTCGAGCAGGGTCTTGCTCACTTCGGCGATTTTCACTTCCAGCATCACTTGCTGGGGCGAGCTCACGCGCAGCAGGTTCAGCACGCGCTTGCCGCCGCCGTAGGCGCCGGCCACGCGCAGCGCCTCGTCGAGCTGGCCGGCGTCGCGCACGCTGCCGGTCAGCACGATGGCGTTTTCGGCGCTCTTGACGACGATCCCGGTTTCCTCGGGCATCAGCTCGGCGAGCTTGGCTTGCAAGGTGGCCGGGTCGATCGCCACCACGATGTCGCGCAGGGTGCAGATACCGCCCGCATCCTGCAGGATCAGGCTGGTGGCGCCGGCCTTTTTACCGAGCAGGAACAGGTCTGTCGGGCTGAGCAGAATAACGTCGATCTCGGCCACGCCGTCCGCCTCCGCCGTGTCGGCGCCGGCCGGCGCCGCTGCCGACGCGGGCTGCTTGCTGTCGCGCTGGCCGCTGGCGACGATGCGGATCACCGGCGCCGCCAGGGGAATCACCGACGATTTGCCGAGCATCACCTGGGCCGCTGGCGCCACGATCACCGACTTGCAATTCCTGGTGCCGCTGGCGCCGGCTGCCGCCGTGGCGCTGTTGGGGGCGGCAACCATGCCGGCCGTCGCGACGCACAGGGCCGCCATGCGAATGTGCTTGTTCATGAGTCAAGTCTCCGTGGCTGTTCAAAAGCAGTTCATTGCCAGCACGCCGTGCTGGATCACTTCCACGCAATGGGCGCGCCTGGCTGGCTGGGCGGCAACCGCTTGCGCCGGGCGCGCCTGGCGCGGCACCGGGGCCGCCGCCGGCGCCGGCAGGATCGCGGCAGCCTTCCGGGCGCCGAACAGCTCTTCCTTGGTGATGCCGGCGGTGGCCACCGTCTTCTGGTCGACCTGGTTGCGCAGCACCAGCGACAGGGTGCCGACGCTGCGCGCCAGGTCCAGCTTCTCGGCGTCGTCCAGGGTCAGCTCCAGGGTGACGGCGCTGACCACCTTCGGCTTGGTGTCGTCGCGCCCGGCTTCCTGGGCGACAGCCAGCACCAGCACCCGCTCCAGCACCGTCTTGCTGATCTGCTTGCCTTCTTCGGCGCCGGATTTTTCCTGCTGCGCATTGACCATCACGTCGACATAGTTGCCGGGCAGGGCAAAGCCGGCCACGCCCACCACATCGTTGACGCGCACCGTCATGGCGCGCTTGCCTTCGGCGATGACAGCCGACAAGCCACCCTTGGTGCCCAACGGCGCCAGCTTGCCGTCGAGCAGCGGTTCGCCGCGCAGGATGCTGACCCGGGCGATGCGGTCCTGCAGCTCGGCGGCGCTCTTGAACGCGGCGGGCGGCGTGGCGCCGGCCGGCCAGTCGAGCTGGGACAGCATTTCGGCGTTGATCTTGCTGCCCGGGTCGATGTCGACCGCCGCCACCACTACCTTGTTGACGGTCACGCCACCCTGGCGCGATACCCAGCCGGCGGCGTAGACGGCCGCCACCAGGCCGATGAGGAGGGCGAACGCGATCAGCCCAAGTGCCTTGAGGTTTTTCATGGTGATGTCTTTCGCGATGTCGTTGGCCGGGAGTCAGACCAGGTTGAACTGCTGGGCGACCAGGTAGCAGGTGGTGCCGATGGCGATGCTGATGCCGTAGGCGAGCCTGCCGACCGAGGGCATGGCGCCGGGCGCCAGTTGCGGCTTGCCGGCGGCAATGGCGGACCAGAACATGGCGCGCATGGCGGCGCCGGCGTTGGCCAGCAGCCGTCCCATGACTCGTTTGCGCAGGCCGAAGGCGAGGGCGGCGATACCGGCGCTGAGCACGCAGAACAGCAGCGCCTGCAAGGTCGCGTGAAAGCCGAGGAAAGCGCCGACCATCGCCATCAGCTTGACGTCGCCGGCGCCCATCACGCCCATCGCGTACATCGGCAGCATGGCGCAAAAGCCGAGCAGCATGCCGGCCGGAGCCCAAGCCCAGCCGGCGTGCCAGACCGGCGGCACGACGGTGTTGTAGACCAGCGCGAAGACGATGCCGCCGAACGTGATCAGGTTGGGAATGCGGAAAGTGCGGTAGTCGCATACGGCCGCCGCCGCCAGCAGGGCCAGCAGCACCCCGGTACGCGGATCGGTGACCAGCATGCCGAGCAGTTCGAAGAAGAGGGCTGTGTCGTTCATGGTGATGGGCCGGTGATGTTGTCGGGAATCCGCGAGGCCAAGTGGCGTTTGCGTGATCGGTGAGACGAGTATATTTAGGCGGACTCGGCTGCGAATCGGCCGGATGTCCTGTCCGGCATGGGAGGGAACGCCTGATTTACGTGGGCCAGCTAGTACAAATGTCATGCGCCTTGGCGGCCGGGCCGTGCTGTCTAAGGTGTAACATTGCAAAATTGGCAGCGGGGCGTCGGCCGTATTCTTCATTGGAGGTAAGCATGGCAACATCAGGCAAGCCGGCACTCGTCCTGGCGATGGTGGCGGCGGCAATGGGCACGGCCTCGGCCACGGCCGAGGAGGACGTCAAGTGCGGCATGTGCGAGGAATGGAACCAGCCGCAGCAGCCGTTCCAGATTGTCGGCAATACCTACTATGTCGGCCCGCGCGGCTTGTCGGCGGTGTTGCTCACCAGCGAGCAGGGCCATATCTTGCTCGACGGCGCATTGCCGCAGTCGGCCCCGCTGATCATCCGCAATATCGCGGCGCTTGGTTTTCGCATCGAGGATGTGAAACTGATCGTCAATTCCCATGCGCACGACGACCATGCGGGCGGCATTGCCATGTTGCAGCGCGCCAGTGGCGCCAGCGTGGCCGCCAGCGCAGCCGGGGCGCAGGCGTTGCGCGCCGGCCTGGTCGGGCCGGACGATCCCCTGTACAAGGCCAACGGCCCGGACCGCTTTCCCAAGGTGGCGCAGGTGAGCGAGGTGGCCGACGGCGTCATCCTGCGCGTCGGCCCGCTGGCCATCAAGGCCCACATGACACCCGGCCACACCACCGGCGGCACCACGTGGACGTGGCAATCGTGCGAGCCAAAGCGTTGCCTCGACGTGGTCTATGCCGACAGCCTCAATCCCATTTCGCACGATGGGTTCCGCTTTTCGGGCAGCGCCACGATGCCGGAACGCGTGCGCTCGTTCCGGGCCAGCATCGACAAGGTGGCGGCGCTCAAGTGCGACGTGCTCATTGCGGTGCATCCGGGCTTTTCCAACCTGATGGAAAAGCACGCGGCGCGCACCGCCGGCAGCAATCCGTTCATCGACCCCGAGGCGTGCCGCGCCTACGCCGCCAACGCCGGTCAGCGCCTGAACCGGCGCCTGGCCAGCGAAGCGTCGCAATGACCGGTCCTCCGTGATCCGGCGCATCGCCGTGGTGGCGTTGCACCTGCTGATCCTGCCGGCGCTGGCCAGCCTGGCGCCGCTGCCCTTGGCCATGATGGCGGACCTAAAGGGCCATGCAAGCAAGGCAAAGACGCTGCTGCTGAGTGTTGTGCTGGCGCTGCCGGTCAGCGTTGTTCTGTTGCTTGTGCTGCTGCGGTGCAGGCGCTTGGACAATGCCGGATGGCATTGAGCCGGCATGCGTCGATGGCGTCGACAGAATGCGGGTCTGTTCGTTTCCTTTCGCAACTTTGACTGTGCCTTGAATGTTGGATAAGATGGTCCCAACACAGTCGCCACACGTCCTCCTCAACGGGGAGAGTCCTTTGAAAAAAGGCGTGCAAAAGGCGGCTTTTCTATTTGGGGAAGCGCCTTGGCAATATTCTCTAAGTCCTCGCAACCCCCATCCGCACTGGTGGCCAAGCTGCTTGCGCAAAATTTGCACGTCACCGACGAAAAGCGTGCACTTCAATACCTTACTTTTATCGGCCATTACAGGCTGAAAGGGTATTGGTTTCATCTGATCGATCCGGCCACAAAGCAATTCAAGCCAGACACGACGTTCGACATGATCAGGGATCGTTATGAGTTCGACCGGGAAATTCGCGCGTTGATCCTGGAGGCAGTTGAACGCCTTGAGGTGGCAATTCGCACCGTCATGTGCAATTTCCTTAGCCTGGAATATTCACCTCACTGGTATCTGGATAGCAAGCTGTTCAAGCCCTTACGCACATTCGGGATGGGCCGGATGTTGTCCAAGATCGAAACCGAGGTAGAGCGGGCTGGCGACAGGCGATTCATACAGGCGTACTACGAATCCTACGATGACCCTTACCTGCCGCCGAGTTGGGCCATGAGTGAGTGCGTCAGCCTTGGCATGCGGTCGCGAACGTACAAGATTTTACGTGACCCGAGCGACAAGAGGGCGATAGCGGCAAAATTTGGCATCAACCAAGTTGAGGTGTTTGAAAGCTGGATGCATACGCTTACGGTGCTGCGCAACACGGCGGCACATCATGACCGAATTCTCCATCGCAAACTCGGTGTTGCGCCCGCTAACCATAAAGCGCGCGGTATCAAATTTAACGACAATAAATCAGCCTATGCAGCACTCACTGTAGCGCATGTATTACTTGATGCTATCGGCTTCAACACGACCTTCCGGCAGCGCTTGATCGACTTGCAAGCGCGGTATGACATGGGGATGATGCAGGAGTTGGGCTTTCCGGTTAATTGGCCCAAACATGCTGCTGGCTGGTGACATTCAGCGTTGCCCACGGTAATCGCGTTCACGCTGCGATGATCGCGGCTTGACTCTGACAGTACTTGCAAGCACGCAGGCGTTTCCAATTCAACTCCCATTTTGACCTGGTATCGAGGCGAGGTTCTTGCGCCGTCCAATCGTGCCCACCCATTACTACACAAGTGTATAATAATTCGCATGAACCGCCCATCTCAAAAAATCGATGCCCAG
Organism: Massilia sp. CCM 8734; assembly: GCF_011682155.1. Taxonomy (NCBI): domain Bacteria; kingdom Pseudomonadati; phylum Pseudomonadota; class Betaproteobacteria; order Burkholderiales; family Oxalobacteraceae; genus Massilia; species Massilia sp. CCM 8734. The sequence continues at coordinate 47,027 of NZ_WHJI01000049.1, forward strand.
CTGATCGCCTCCGGCATGCTCTTGCTGCCCCAGACCGGCTGCGCCGGCCTGTCGGTGCGCAAACTGGTCGAACACGCCGGCGTCAACCTCGGCATGTTTCATTACCACTTCAAGAACAAGGATAATTTCCTGCGCGTGCTGCTGCAGCACATGTACGAGGAAATGTTCGCCGCCCTCACGCTGCGGGCGCAAGCGTCCCAAGGCGGCGCGCGCAGCCTCGATGGCGCGCTGCGCGTGCTGGCCGGCTTCGCCAGCCGCCACCGCCACCTGCTCCTGACGCTGCTGTCCGAAGCGATGCGCGGCGAAGCGCTGCCGGCCGCGTTCCTGCGCGAGAACCTGCCGCGCCACATCGCCGTGCTGGCGCAACTGCTGCGCCAGGGCCAGGCCGAGGGCGACATCATCGACGCCCCGGTCATGCAACTGCTGCCGTTCGTGCTCGGCGCGATCGCCGGTCCCCTGTTCGCCGGCGGCGCGCTCGAACGCCTGCCCGCCGCCGCGCCCGAGCTGGCGGCGCTGGCGCAGCAGGCGCTGTTGTCCGATCAAGCCATCGCCCTGCGCATCGACCTGGCCATGCGCGCCATCCTCGTCGCTCCGAAGGGGTTTGCGCCGCCATGAAACCATTCCTGTTCGCCGCGGCCGTGCCGTTGATCCTGTGCGTGGCCTGCGGCCATGCGCCCGACGACGCCTTTCCCGGCTACGCCGAAGGCGAGTACGTGCGCCTGTCGGCCCCCCTGGCCGGCACATTGACCCAGGTGCACCTGCGCCGCGGCGACCGGGTCCGGGCTGGCGCGCCGGCCTACGTGCTGGAACAAGCCAGCGAAACGGCGGCGCGCCAGGAAGCGCAAAGCCGGGTCGGGCGCGCCGAGGCCCTGCTGGCCGACTTGCGCAAGGGCGCGCGCAGCGACGAAGTGGCGGCGCTGGCGGGGGCGCTGCGCGAAGCCGAAGCGGCGCTGGCGCTGTCGCAGGCGAACCTGGAGCGCGAGCGCAAGCTGGTGGCCGACAAATTCATCGCGCGCGCCCGGCTCGATCAGTCGGCGGCGGCGCTGGCGGCCGACCGCGCCCGCGTGGAACAGGCGCGCGCGCGCCTGCGCGGGGCCGGCGCCAGCGCCCGCAGCGACCAGGTGGCGGCCGCCGAAAAGGAAGTCGAGGCGGCGCGCGCGCAGCTGGCGCAGGCCCAGTGGAAAGTCGACCAGAAAGCCCAGGCCGCGCCGGTGGGCGGCATGGTCAGCGAGGTCGCCTACCGCGCCGGCGAATGGGTGCCGGCCGGCGCGGCCATCGTCACCTTGCTGCCACCGGCGAACATCAAGGCGCGCTTCTTCGTTCCCGAAACGGAACTGGGCAAGATCCGCGTGGGGCAGGGCGCCGTGATCGCCTGCGACGGCTGCGCCGGGCCGCTCAAAGGGCGCATTACTTTCATTTCGCCCGAAGCCGAGTACACCTCGCCCCTCATCTACAGCAAGGAAAACCGCGCCGCGCTGGTGTTCATGGTGGAAGCGTCGCCCGAACCGGGACAGGCCGAACTCCATCCCGGCCAGCCGCTGACGGTGCGCACGGAGCCGCCGCCGTGAGCATCCCCTTGACGACTTCGGCGGGCGCGCCCGCCATCGTCATCGACGTCCAGGGCCTGACCAAGTCCTACGGCGGGCGCATGGTGGTCGACCATGTCGACATCCGCGTCGAGCGTGGCCGCATCTACGGCTTCCTGGGCCCGAACGGCAGCGGCAAGACGACCACCATCCGCATGCTGTGCGGCCTGCTCACGCCCGACGAAGGGCAGGGCCAGTGCCTTGGCTACGACATCCGCACCGAGGCGCGCCAGATCAAGAAGCAGGTCGGCTACATGACCCAAAAATTCGGCCTGTACGAGGACTTGAGCATCGAAGAAAACCTCGACTTCGTGGCTCGCGTCTACCAGGTCGCCAACCGGCGCGGCCGCATCGCCAGCACGCTCGAACGGCTTGGCCTGGCCAGCCGCCGCACGCAACTGGCCGGGTCGCTCTCGGGCGGATGGAAGCAGCGGCTGGCGCTGGCGGCCTGCCTGATCCACGACCCGCAACTGCTGCTGCTCGACGAACCGACGGCCGGGGTCGACCCGTCCGCGCGGCGCGAATTCTGGGACCAGATCCACGACCTGGCCGCCGCCGGCATGACGGTGCTGGTGTCGACCCACTACATGGACGAAGCGGAGCGCTGCCACCAGCTGGCCTACATCGCCTACGGCAAGCTGCTCGCGCGCGGCAGCGTGGCCGAAGTGATTGCCGGCGCCGGCCTGCGCACCTGGTCGCTCACCGGCCCGGACTTGAACAGCGCCGCCCACAGCCTGCGCGGCGCGCCCGGCATCCGCACGGTCGCACCGTTCGGCATGACCTTGCATGTCAGCGCCGACTCGGCCGACGCGTTTGCGCAAGCGTTGGCGCGGCCAGGCCTGGCGCGGCTTGCCGCCACCCCGATCGACACCAGCCTGGAAGACGTCTTCATCGCGCTGATGCAGGACGCGCAGGATAACTTCGGCGGAGCGGCGCCATGAACTGGCGGCGCATGCTGGCGGTGCTGCTCAAGGAACTGCGCCAGGTGGGGCGCGACCGGCTCACTTTCGGCATGATGGTCGGCATTCCGATCATGCAGCTGATCCTGTTCGGCTTTGCCATCAACGGCGACGTGCGCCACCTGCCGCTGGCGGTGGCCGACCTTGACCGCAGCGTGTTTTCGCGGCGCCTGGTGGCGGCGCTGGAGACGTCGCAGTACTTCCGCACGGTGCGCCATGTGTCGGGCGCGGTGGAGGGCGACGCCTTGCTGGCGCGCGGCGAGGTGCAGTTCGTGCTGGTGGTGCCGGGCGACTTTTCGCGCAAGCTGGTGCGCGGCGAACGGCCGGCGATCCTGCTGGCGGCCGACGCCACCGATCCGGCCGCCACCGGCAACGCGCTGGCGTCGGTCAACGCGATCGCCGCGCGCGCCATCGGCGCAGAGCTGCGCGGGCCGCTGGCGCGCTTGCGGCCGATCGAGGCGCCGTACGACATCCGCAGCCAGCGCCGCTACAATCCGGAAGGGCTGACCCGCTACAACATCGTGCCCGGGCTGATGGGCGTGATCCTGACCATGACGATGGTGATGATGACGGCGCTGGCCATGACGCGCGAGCGCGAACGCGGCACCATGGAAAACCTGCTGGCCACGCCGGTGTCGCCGCTCGAAGTCATGATCGGCAAAATCGTGCCGTATATCCTGATCGGTTACATCCAGGTGGGCGTGATTTTGTTGGCATCAATGCTGGTGTTCGACGTGCCGATGGTGGGCAGCCTGGCGCTGTTGTCCGGCGCGCTGGTGCTGTTCATCGCCGCCAACCTGGCGATCGGCTTCACGTTTTCGACCATCGCGCGCAACCAGATGCAGGCGATGCAGCTGACCTTCTTTTTCTTCCTGCCGTCGATGCTGCTGACCGGGTTCATGTTCCCGTTCCGGGGCATGCCGGGATGGGCGCAGGCGATCGGCGAAGTGCTGCCGCTGACGCACTTCTTGCGTATCACCCGCGGGATCATGTTGAAGGGGAACGGGCTGGCCGAGGTGCTGCCGCACGCATGGCCGATCGCGCTGGCGATGGGTGTCGCCGGCAGCGTCGCCATGCTGCGCTATCGCCAGACCCTTGACTGAACGACCGGCTGCTAGCAGTCAGCGCTGGCGCGCGGCTTGCGGCGGCGCCGGATCAGCGCGCCGATGCCGATCACGCCGCCCAGGGCGATCCCGGCAACCGAGGGGTCAGACCCTGACCCTTCCCCTCAAATTTTGCTTGTAAACGAATTAGGATGGTGTTAACTTTCAATCCCAAAAACGGTGCATGCATGGCTGTGTTACCCCTTTACTTCGTAGCGACCAAACTGCGA
>NZ_WHJI01000004.1:0-260127 GCF_011682155.1 Massilia sp. CCM 8734
CGCTCCATTCGATGTCCCGTTCAATCGGGTAGGGGGGCTATTGCCCGCGACATCGTGATCGTCACTGAGGAGCTCATGTATCGCCGAACCGGCACTGCGGTGGCAGTTTATGAAACATTCAGGCTAGCAGCCTGTCGGACTTGGGGAGTCGAAGCGAAAAAATAGCTGGGCGAGGCCAGATTTTGACGATTTCGCAGTGCCAATAGCGAGCTATTGGCCGAGAAAGCGGCGAAATATGGGCCGTCCCGGGTATTTTTGCAGCCGACGATCCCAAGTCCGACAGGCTGCTAGCCCAGGCAGCCGGCGCCATCACTTGCGGCGCTGCGAACCCCGAACACGTTTGAGTCAAGTCAACAGCCCCCGAAGCGGGACGACTCACCATGGCATGTCCTGCTTGATCACTCTTTCGAAAGCGCAGATAATGGACCTCATGGAAGCGCGCATGATCAAACTTGAGTTGGCTGTGGAAAAAATTCTCGAGCGTCTTTTCGCGGTGGAGCGCGATCTCGCCGTCATCCGCTCCAATTACACGACCAAGGACCAACTGGCGGAGGTGCAGCGCGATGTCGCCGTCATCCGTTCCAATTACGTTACCAAGGAAGACCTGGCGGCGCTGGAAGTGCGTCTAATCAAATGGTTTATCGGCACTGCCGTCACCTTGGCCGGCATCGTCTTCGCCGCCGGCAAATGGATCCACTAACCGCGCCCCCCTCACAGCCTGCGCCCTCCCCGCCAGCCGGGGATTTTTTACGCCTGAACGTACCACAGCCCCCTTCCAGCGCCGGCCGCCACCTTGCACTTGCACGAAGATTGTCCTTAGAGCACCATTTACTGGTATTCTGTCGTCCCTCCGTGTAATTATTGAAACTCTTCTAAAACGACATCGGGAGCGACGCCGGCAACAGCCTGCTGGTGCGCACAACCGCTGCCGGATTGGATCACTTCCGCGCCCGAATGAACGCTAACCGACTCCTCAGCCTGATCCTCACCGTCACCCTGACCGGCCCCGTGCTGGCCGCCGGCGACGACAAATTCGACGACTATTTCGACACCCAGATGAAGGCGGCCCAGAAGGCCATGAGCGAAAAGCGCTACGCCAGCGTCAAGGAAAAAGTGCTGGAGCTGGAAAAAGCGCTGACCAAAGTCGACCCGGCCTACGGCGAGAAATCGCAATGGGCCTACGTGCTCGACTTCAAGCGCTTCTCGCTCTACGAAATGGGCGAGCAGGAAGCGGCCGTCGAGAGCTGCCGCCGCACCGTCAAGGTGCTCGCCTCCAACGACTGGCCTTACCTGGCCGAGTTCAACGTGGTGCGCGCCGCGCGCCGCGCCTGCCACAACATGCTGGCCTACGAACAGAGCGCGGTCGCCACCACGCTGGCCCAGCATGAAGAAGCCATCTCCCAGATCGAGCAATGTTTCGAGACCGTCTCGCCGATCGAAGACGATTCGGTGCTCGACAATTTCTACGAAACGCGCGCCACGGTCTACCTGAAGGCCAACGCCCTCACCAAAAACAAATACCAGCCGCAATTGTTCGACACCCTGGCCCGCGCCGACCTGCGCAAGCTGGCGCTGGAGGAGGATCCCGAATTTGCCAAGATCATGAAAACGCCGGCTTACCTGAGTTTCAGGAAAGACTTCAAGCTTCCCAAGAAAAACACCAGGCCAGGCATCAACCTGTCCTTCAATTCATCCGACGCCCGCTGACACCATGCTTCTTTCCGCCCGCACTGCCTTGTTGAAAACCTCGATCGCCGCCGCCTGCCTGGCATTCTCGCTCGGCGCCCACGGCGCAGAACCCAAGCCGCCCGCGGACGACACCGTCCGCGCCCAGATCGACAGCCTGGGCGACAGCACCATCGCCGCCCTCGTGCTCGAGCAGCGCTGGACCGACGTGCTACCGCTGGCGCGCGCCTGGACCCGCAGCAATCCCGGCTCGGCGCGCGCCTGGTACTACCTCGGCAAGGCCCAGCACCACCTCGACAAATTGGCCGAGGCCGAAGTCTCGCTCAAGCGCTCGCTGACCCTGGCGCCGGACGATGCCCAGACCCTCAACGAACTGGGCATCATCGCCAGCAGCCGCGACAAGCGCGAGGCCGCCATCGGCTACTACGAGCGCGCCCACAAGTCCGACCCGACCCTGCCGGCCGTGGCCGAAAACCTGGGCGCGGTGCTGGCCGCGTCCGGCAAGTACCAGCCGGCCCGCAGTGCCCTGCTGAACGCGATCGAACTCGATCCATCGAGCAGCTTCGCCTGGCACACGCTGGGCACGGTGCACGAAAAACTGGGCCAGATGAGCGAAGCCGAACAAGATTACCGCAAGGCGCTGGAACTGGCCCCGGCCCGTGAAAACACCGCCGTCGCGCTGGCCACCCTGCTGCACACCCAGGGCAAGTACGCCTATGCGCTGCAGGTCTACCGCAACGCCGTGCGGCAGCGCGCCGACGATCCGGCCGTGTGGCACGGCATGAGCAATTCGATGGCCTCGATCGGGCGTATCGACGACGCCGTCAACGCCAGCCGGCGCGCGATCCGGCTCGACCCGACCTACGCCGCCGCCTGGCACGGGCTGGGCGTGCGCTACCTGCAAAAGCGCAATTTCGGCAAGGCGCTGATCGCCCTGAACAAGGCGGTCGCGCTCGATCCCAAGTCGGCCAACGCCTGGACCAGCCTGGTGGTGCTGCACAGCCTGCGCCAGGACCAGCCGGCGCGGCGCACCGCCCTGGCCCGCCTGCGCAAGCTCGACCGCGTCGCCGCCGACAGCCTCAGCAAATAAATCATTTACCCTTACAGCCAAGCATCCATCCCATGACCATCGCCCTCCGCCCCCTTTTCGCCAGCGTGGCTGCCGCCCTCATCTTGTCCGGCTGCGGCGCCTTGCCGAGCACGGACCCCGCCGCCAAGACGTCGGCCCAGTACGGCATCCTGGTATCGAACGGCAAGCTGACCGAAGAAGGCGAACTGCGGCGCGACCTCGGGCTCGAGCATTCGACCGCCAAGCGGCACACCGCCGCCTATGCCCAGTGGCTGCCGCTGGCCGAACAAGGCCACGCCGAATCGCAATTTAACATCGGCCTGATGCTGCGCGACGGCCTCGGCGTGCCGGCCGACAGCGCCCGCTCGCTCGACTGGACGCGCAAGGCGGCCGCCGCCAATTATCCGGACGCGTATCTGGCGCTTGGCGTACGCTACGCCAACGGCACCGGCGTCGCCAAGGACCCGCTTGAGGCGCTGCGCCTGTGGCGCCAGGGCGCCGGACTGGGCGACGCCAACAGCGCCTTCTATGCCGGCCAGGCCCTGTTCTTCGGGCTGGACGTCCCGCGCGACGGTCCCGGCGGCCTGAAACTGCTGCTCCAGGCGGCCCAGGCCGATACGCCGAGCATACGCGCCCAGTCGATCCTCGGCATGATTTACCTGACCGGCGAAGATGGCGTGGCGCGCGACTACGCCAAGGCGCGCCAGTGGCTGACCCTGGCCGCGGCCGGCGAAGACAGCCAGGCCCAGCACCACTTGGGCGTGATGTACCAATTCGGTCGCGGCGGCCCGGCCGACCTGCGCCGCGCCGTCGCCTGGTACGAACGCGCCGCGCGCCAGGGCAATCCGGCCGCGCTCAACAACCTGGCCACCTTCTACAAGAACGGCAAGAACCTGCCGAAGGACGTCAAGAAGGCGCGCGAGTATTTCGAGCGCGCCCATGAAGGCGGCAACTTCGACGCCACCGTGAACCTGGGCGACATGCTGTTCATGACACGCGGCGCCCCGGCCGAGCGCGAGAAAGCGGTGGCGCTCTACAAGCAGGCGGCCGAGGCGGCGCATGCCCCAGGCCAGTGCCGCTACGCCCGCGCCTTGCGCCATGGCGAGGGCGTCGCCGCCAACGCCGACGAATCGGCGGCCTGGCTGGCCAAGGCCAAGGCGGCCAAGCTCGCTTGCGACACCAAGCTGCCGCTGGCGACGTTCCTGAAATAATCGAGACAATCACTGACGCAAGGCTTTACCCGACCCGGCGTGCCGACCACAGATAGCGACGCCGGTCAAACATCCACCCTTGAAAAGAACTCCATGACGCCACAGTCCTCCCCAGACGCCCGCACTTCCGGCGACTTCGTCCAGAACGCCGCCGCGTACGGCGTCGCCACGCCGCGTCCGGGCCTGCTGCTGACGCTGCTGCTGCTCATCGCCATCTGCATCGTGGCGCTGACCGCGATCGACCTGGCGACCCTGTCCGAGCGGATTGCCTCCCTGACCAGTTCGGCGGAGGCGGGCAAGCTCCCGGTCGATGCCTTGCGCAGCAGCCAACTCAACAGTTCGCTGTTCATCTCCGCCTTCATGATCGGCGTGCTGGCCCTGATCGCCTTCGGGCACAACTGGGCGCGCTGGGTCTGGCTGATCGTGTGCATGCTGGTGGGTTTTCTGGTCGCGCTCGGCACGCTCATGCTGATGTTTACCTACTCAATGGACGCTGCGCTGCTCAAATGCGCCGTGTACTTGATCCTGTTCGTGCTCTCCTGCATGCTGTTTGCGCCATCGTGCAATGCGTGGTTCCGCCGGATCAAGGAAATTCGCAACAATCCGCGCCTCCATCCGGCCTCCGGCGCCGCCGCAGCAACAGCCGTCCCGGCCGACGGCCAGCCCTACCATCCCTACGCGCCGCCGGGCGGCATGAGCGGCGCACCGGCGGCGCCGGTGGCGATCCCGCCGCGCCCGCGCACCATCTCGCTGGCCGTTGCGCTGTTCCTGCTCAACGCCGTGCTCGGCATGGTCCTGACGGTCATCTACCTGCCCGACATGTTCGCCATGCAGAACGCCCTGCTGGGCGAGGGGCTGATGAAGAAGCTGGCCTACGGTGGCCTTGTGTTCGGCATCGTCCTGATGCTGGTCGTACTCTACTTCATCGCGCGCGGTTCGAATGTGGCGCGCTGGATCTGGACGGTGATCGCCGTGTTCGGCTTTCTCAATGCCTACACCGCCCTGAGAATGGCGTTCGCCATCTCGTCGGCGTACGGCGCGTTGACCACGTTCAGCCAGCTGGTCTCGCTGGCCGGGACCATCCTGCTGTTCCTCCCCGTCTCCAACCAATGGATACGCCAGGTAAGGCTGGCACATGGAAGATAATCGTTGCCCGAGCGCTAAGCGGAACCAGGCAATGCGCACCCGTGTCGCTGGCATCTGGCGCCTGCTGGCGCAAGCCTGCCTGGCCACTGTGATGCTGACCCAGGTCGCGCAGGCGGCCCCGGCCAGCAAGGCCAGCCTGCGCGCCTATTTCGAGGCCGCCGGCATGGCGCACCAGATGAGCACGTCCATGCAAGCGCTCGCGCAAGCCCAGGAAGACGAATGGCAGGCCGAAAGCGATCCCTTGAGAAAGGCCGCTCAAAAAGGCGTGCTGGACGACTTCAACGCCCGCATGCGCACGCGCATGGTCTGGAGCAAGGTCGAGCCGCTCGCCATTGCCAGCTACCAGGCGCACCTGAGCGAGGACGAAGTCAAGGCCTTGATCGCGCATGCCCGCACCCCGGCCGGACAAGTGCGTTACCGCAAACTGAACCCGGCCATGATCAGGCAATTGCCAGCCGTCCAGAAGTACTTGCTGACCACGTTTGCCCGCATCGCCGGCAATCCGGCGCCGGCGGCGCCCGCAGCTGCGCCGCCGCCGGCAGCGCCGGAGCAAGCCCTGTTGCTGACCTATCTGCGCGGCGTACCGGGCGAAAAAGAAGCGTTCGAGGACGACATGGCGGCGCTGGAAGATCTTATGGGCCTGTCGATCGACGCCGGTGACGACGAGGCCGGCGAGGCGCTTCTGGCGCGCACCCTGGCCGACATGAAAGCGCAGCTCTCGTTCGACAACGTCACCCTGCTCAAGGCGCGCCTGCTGGGCGGCGTCTTGAGCGCCGATGAAATCGCCCTGCTGATCGACGACAACCGGCATCCGCAGCGCGGCGAGCAACTGCGCAAGCTGCGCAAGGCCGAGCGCAAATTCCAGCAGCGCCTGATGAACAGCATGTAAGCGCAGCGCCAACCACGCCCCGATCTTTTACCGCCCTATCGAAAGCCATCATGCACGCATCGATCAACAGCGCCGTGCGCTACGCCGCCAGCGCTCTGGTCTTCACCCTGGCCATGGCGCAGGCGGCGCACGCCGAACCGGCCACCAAAGAGAGCCTGCAACGCTACTTCGCGATTGCCAGGTTCGAACACAAAAACGCGGCGGAAGTCGAGGCGATGCTGGCGCTTGATGCGCGCCAGTGGCAAAATGAGCAGGATGCGGCCTATAAAGCGACACTGAAGGCGCGCTTCGAGCGCATGGCCGCCATCACCCGCGAGTACCTCGGCTGGAATGTGATCGAACCGATTACCATCGGCAGTTACCAGGCGGTCCTGCAAGAATCGGAGGTGCAGGCGCTGATCGCCGAGGCGCAAAGCCCGCGCGGCCAGGTCTACATCGACAAGGTCGGGCCCGCGCTGCTGAAACAGCCCGCGGCGGTCGCTGCCCACCTGGCCCGGCGCGTGGAAGAAATCCGCCTGCGCGTGCTCGACAATCTGCCGCCGGCGCCTGCCCCGCCCCCGGCCCCGGCCACCCCGAAAGAAGCGCTGGCGCAAAAACTCATGCTGAACTGGCCGGGCGCGCGCGAAGAATTCACCAGCAACATGGCCGGGGTCGAAGCACGCGCGCACGACCTGTTCTCGACCACGGAAAACAAGGACCTGGCCGACATCGCAGTCGAGATACGGCGCTATGCCACGGCGCTGCGCACCGAAATCACATTCGAGGAAGTGAGCGCCATCGAAGCACGCATGATGGCGGCCGAACTGAGCGAAGCAGAGATCGCCGGCCTGATCGAGGACCAGAACGATCCCGCGCGCGCCGCGCAGCGGGCCAGGCTTGAACAAGCCGAGGCGCGCCTTGTGGAGGACATGCTGGCCTCGCCGCAGATCGTGGAAATGAAAAAACGGCTCGAGAAGGCGTACTTCGCCGAGTACGACACGGCGCCCGCGAGCGCTGCGCCGGCCAGCAAGGCCAGGCCGGCGAAGAAGATCCGTTCGCCGGCGCGCACGGGCCGCTGAAGCGCGCGAGCCGCGCCATTGTTGGCCGGCGCGCCGGCGGCCACCCTCAGGCCAGGCGCAAGGGCAAGCTGCGCAAGCGCTGCCCGGTCAGTTTGAACAGCGCGTTGGCCACGGCCGGCGCGATCGGCGGCGTGCCGGGTTCGCCGACGCCCTCGGGCGGCTCGGCGCTCTTGATGATCACCGTCTCGACCTCGGGCGCGCTGTCGATCCGCAGCACCGGATAATCGCCAAAATTGCCCTGCTCGATGCGCCCGTTCTTCAGGGTGATCTCGCCTCCCAGCGCGGCCGACAGGCCGAACACCACCGCCGACTCCATCTGCTGCGCGATGATGTTCGGATTGACCGCCAGCCCGCAATCGATGGCGCACACCACGCGGTGCACGCGGATCTGCTTATCCGTCACCGACACCTCGGCCACCTGCGCCACGATGCTGCCAAACGACTGGTGCAGCGCCACGCCGTGCGCGCGACCTGCGGGCGCCACGCCGGCCTTGGCCAGCGCCGCGTCGAGCACCGCCAGGTGACGCGGATGGCGCGCCAGCAGCGCGCGCCGGAACGGCGCCCCATCCTGCCCGGCCGCATGCGCCAGTTCGTCGATGAAGCTCTCCTTGAAAAAAGCGTTGTGCGAGTGTCCGACCGAGCGCCAGTACCCGAGCGGCACGGCGCTGTCGACGATCACGTGCACCACGCGCTGATGCTCGATCTCGTACTGCATGTCGTATTCGCCTTCGGCCGTGGTCTTGTCCGGACCGACGCCTGGCAGGCCAAGGTTGCGCGGAAAATACTGATGGCCGATCGAGCCGCTGGCCGACTTGTTGTCGTAGCTGACGATGCGGCCCTGCGCATCCACGCTGCCGGTAAAGCGCGCCAGCGCGGCCGGACGATAGACATCGTGCGTCATGTCGTCCTCGCGCGACCAGATCAGCTGCACCGGCTTGCCGCCGGCCACCATGGCCAGCGCCACCGCCTGCCCCACCATGTCCACTTCCAGCCGGCGCCCGAAGCCGCCGCCCAGCAGCAACACATCGACCGACACGTCGGCGCGCTCCACGCCGGCCACCTTGGCCGCCATGTCGACGCACATGCTCGGCACCTGGGTCGAGGCCCACAGCCTGACCTTGCCGCCCGCGACCTGCGCGGTGCAGTTGATCGGCTCCATGGTCGCATGCGCCAGGAACGGCGCCCGGTATTCGGCGCGGATGGTCTTGACCGCCCCCTTGGCCGCGGCCACGTCGCCACTCTCAAAGTAGGTGAAGCCCGATTCGGTATCAAGCGCGCCGGCGAACTGCCTGAAAATATCGGCGCTCGACAGGCTGGCGTTGACGCCCTCGTCCCACTTGACGGCCAGCGCGCCGAGCGCCTGGCGCGCGCGCCAATACGAGTCGGCAATCACCGCCACGCCGGCGCCGGCGCCGGTCTTGTGGCTCGCCGGAGGCGCCAGGCCGACCACCGCCACCACGCCCGGCATCGCCTTGGCCGCAGCGGCGTCGAACGAGGCGACCTTGCCGCCGACCACCGGCGACATCGTCAGCGCCGCATACAGCATGCCCGGTGGACGCGCATCGATGCCGAACATGGCGCTGCCATTGACCTTGGCCGGCGAATCGCGGCGCGCCTGCGGAGTGCCGATCAGGGTGAATTCGCCCGGCTCCTTGAGGCGCACGTCGTCCGCGCCGATCGCCAGGCCCGCCGCCGCCGCTTTGGCGGCCAGGCTGCCGTACGAAGCGCGCTTGCCGCCCGAATGCACCACGAAACCGGCCGTGCCCTTGCACTGCGCGGCCGGCACGCCCCACTCCTGCGCGGCGGCGGCAATGAGCATGGCGCGCGCCACGGCGCCGGCTTCGCGCATCGGCAGCCAGGCGTCCTTGATACTGCTCGAGCCACCCGTCATCATGATGCCCATCTCGCGCGCCACTTTGGCGAGCATCCACTGCGCGCCTTCCTTGACGCTGCCACGGTCGTCGGGATGGAACGGCAGCGTCTCGCGCAGCACTTCCAGGTTGCTGAAGATTTTATCGATCGGCGCCTGGGTGATGCGCACCTGCGCCAGCGGCACGTCGAGTTCCTCGGCCAGCAGCATTGGCAGCGCGGTGTTGACGCCCTGCCCCATCTCGCAGCGCGGCACCACCACCGAAACAGTTCCGTCGGGCGCGATCGCCACCCACCCGTTCAGGGCCACGGCGCCGCCGGCCAGCGCCAATGGCTGCGCGCCGTGCAGGCGCTGGCGCGGCGGCTGCACGCCCCAGCCCACCACCAGCGCGCCGCCGGCGGCCAGGCCGCCCAGCAGAAAACGGCGACGGGTCTTGCTCTTCGGTGTGCTCTGGCTCATTGCATTCTCATGGCGTGCGTGGGGAGTCGCACTGTAGCATGCGCGCGGCGCCGCGACGGTGCTGCTTACGAGGGCAGGCGCGCGGGCGCATGCCAGCGCGCCAGGATCGACTCGGGCAGTTCCGGGCGGCTGTACAGGTAGCCCTGCGCCTGGTTGCAACCGTGGCGCAGCAAAAACGCGGCCTGCTCCTCGGTCTCGACGCCTTCCGCGATGACCGACAAATTCATGCTCTTGCCAAGCTGGATGATGGCGATCGCGATCGCCTCGTCGTTTACATCGGTCGAAATATCCTTGATGAAGCTGCGGTCGATTTTCAGGGTCTGCACCGGCAACTGCTTGAGGTAGGCCAGCGACGAGTAACCGGTGCCGAAATCGTCGATCGCCAGGCCCACGCCGATCGAATGCAGGTCGTTGATGAACACCAGCGCGTCGCCGGTATTCATGATCACCGACTCGGTCACTTCCAGCTGCAGGCGCTGCGGCGCCAGACCGGTTTCCTGGAGGATGTCGGCCACCATGTTGACGATGCTGCCGCGCTCGAACTGCTTGACCGACAGGTTGACCGCGATTTTCGGCACGTGCAGGCCGGCGCGTTCCCAACGGATCATCTGGCGGCAGGCTTCTTCCAGCACCCACTTGCCCAGTTGGTTGATGAAGCCCGTGTCCTCGGCCAGCGGGATGAAGCGCACCGGCGTCACGTTGCCCAGCTCCGGATTGTGCCAGCGCACCAGCGCCTCGACCCCGATCAGGCGGCCGCTGTCGATTTCGACCTGCGGCTGGTAGTTCAGGAAGATCTCGTTCTTGTCGATCGAGCGGCGCAGCATCGCTTCCAGGCGCAAGCGCTCGACCCCTTCACCGGTCATCGACGGCGCATAGAACTGGTAGCCGTTGCGCCCGCGCGCCTTGGCCTGGTACATGGCCACGTCGGCATTGCGGATCAACATGGTCAGGTCGGCCGCATCGTCCGGGAACACGCTGATGCCGACGCTGCCGGTGACGAACAACTCGTAATCGGAAATGATGAAAGGCTGCTCGAACATGGCCATCAGTTTTTCGGCCACCAGGCCGGCGCCGACCTGGCCGGCCACGTTTTCGAGCAGGACGATGAATTCGTCGCCGCCCAGGCGCGCCAGCGTGTCGCCTTCGCGCAGCTTGCCCTGCAGGGCCGCCGCGACCTGCTTGAGCAGCTCGTCGCCGACGTGGTGGCCGAGCGTGTCGTTGACGTTCTTGAAGCGATCGAGATCGATGAACAGCACCGCCAGTTGCTGGCCGTCGCGCGCGGCGCGCTGCAAGGCATGGTGCAGGCGGTCGTGGAACAGCAGGCGGTTGGGCAGCGCGGTGAGCGAATCGTGGTGCGCCATGTGATCGAGTTGCTCCTGCGATTCCTTGACCTTGGTGATGTCGCTAAATACCGCCACGTAGTGGGTGGTGACGCCGTGATTGTCGCGCACCGCCGACACGGTGAGCGACTGCAGGTAGGTTTCGCCATGTTTGCGCGTGTCCCAGCGCTCGCCGCGCCAGAAGCCGTGCTCGCCCAGTTCGGCCCACATCTGCTCGTACACGGCCTGCGCTTCGGTGCCCGAGCGGGTCAGGCGCACGTTCTTGCCCACCGCTTCGATGTCGGTGAAGCCCGTGATCTGGGTAAAGGCCGGGTTGACGGCGACGATTTCCAGCTCGACGTCGATCACCATCACGGCGTCGGCGATATGTTCGAGCACGGTGGCCGACAGGCGCAGCATCTCTTCGGCCTCGCGCCGCTCGGTGACGTCGGCATACACCCAGATGCTGCCGCCGTTGGGGCGCGCCGGGTCAAGCGCGCAGCCGCTCACGCGGCACCAGAACACGGTGCCGTCTTCCTTCATGTACTGGCGTTCTTCGTTGTAGTCCTTGCCGTCGGCCAGGGCCGCGTACTGGCGTTCGCCCGCGCGCAGGAACTCGTCGTGGCTCGGATACATCATGTCGGCCAGCTTGCCCGTCATCTCGCCGCTGGCGTAGCCGAACAGGTCTTCGCAGCGCCGGTTGACCGACACGATGCGCCGCTCGCGCACGAACATCACGCCGAACATGACGTTGTCGAGGATCGCGCTTTGCTCGGTCAGCAGTGCCGCGATGCGCATCTCGTTGTGTTTGCGTTCGCTGATGTCGGAGATGATCCCATCGACCCACGAATCCTCCATCCTGGCGGCGGCCTGCGGCTGGCCGTTCTCGGACACCCAGCGCTCGATGCCGGTCGCATCGATGATGCGGTACTCGATCTGGTACGGGCGGCCGCTGCTCATCGCTTCGCGCACGGTGCGGGTTTGCAGGCGCCGGTCTTCGGGGCAGATCAGGTCCGACCAGGCGTCGGTGGTGCTGCGCATGAACAGCGCGGCGGCGTAGCCGGAGATGTCTTCGATGGCGTCGCTGACGAAATCGATGGAGCCGCCCGGACGCACGCGGAACACCGCGCCCGGCACCTGGGTGACGATGGTGCGAAAGCGCTCCTCGCGCCGGCCGATATCTTCGAACAGGTGCTTGATGGCGACCCGCATCTGCTCCATCTGCTTGGCCAGGCGGCCCAGTTCATCGCTGCCTTCGAGCTCGAGGCGCGTTTCGAAGTCGCCGTGCGAGAGGCGGTCGGAAAACTTCATCAGCTGGCGCAGCGGCACCAGCAAGCGCTTGTTCAGGAACAGCACGATCAGCACCAGCGAAACGGTCAGCTGGAACGCCAGCACGAAAGCGTAGTTGGACTGCTTGCCGCGCAATTCCTGCTGGCTGCGGGCGTCGTCCATCTCGACCACGACCACGCCGATGCGCTCGCCGCGCACCAGGATGTCGCGTTCGGCGCGGTAAATCTGGCCGGCCGGGCGCTGGGCCGAGTGGATGTTGATGAACTGGGCGTCGGCCTGGCCGATCACCTGGATATGCAGCACCGACGGATCGCGCATCACCGATTCGACCAGCGACTGGGCCGATTCGGCGTTCATGTTCCAGAGCGACTCCTGCATGCCGAGGGCGAGGATGTCGGCGTTGCGGCGCAGCGACTCGTTCAGCACCGCCTTGGCCGCCGCCCGCTCCTGCACGGCGATCAGCACATAGCTACCGATCATGGCGGGAATGACCAGTCCGCCGACGACGACCAGCATCAGCGCGCCATAGATCGACAGACCGTACAGCTTGCCCAGCTTGGTACGGAAACGGTGGTAGGCCGTGCTAAGCATGCAGCAAGTCAGAAAGCATACGCGAAGATGTCGGAATGATAATTCAAACAATAAAAGTTTTCTATACGGAATTATGCACGGAAGCACCCGCCAAGTCATCAACAGCACGGAAGGATGAGGCGTTTTACTGACGGAGGGGAAAACAGTTGACGTTAATGCTTGCGCGAAGGTGCATTCGGACCAGGTCAGCGCGTCCTGGACTACACGACGCATGGCAAACGGCAGTCGCTTCAGCGCGAATCGCCCCGACTTGCTATCATCGCAGCACTTTTCTAACAGGGATTCCCCATGACTTTTTCCATGTACGACGCCTCGGTGCCCGTTTTCAAGCAAATCCTGACCAGCCTGTCGGCCGTCATCGACAAGGCCGAAGCCCACGCCACCGACAAGAAGATCGAACCGGCGGCCCTGCTGCAGGCGCGCCTGTATCCGGACATGTTCCCTTTCCTGCGCCAGGTCCAGGTTGCGGCCGACTTCGCCAAGGGCTGCTGCGCCCGCCTGGCCGGGGTGGACGTGCCGCGCTATGACGATACCGAGCAGACCTTCGCCGACCTGAAGGACCGCATCGCCAAGACGCTCGCTTTCATCAACGGCTTGCCGCAGGATGGCATCGAAGCGAGCGCCCAGCGCGACATCAGCACCAGCAGCGGCGCCAACGCCAAGCATTTCAAGGGCCAGGTCTACCTGGCGCATTACGCGCTGCCGCACTTCTATTTCCACGCCACGACCGCGTACGCGATCCTGCGCCATAACGGCGTGGAAGTGGGCAAGAAGGATTTTATCGGCGCGTTTTAAGCCGCGTACATATAATATAGTGAGGGGAGCCGCGCGGCTCCCCTTTTTGTTATCCGGCGGCCGCCCGATCAGGTATTGCGGCGCGGGTAACCTTGCGCCAGGATGCGGACCCACACCACTTCCTTGTCGGCGTCGCTCATCGACACCCAGTGCGCCACTTCCACCACGCTGCGTCCGCAACCGCGGCAGATCTCGTCGAACGTGGTCGAACAGACCGCGACACAGGGCGTGTCCGGCCGTTCCGGTGGCTTCATGCCACCCTCACTTGGCGGGGCCGACATCGAGCGCATCCCAACCGTCATGGCCGAGTTTTTCCATGGTTTCAATATTCTTGTCGAAAATCTCGGACGCTTCCGGGAAAGCCTCGACCGCGCGTTCAATACTGTCTTCGCGCAGCAGGTGCAGGATCGGGTACGGGGCGCGGTTGGTAAAGTTGCTGATATCGTTGATATCGGTGTCCGCGAACTGGTATTGCGGATGGAAGCTGGCCACCTGCAGTTCGCCGTCCAGTTGCATGTCTTCCAGCGCGGCATCGGCCACATCGAGGAACTCGTTGTAGTCGAGGAAGTCGCCCAGCACGAATGGATGGATCAGCAAGGTGGTGTCGATGATTTGCGGATCGGTATCGGACAGCAATTGCAGCTCATTCATCAAGGTTTCGAGCAAGACTTCCGGCGTGGTGGCGCTCGAGACGACGTAGCGCACCTGCTTTTTCACATGAACGGCCTTGGCGAACGGACAGAGATTGAGCCCGATGACGGCCTTTTCCAGCCATTGTTGGGTAGCAGCAATGATTTGCTCATCGTCGGCGTTCAGATTGGGGGTGTTCATGGTCATGCTTTCATGGTGCAAAAGCCAAATTGTACGCACTCTTTGCGCCACCTCATAGGTGCCAGCGCGTGCGGGAGTAGTTTAGAGCCCGACGACCGATCGGCCGCCCGCGCCGGCGGCGCCCCAGTTTTGGTATTATCCCCCGGCGTACCGCGCCCCGTCCCGACGACCCCGCGTTGCGCTCTCCGGCGCCTGTCCGCCATAGGAGAAAATCATGCATACCCCCTGGGAGTATCTGAAGCGATCCCGTCCATACACTGATAGCATCCTGGCATTTTTATGGCATACTCCCGGCAATTGGTCTTTTCCTATGCAACAATATTGGTTGGAAGTGTTATCAAAATTTTTGCCCCGCACACAGTTATTTGACTTGACTCAAACAAGAAGTGGTACGTACACTCCGACCTTATCTATTCGTCTGTCCAGCAGTTTTCGGACCCAACAATGGAACGCTATGCAAAAAACGACACGCAGTACCACTTCACTTGCAGTCCTCGTTCTGATGCTCGCGCCTGCGCTCAGCCACGCGGTCGACGCCGTTTCGACCAACGTCGCGCCGCTCGCCCCGACTGCCAAGCCAGCACCAGCCCCGCTTCAGCCCTTATCGGCCACCAAGGCCGATGAATACAAGGAAGCCGATGTCTGGGGCCGTATCCGCACCGGTTACGCCATTCCCGATATCGAAAACGAGCTTGTTACCAAGCACGTCAAGTGGTACAGCACCCGTCCCGACTATATCGCCCGCACTTCGGCGCGCGCCTCGCGTTACCTGTTCCACGTGGTCCAGGAACTCGAGAAGCGCAACATGCCGACCGAGCTGGCATTGCTGCCGATTATCGAATCGGCCTTCAATCCGCAAGCCTATTCCAAGGCCAACGCCGCCGGCATGTGGCAGTTCGTGCCCGGCACCGGCAAGGATTTCAATCTCAAGCAAGACATGTTCAAGGACGAGCGTCGCGGCGTACTGGCCTCGACCGACGCCGCGCTGAGCTACCTGCAGCGCCTGTACGGCATGTTCGGCGACTGGCCGCTGGCCCTGGCCGCGTATAACTGGGGCGAAGGCAATGTCCAGCGCGCCATCAAGAAGAACCAGGCGCTCGGCAAGCCGACCGACTACGAAAGCCTGTACGAGCACATGCCGGCCGAAACGCGCGAATACGTGCCGAAGCTGCAGGCGGTCAAGAACATCATCGCCAACCCGGCCCAGTACCACGTGTCGCTGCCGGTGATCGACAATTCGCCGTATTTCACCGCGATCGACAAGACCAGCGACATCGACCTGACCATCGCGGCCCAGCTGGCCGAACTGTCGGTCGAAGAGTTCAAGGCGCTCAATCCGCAGTTCAACCGCCCGGTCATCACCGGCGGCGAACAGACCAAGATTTTGCTGCCGCAGCAAAATGCGGAAAAGTTCCACCTGAACCTGGCGCAATGGGGCCGTTCCCTGTCGACCTGGACCACGCACAAGATTACCGGCGCCAAGGACAGCATCGCTTCGCTGGCCTCGCGCTTCGGCACCACGCCGGAAGTGATTCGCCAGGCTAACAATATTCCGGCGTCAACCCGCCTGAAGGCCGGTTCCACGATCCTGGTGCCGAAAATCTCAACCTCGGTGCAGACCGATATCGCCGAGCATGTCGTCGACAACGCGGTGATGGCCTTCGAAGCCGAACGCGCCGGTCGCCGTGGCGGTCGCGCTGAAAAGCAGACCAATGCGGAACGCATCAAGGGCAAGGTCGCCGCCCTGAAAACGCGCGTCTCGGCACGTAATGTCAAGTCGGCAAGCAACGAGTCCTCGCGCTACAAGCGGCGCGGCGGCTGATTTCCACCGGCGGGTGCGTCCATCGCACCCGCCCCGTCCCGCTTTGCGGGCGACGGTTTATCTACCAAGACTTCTTCAGTAAATCCAGTTCTCTCATACACACTATTCGGATTTACCTATACAAGTACAGTGAAACTACTGTATAGTGTTGTTTGTGCGCTGCAATACGTTTCTCGCAATCAGTCTGAAGCGATGGCCCTTAGCAGTAACAAAGAAGTAAAACTAGCAGCTTCGCAAGCCTAGGCGTATCCCACGGATACCCTCAATAAAGCCCTCCCGCCTTGTGTGTCGCACCTGACACCGTCCCGGCGCAAAGCTTTTGTGCCGAAATTTCTTTCATCCTGAGTCATTTCGTTGTGTTGGTTGGCGTTGCTATTTTGCGCTCGGAGCATGTGCTCGGGCGCTGATCTATACCGAAAGAAAAAAACATAATGAGTTTTGAAGCATTAGGCCTCCACGCGTCTATCGTAAAAGCAGTAACCGATGCCGGTTACACCGTTCCGACCCCAGTCCAGGAGCAAGCTGTTCCTGCCGCCATCAGCGGCCGCGACCTGCTGGTGTCGTCGCAGACCGGTTCCGGCAAGACGGCGGCATTCATGCTGCCAGCACTTCACAAATTCGCCGTTGCCGAGCAATCGCAGGCGTCCAAGAATGCAGCCCAGGAAGCGCAAAATGCGCGTGCCCGCGGCGAGCGTCCACGTTTCAAAGCTGCACAGCCTAAAATGCTGGTGCTGACCCCGACCCGCGAACTGGCCCTGCAAGTGACCAGCGCAACCGAAAAATACGGCACCCAGATCCGCCGTATCAAGGCGGTATCGATCCTGGGCGGCATGCCTTATCCTAAACAGATGCAACTGCTGGCACGCAACCCGGAAATCCTGGTCGCTACCCCTGGCCGTCTGATCGACCACATGGAATCGGGCAAGATCGATTTCTCGGAACTCGAAATCCTGGTGCTGGACGAAGCTGACCGCATGCTCGACATGGGTTTCATCGACGATATCGAAAAGATCATCGCCGCCACGCCTGCAAACCGCCAGACGATGCTGTTCTCGGCCACGCTCGACGGCATGGTTGGCAACATGGCGCGCCGCATCACGACCGACCCGATGGTCATCCAGATCGCTGGTTCGGCCTCGAAGCACGAAAACATCGTGCAGCGCGTTCACTTCGTCGACGACCTGTCGCACAAGAACCGCCTGCTCGACCATCTGCTGCGCGACGAAACGCTAGACCAGGCAGTGGTCTTCACCGCCACCAAGCGTGACGCCGACACCATCGCCGACCGCCTGAACATCGCCGGTTTCTCGGCCGCCGCACTGCATGGCGACATGCACCAGGGCGCGCGTAACCGTACCCTCGACGGCCTGCGCCGCGGCCAGGTTCGCGTGCTGGTGGCGACCGACGTTGCCGCCCGTGGTATCGATGTCCCGAACATCACCCACGTGTTCAACTACGATCTGCCGAAGTTCCCTGAAGACTATGTGCACCGTATCGGCCGTACTGGCCGTGCCGGCCGCAATGGCCTGGCGATCTCGCTGGTGAACCATGCCGAAGGCATGAACGTCAAGCGTATCGAGCGCTTCACCAAGCAGCTCATTCCGGTCAACGTGATCGAAGGCTTCGAGCCGAAGAAAACCGCGTCGGCGCCACGTTCGGCTGCCCGTCCAGGCACCTGGAAACCAGGCGACAACCGCGGCGGCGCCAAGCCAGGCCAGCGTACGTTCAGCAAACCGGGCGCTCCGCGCAAGGAAGGCGCGGCCGGCGGCGGCTACAAGGGCTCGAACCCGCGTCCGGCTTCGGAGCGCACCCGCAGCTCGTACGGCGACCGTTAATCGTTCGCTGTAACGACTGACTCAAGAACGGCTGCTTCGGCAGCCGTTTTTTTTCGTCCGGCCCAGGCATGCCAGCGCTTATTCAACGATCGTCGGCTACTCCAGCCACCGTCGTTCCCGGCCTGGGCGGCCCCCTTGGCGGGAACGACGTTAACGGATGCCTATAGCGCACAGGTGCGGAATCCGCAGAATATATCGTCGCGCCCGGGCATGAAAAAATTGCGGAAGCGCGCCGACGCAAAGCGCGACGGCGTGGCGAACGAGGCCCCGCGCAGCACCTGGTGCGTCATGAACCACGGCGCCGAATACTCGCGGTAACGGTCCGCCACAAAGCCCGGATACGGCTCGAACGCGCTGCTGGTCCACTCCCACAACTGGCCCCAGCCAAACCCCGCCTGTCCCGACAGCGCCGCGTACTCCCACTCCGCTTCGCCCGGCAAACGCCGTCCGGCCCACGCGCAATACGCCTGCGCCTCGAACAGGCACACATGGCGCACCGGTTCGGACGGCGCCAGCGTCGACAGGCGCCCGAAGCGCATCGTGCGCCACTGGTCGCCGTCGCGTTGCCAGTAGCGCGGCGACGAGCGCTCCTGGCGCATCAGCCACGCACTGCCGGCCGCGCTCCAGTACTGGCGGTTCTGGTAGCCGCCATCGGCCACGAAGTCGGCAAACTGCGCATTCGTCACCAGACCCGCATCGATACGAAACGGCGCCACGTACACCGGGTGCGCCTGGCGCTCGTTGTCGAACACGAAGCCGCCCTCCTGCGCGCTGCCTAGCACCAGCGTGCCGCCCGGATAGGCGATCTCGGACGACGGCCCGGACAGTAATTGCGCCGGCAGCAGCCGGTCCGCCACCGGCACGCCCAGCGTCTGCAGGGTGTACAGCGATGCTTCGCCGTGCATGTCTTCGTGCGCCAGCGCCAGCCGGTAAGGATACAATGCCTCGTCGACGCCGGCCTCGCGCGAGAGCTTGTCGAGCGTGCGGTCGAGCACTTCGTGGCAGTAGGTCTTGAGCGCGCCGGCGCCGGGCAGGTCGAGCGTCCAGCGCGAACGGTGCGGCACGGTGTTCGAATCGAACCAGTCGTCGCCGCGCGTGAGCAGCGAATGGCGGGCGGCGTCGGCCGGGTGGCTCGATGTCGCTTCGCGCAGGATGAACCACTCGGCAAACCATGCCGTGTGACCGAGCTCCCACAGCGGCGGATTGATGGTGGCGATGTGCGGCACGCGCGCCAGGCTGTCGTAACCCATGGCGGCGAAGCAGTCGAACAGGCCAAGGGTATAATTTCGGGCACTCTGGAGCGCCTCGGCCAATGGCTGCGGCCTGGCGTGCCGGAAGGATGCGGTGATCGATGCGGTCAATGAGTTCATGGCGTCGATTGTAACGACTTTTTCAAAGGCGGCGCTGCGTGAAGAAACAGCTGTTGATCGTCAGTCCCGCCTCGGCGAAGGAAAACAACGGCAACTGGCAGACCGCCAGCCGCTGGGCGCACTTTCTGCGCGCGCGCTACCGGGTCGCCATCGCCCCCGGATGGCAGCCATCCGATTCCACGCCCGACCTGCTCATCGCCCTGCACGCGCGCCGTTCGGCCGGCGCCCTGGCCGCGTTTACCCAAGCCTGCCCGCAGCGGCCCTCGGTGCTGGTGCTGACCGGGACCGACCTGTATCGCGACATCGCCACCTGCGCCGAGGCCCAGGATTCGCTGCGGCACGCCAGCGCGCTGGTGCTGCTGCAAAGCGCCGGCCTGGCCCTGCTGCCCCCTGCCCTGCATGCGAAGACGCGCGTGATTTACCAGTCCGCGCCGGCGCTGGCGCCGCACCGCCACGCGCCCGGACGGCGCCATGCCGACATCTGCATGATCGGCCACCTGCGCGCTGAAAAAGATCCGCTCACCTTCATGCGCGCCAGCGCCCTGGTCACCAGTCCCACGGCCCGCCTGCTGCACATCGGCGGCGCGCTCGATGCCGCGCTGGGCGAGGCCGCGCGCGCCACGGCGGCGGCCAACCCGCGCTACCAGTGGCTGGGCAACCTGGCGCACGGCGCGGCGCGCCAGCGCCTCAAGCGCTGCCACGCGATGGTGATCGCCTCGCACATGGAGGGCGGCGCCAACGTCATCATCGAAGCCGTCACCAGCGCGGTGCCGGTGCTGGCCAGCGATATCAGCGGCAACCGGGGCATGCTGGGCGAGGACTATGCGGGCTATTTTGCGCCGGGCGACGTCCCCGCGCTGGCGCGCCTGATTGACCGCTGTATCGACGACCAAGCCTTCCATGCGCTGCTGCGGCGCCAGTGCGACGCGCGCGCCGCTTTGTTCGCCCCAGGCCATGAGCGCGCCAGTGTGCTCGACTTGGTGGATAATCTGGTCTGACCCGCCCTTTACCGAAATGGACACCGATCATGAGCAATGCCCCAGAGACCCCCATCAAACTCACCTCGTTTTCGCATGGCGGCGGCTGCGGCTGCAAAATCGCGCCGGGCGTGCTGTCCGAGATCCTGAAAAACTCGGGCGGTTTCCCGCTGCCGAAGGAACTGATGGTCGGGATCGAGACCGCCGACGACGCCGCCGTCTACAAGCTCAATGACGAACAGGCGCTGATCGCCACCACCGACTTCTTCATGCCGATCGTCGACGACCCGTTCGATTTCGGCCGCATCGCCGCCACCAACGCCATCTCCGACGTGTACGCGATGGGCGGCACGCCGATCATGGCGCTGGCGCTGGTCGGCATGCCAATCAATAAACTGCCGCTCGAGACCATTGGCGAGATCATTCGCGGCGGCCAGGTCATGTGCGCCGAAGCGGGCATTCCGATCGCCGGCGGCCACACCATCGATTCGGTCGAACCGATCTACGGCCTGGTTGTGCTGGGCCTGGTGCATCCGTCGAAGGTCAAGCGCAACGCCGACGCGCGCGCCGGCGACGTGCTCATTCTCGGCAAACCGCTGGGCGTGGGCGTGCTCTCGGCGGCGCTCAAGAAAGATGTGCTGGGACCGGAAGGCTACGCCGCCATGATCGCCAATACCACCAAGCTCAATAAACCGGGCAAGGCCCTCTCGGAGATGGAAGGCGTGCATGCGCTGACCGACGTCACCGGCTTTGGCCTGTTGGGCCACCTGCTGGAACTGGCGCGCGGCGCGCAACTGACGGCGCAACTGAGCATGTCGCAGATTCCGCTGCTGCCGGGCGTGGAGCAACTGGCGCACGATGGCTACTTTACCGGCGCGTCGGGGCGCAACTGGGATGCCTACGGCAAGGAAGTGACGCTCTCGCCGAGCATCAGCGCGGCGCAGCACAATCTGCTGACCGACCCGCAAACCTCGGGCGGACTGCTGGTGTCGTGCGATCCGGGCAGCGTGGACGAGGTGCTGGCGCTGTTCGCGCGCGAAGGCTTCGAGAGCGCCGCCGTGATCGGCGAAATGACATCGGGCGCGCCACGCGTGCAGGTCGCGGCGTAAGGCTGCCCAGGCGCGGCCTGGGCAGCCCGGGGCGCGTCAGGCGGACTGGCGGCGCTTGCGCGCGACAAAGCCCAGCATGGCCAGGCCGGCGCCGAGCATGGCCCAGCTGCTTGGCTCGGGCACGGCGGCGACCGAGAACGACAGGTTGTCGGCATAGCCATCGTTGTAGCTGCCTTCGACGCGGCGCATGTCGAGCACGATGTCGACCAGCGCGGTGCCGACCGGGATCAGGCCATGGCTGTCGCGAAACACCAGTGCGGTGAGGCCGCTACGGTCGCCGACGCTGACCGGCGCCAGGCTCTGGCTGAACAAGGTATTGCCGCTCTTGTCGCGGAACACGGCGGTGAGGGTGGCGTTGTCGCTTTGCGAAGCGTAGCCGCCCAGCCAGCCGGACAGGTCGAATTGCGACCGTCCGCCGTTGATGGCGTCGCTGTAGCCGCCCAGGTCGATCACCTGGACCGCACGCGATGCCGGCGTGTTGACCCCGCCAGCGAAAAAGTTCTTGCCGCGGTTTTGCGGACCGGCGTCGGCCGGCCCAGGGAAACCGCCGCTGGCGCCGTAGTTGACCGAGGTCAGGCCACCGCTGACATTCCAGCCCGGCAGCGTGACCGTGCCGCCATCGCTCGAGCCGGCGCCGGCCTCGGCATTGCCGTTGACGATCAGGTTTTGACCGGAAGCGGCCGGGGCGGCATTCGCCGTTGTGGCGCAAGCGAGCGAACACGCCATCGATAATGCCATTGCTGCAGTTACAAAACGCATGGATTTCCCTTGAAATTGGTTAGAAGCGGCACCTGTTTCACCGCCTTGAAATGACATGCAATTCTACAATGTTTACAGAATGAATTAGTATAAAGATAAGCCAGCGATGGCGTCCTTGTCGGCAAAACAGCAACACGCCTGCCATCGCCCCACCTGGAAAAGACGCGATGCAAGGCCGATGATTTTCTTGGAGTATGGTGCGGCCCTGCGACTGCGGGACGGGTATGATCGATTGTCGTACCCACCTTGTACAGCTACAGGAGAACATGATGGCCTATGTCGATGGTTTCGTACTTCCCCTCCCCACCAGCAATCTCGAAAGCTACCGCGCCATGGCGGCGACCTGCGGCGCAATCTGGCGCGAACACGGCGCCCTGCAATACCGCGAATGCATCGCCGATGACGTCAAACCCGGCAAGCTCACCTCCTTCCCCCAAAGCGTCAATCTGCAGCCGGGCGAAACCGTGGTGTTTTCCTGGATCGTGTACGAATCGCGCGCCCATCGCGATGAAGTCAACGACAAGGTCATGAAAGACCCGCGCATGGCCGACTTCATGAAGGGCACCGACATGCCCTTCGATGGCAAGCGCATGATTTACGGCGGCTTCGAGATGCTTCTCGACCTGTAGCGTCGGCGCGGCCCTGGCAGCTTGTGGCGGTTTGCGGGCGTTGCACATCAACGCTTGACAAGCCGGCGCGGCCTGGCGTACAGTGAACTCATGTCTTCCTCCCTGCATCTGTCGTCTTTCCCCCTGCTCGCTGGCGCGCTATCGCTAGCGACGCTACTAGCTGCACGCGCGTAATTTACCCGCAGTGCGCCGCCCGGCTCCCACGCCGGCGATGTTGTAAAACCCCAGGAAAGCACGACCCATGTTCGCATCCGTCTCCATCACTCAGTTTCTACTGCTAAAGCTACCGATCGGTTGCCTGGCCTAGCGTATATCCGTGGCCGCCCGGCAGCCTGTCGCCACACCGCCGCCCGGCCCTTATCCGCTTTCGCCAAACAGGAGTACCCCATGATGTTGCAGAATCCGTCGTCGAAATACCGCGCCTTCCCTCCAGTCAATTTGTCCGCCCGCCAGTGGCCGGATAAGGCCATCACCCGTCCGCCGATCTGGATGAGCACCGACCTGCGCGACGGTAACCAGGCCCTGATCGAGCCGATGAGCCCGGAGAAAAAGCTGCGTTTCTTCGAGATGCTGGTCAAGATTGGCCTCAAGGAAATCGAAGTCGGTTTTCCATCGGCTTCCCAGACCGACTTCGATTTCGTGCGCAAGCTGATCGATGAAGACCGTATTCCCGAGGACGTGACCATCATCGTGCTGACCCAGTCGCGCGACGAACTGATCCGCCGCACGGTCGATTCCGCCGTCGGCGCACGCCGTGCCATCGTGCACTTGTATAACTCGGTGGCGCCGGTGTTCCGCAAGGTGGTGTTCGGCATGACGCGCGAGCAGATTACCGGGATCGCCGTCAGCGGCACCAAACTGGTCAAGGAACTGGTCAAGCAGCATCCGCAGACGGACTGGGGTTTCGAGTACACGCCGGAATCGTTCTCGACCACGGAACTGGATTTCTCCAAGCACATCTGCGACGCGGTCAGCGATATCTGGCAGCCGACGCCGCATAACAAGATGATCGTCAACCTGCCCTCCACCGTGGAATGCAGCACGCCGAATGTGTACGCGGACCAGATCGAATGGATGTCGCGCAAGCTGGCGCGGCGCGATTCGCTGATCATCAGCGTCCATCCGCACAACGACCGGGGGACGGCGGTGGCATCGGCCGAGCTGGCCATCATGGCGGGCGCCGACCGGGTCGAAGGCTGCCTGTTCGGCAACGGTGAGCGCACCGGCAATGTCGACCTCGTCACTTTGGCGATGAATCTGTACACCCAGGGCGTGCATCCGGGGCTCGATTTCTCCGATATCGATGCCGTGCGCCAGGTGGTGGAAGAATGCAACCAATTGCCCGTGCATCCGCGTCATCCGTATGCGGGCGACCTGGTGTTTACGGCGTTCTCCGGTTCGCACCAGGATGCGATCAAAAAAGGCTTTGCCCAGCAGAAGCCAAATACGCTGTGGGAGGTGCCGTATTTGCCGATCGACCCGGCCGACCTGGGGCGCAGCTACGATGCAGTGATTCGTGTCAACAGCCAGTCCGGCAAGGGCGGAATGGCGTATCTGCTGGAACAGGAATTTGGCTTGAGCTTGCCGCGCCGCTTGCAGATCGAGTTCAGCCGGGCGGTACAGGCGGTGGCCGACGCCAGCGGCCGCGAGATTGCGGCCAAGGAGATTCATGCAATCTTTTGCAGCGAGTATCTTGACCAGGCCAGCCCGTACGCGTATAGCGCCCACAAGATGGTGGAAGACAGCAGCAACGACGAGCCGGTGCAGATCGATATCACCCTGGCGCACCGTCAGGCCAGCCTGAGTTTGCAGGGTGGCGGCAACGGGCCGATCGATGCGTTCGTCAATGCGCTGGGGCTCGATATCAAGCTGATGGATTACCACGAGCACGCAATCGGTTCGGGCGCGAATGCCAAGGCGGCCTGTTATGTGGAATTGCGCCTCGAGAACGGTCCGACCATGTTCGGCGCGGGGATCGACAGCAATATTGTGACGGCCTCGTTCAAGGCGGTGCTCAGTGCGGTGAACCGGCAGTTGGTGCGGGCCGAAACAGAGCTGGCGGTAGCGCAGTAAAGCAGTTGCCGTCCCCGCCCAGCGGCGCGGGGACGGCGCAAGATCAAATGAACTTGGTCTTCTTCAGATACTTTTCCACGTCGCGATAACTGTCGTCGCTGCCCGCGTAGCGGACCAGATTGCGCGCCGTTTTCAGCCACTCCACCGTGGACGGCTGCATCGCATCCAAGGCATACGCAATATCGCCCGGCCCAATCGGCCGCTCCGGATTGCCCGACAAAATATCGTGAATCGCGCTCTCCTTGGCCAGGTCGATCACGCCATCGATATCGGCGCCCGAAAAATGCGGCGTCGCCGCCACCAGCGCATCGATATCCACGCCATCCACCGGCACCTCGCGCAGCTTGATGTTGATGATGTGCTTGCGCGCTTCGGCATCCGGCGGTGGCACGAACAGTTGGCGCGCAAAGCGGCCGGTGCGCTTCATCGCCTGGTCCACATCCCACGGCATATTAGTCGCTGCCAGGAACAGCACGTCGCGGTTGTCGCGCTCGAAACCGTCGAGCTGCGACAAGAATTCATTCACGATCGTGCGGCTGTGCTCGCTCTGCGCCTTGGAACGCGAAAACGCCAGCGCATCGAGTTCGTCGAAAAACAGCACGCACGGTTTTTGCGCGCGCGCCTTTTCGAACAGTTGCGCCAGGTTGCGCTCGCTCTCGCCCATCCACATGTTCAACACTTCGCTGATGCCGACCGACACGAACGAGGCATTGCACTCGTTCGCAATCGCGCGCGCGATCATGGTCTTGCCGCAGCCGGGCGGGCCGTACAGCAAAATCCCGCCGCCGCCCTGCTTCTTGAACTTGGCAAACAGCGACGGCCGCAAAAACGGCTCGATGATGTGCAGGCGCAACATCTTCTTCAAGTCTTCCATCCCGCCCACATCGGCAAAGCGCACCGCGTCCGGCGCTTGCGGCTTGAGCGGCACCACGTTGGCGCTCTGCCCCACCAGCGACAGCGCCGGCCCCGAAGCCGGACGCGCACTCTGCTGCAACTGTTCCAGCGCCGGCACCGGCACGAAGCCATCCTGCTGGCGTGCGCGGCCGTAGGCGGCCAGCGCATCGCTGTTGCTGCCAAGCGCCAGCAGCGCCTGCGCCTTGCCGCTCGAGGCGGCCGCATCGGGCGACTGCCGTTCGGCCAGCTCGAACTGCACCAGCGCGGCGGCGGCATCGTTTTCGTCGAGCAGCAGGCGGGCGTAGGCGAGCCGGTTGGCAGTGTTGAACGGATCGCTTACCAGCGACGCTTCGTATTGTTCACGCGACATAGTCATGGTCATCAAATTCCTGCGCGGCGTTTCAGCCAGCGCTTGAGCAAAGAGGGAAAAATCCAGGAGTACGCACAATAACCGAGAAGGAGGATATTGAGCGGACCGAGGATATGCGGGGCAATTTTACCGGCGCCACTGAACACGGCCACCGTCACCACCCACAAGACGACCGACGCCGCCCAGCCCCAGCGGTTGAACGGCCACAGCGGCAACATGCTCCAGTGGCTCAGGGCATCGAGTTCGACCACCAGTTCGAGGATCTCGCGCGAGCCGGGATTGAGTTTCAACAGTTCGATGGCAATCCGCTTGGCGGCCCGGTATTTGCCACGGCGCACCAGATGGGTGATCAGCATGTGGGCCGTGCCCGCGCTTTCGGGATGGCGGCCCATCAAGGCGGCCAGGCGCTCCTGCTCGGCGCCTTTGCGGCCATCGATCAGGTCGCCCATCATGCAGGCGATCAGGGCCAGTTCATCGTCCGGATCGAGGCGCAGCGCTTCGTGCGCCAGCGCCTTGGCCTTGTCGATGTGCATGGTGCGGTACATCAGCATGGCGTAGCGCGCGTAATGATGGCCGGACTCCGGGTAATCCCTGAGCAGCTCGATCAGCACCAATTCGGCCGCAGGCAGTTCGCCGCTGTCCTGGTACACGGTGGCGAGCAGCGAGCGGGCCGCGAAATGGCCGGGCTCTCGGCTGAGCACGCGCAGCAAGGCTTCGCGCGCGTCGTCCGGTTTGCCGGTCAGGTAATCGACCAGCGCAGCGCCGTACAGCAAGTCGCTGTCGTCGGGATACTGGGCCAGCGCCTCCCCCAGCTCATCGCGCGCTTGCGCATAGCGGTTGCGCTCGATCAAGCCCTGCACGCGCCGGCTGTAATCGCGCGCCGATAACACACCATGATCGTTCATGCGAGGCCAGCCACAACGTAGAACTGCACCGCTTTTTTCATGCCGTACGCCAGGATGGCGCAGGCAATCGCCGGAATCCATGGCGACGGCGCCGTGGCGCCGAACAAGGCGGCGGAACGGTGTTGCTTGCGGTGCAGGAGATACACAATGCCTGTCAACGCCAGCGCCAGCGCGCGCCACAAGGCCTCGCCCCCGCTGTTGCCGATGACATCGATCAACCTCACGAGCGGCGCATACCGGGTCAGCATGGCGACGAGATAAGTTACAGCCAGCGCCAGGCCGGCCAGGTAGACCAGTGCGTCGAGCGGCCGCCTGAGCTTCCAGGAATTGAGCGCCGAATACAGGATGATCGCAAACGGCCCGCCGAAAAACGCCAGCACAAAGGACGATTGCAGCGAATACAGCTTGGCAGCTGGCGCTGCGGAGGGCGAGAGCGACGGAGTGAGCAGGCTTTCGCGCATGGGGTGTTGGATGAAATATGTAATAAATGGTGATGCGAAGTGGTGACGCGAAATGGTGGGGCGAAACAGAATCCGCATCATACGCAAATTTCGCGCTGCCTTCCAGTGATCTGCTCGATGCGGGCGTCAGTGCAGGGCGAGCAACCAGTCGGCCATCGCGGCCAGGTCGGGCACGATGACGGCGGGCGAGGCGCCGAGCTCTTCGAGCGGGCCGCCATCGCGATTGACCCAGCATACCGGAAAGCCGAACAAACTGGCCGCACTCGCGTCCCAGCCGTTGGCGGACACATAAAGGATGTTCTCGCGCGGATAGCCGGCGCGCTGCTCGGCCAGCAGGTAAATCTTGCGGTGCGGCTTGAACACCTCGACCTCATCGACACTGACGAACTGGCCGAAGGCCCATTTCAAGCCCGAATTCGCCACCACCTGGTTGATGGTGTGGCGCGAGCCGTTCGAGGCGATCAGCATCGGCACGCCGGCGTCGCGCAGGCGGCGCAGGGTGGCCGGGGTTTCGGGATGGGGGTCGAGCCGCAGGTACTGGTCGCTGAGCTGGCGCACGGTGCCGGCCAGCAGCGGCAGGCCCAGTTTGGCGCAGGTAAAGCGCAGGGCGTCTTCGGTGACGGTGTCGAAATCGGCGTATCGCTCCATCAGGCTGCGCAGCCAGGTGTAGTCCATCTGGGTCTGGCGCCACAGGCGGGCGATGGACTCGCCATGGCCGGGGTAGGCTTGCTCGCAGGCTTGGGACACCGAATGCACGTCGTACAAGGTGCCGTACAGATCGAAGATAATCGCGTGGATTTTTGGCATGGGCCTCTCCTCTGTCGTTACAGCCAATGTACCATTTTCGAGGAGAGCTTCCTGCCTGCGGGGCACACGCTGTTGTATTCGGTGCAGGGCACCGTACGCCTACGGCAATTCCGGCATCTGGCGCCGGTTGAACAGCTTGTTCATGCCGTCCTGCACATCGGTACCGATCAGGCACAGAAAGTCGTCGTAGCCGCCGAACATGCGGCCGGACTCAGATAACAGCAAGGTCATGTAGCCGTTATACGCCATGCCGATCACGGCCAGTTGTTCTTGCACGCGCGCTTCGTACTCGCGCACCGTCTCGCGGCAGGTACAAGCGATGGCACGCGCCGGATCGAAATCGATACGATCGAGCGCACCCTCAACCCGGTACGCGGGCATGTCGCCCCCCAGTCCGCCAAAGCGCTGAAAGAACTGTTTTGCCTTAGGGAATACCGTATAGCCGTCGGCGACCAAGCAGGCGAGAAATGGTGCCGGAAGAACCTCGCGATGCGGGGTCCATCGCATTTTTCTCAGATACTCGTACGTCGTCGCGTCAAATATCAACTGCATATTACCCATTGCGGCAGCTCTCCGACATCGGCGTCAGCGCGTTCATCATCGGGCTTTCCCCGGCCTTTTCTAGCAATCGCGTCAGCCACTCGCACTCCTGCACCGTCCCGGCGAACACGATCCCCGATTCATGCTTGAGCAAGGCATATGCGGCGACCAGTTCGAGGCCGAGGGCAGCGCGCAGCACCTTGACGGTGTCGAATGTCGACCTCGCCCGC
The DNA here is from genome assembly GCF_011682155.1 of Massilia sp. CCM 8734. NCBI lineage: Bacteria > Pseudomonadati > Pseudomonadota > Betaproteobacteria > Burkholderiales > Oxalobacteraceae > Massilia > Massilia sp. CCM 8734. Next base: position 28,996 of record NZ_WHJI01000004.1, read on the forward strand.
CCCATCGAGACCGTCCACTCGCCGAATGCCTCGAGCATGCGCGCGCGTGGCCCCGGCTGCAGGAATCCCGTGTCGTCCGCATGCCACCTCCGCCCGCAGTGAACGCAATGGAATTCCTCGCAAATGCGCAGGGTGCCGGCGTGGTCGCCATAGCCAACCGAGACCGAGGCTTCCTGTGAGCAATGTGAACAGGTGACGGCGAGAATCAATTCCGGCCTGGGGTAGGTTTCTGCAATCATGAGGTTTGGCTTACGCATTCGTCGCAGTGCTTCAGGGGCCTGAAGCTGGTTAATGGAAGTGGGCTGCTGGCAGCCAGCGCCAGCATGTAAAGCCACACGCCAGGATGGATCGTCTTTACAATCAGGTGTAATCGCTTGCATGTAAAAAGACCGATGTTGACACGCTCGCGCAGCGGCACTTTGCCATGCCGCCGGGCAGGGAGCGAAAATCCAGCCCGCTCCGGCGCTGGCACGGAACTTGATATAGATCATATTACAAGCATGCGCTTCCAGGCGAGCCACAGTCCGGCATCGCCCTCACCAAGCCCGGGAAGAATCCGAGTAAGCGTTGCATGTTGATCCCATACGAATGACGTCGAAACGGAGAACCCCATGCCAGATTATTCCAACAAATCCGAGCTGCAAGCTGCAGTCACCCGAGCCCTGGGCGCGCGCAGCGGTAGCGCAACCCTCAAGGCGGTCGCCTACTGGCAAGAAACCGGCACCTTCTGGGCACTCAAGCAAGATGGTTTTCTGAGCGAGCACGAAATGGCCCGCCTGCGCAAGGAACTGGGAACCACCCGGATCTATCATGCATGGCTCAACACCTGCGACATCGACTGGACCGCCAGCACCGGCCTGCGCGCCAGGATGGTCGGCGTATCTGCGCATATGAACAAGATGACGCCGCCGCCCGACTGGCGCGGCCTGACGGCCGCCGCCAACTGCGATTGCAGCATCGACTGCGCATTCGACATCGAACGCGTGCCGGCGGACGACCCGGTCAGCGATGCCCGCACCGTGCATTCCGCCTGGTGGACCTTCATGAGCGACATTCCGTTCGAGCAGTTCGGCCTGCCGCTGCAGAACCCCGGCTTGCCGGCCGGCGCGGCGCCGGGACGAACGACGTTTTCCGCCTGAGTTCGTGAACGATGGCCGCGCCGCTTGGCCGGGGCGCGTCCTGGCGGCGCGTCCCTGACAGCCCTATCGACAAAGCTCTGCCGGCGCCGGCGCATCGCCCTGCTCACCATGCGCGCATCCTGAAGTAAAAAACGGACGAAAAAAAAGCCCGCCGAAGCGAGCTCTAATCCAATGTAGTACCAATGCTTTAATCGTGTCCCAGGCGCCCATGCTATCTGCGTGGTGCCCTGACGTGTAAATCGACTACCGTATTCGGAATTACAAATCCAGGCGGTTGCGACCATCTACCTTGCGACATTACACATATTGCGCGGCGGTGCAGGCTCCGGATAGGGTTTCGGTTCATTTGAACCTCACCACTGAACGTAGTGTAGCACACGTTTGTGCGATGCAGCAAACTTTATCGCTCTATTCTCGCTATCTTGTTGTCGCTCTCTTGCGCAATCAATCGGCCGACCGCGTCGTCATCGGTATCGGTTCCTTGTTCTGCTCATTGCGCCCGGCCCGCTCGTATTCCGAAATCACCTGCGCGCCGAACAGCAGCAAGGTCGCCCCGATCTCCAGGCTGAACATGACCACGATCGCGGTCGTCATCGACCCGTACACCAAATTCACCTGCGACAAGGTCGAAAAGTACCAGACCAGCACATGGCGCGCGATTTCCCACAGCAGCGCCGCCGTCACGCCGCCAATAAGCGCGTGCGACAGCGACAGCCGCCCCACCGGCATTACCAGGTAGATGGAACTGAGCACCAGGATTTCCCCGCTCAGTCCCAGGCAGTACAGCAGCACGCCCGAGACCCCGCCGAGCGACCATTCGTAGCCGAGAAAGTGCACGCTCTCCTCGCCCATCACCTGCAAGGTGCCCGCCACCAGCGTCACGATCATGATACCCGCGCCGAGCGCAAGGATATAACAGTAAGGCAGGATCGCCGATATCAAAAAGCGCCGCCGCCGGATCGCCACGCGGTGATGGAAGATCACGCTCATCGCGTTTTCCAGCGCGGTGAAGGCGAGCGAGCTAAAAAACAGCATGCTGGCGAACAGCACCCAGGTCACCAGGTCGCGATCGTCCATGAAGTGCGCCAGTTCGCCCACGATGGCTTTCGACTGCCCCGGCACCAGCCACTCCAGGTAGCGACCCAGGGTCGAGAGCAACTCGGCCTGGTCGATGAAGTGCGACAGCGCCACCACCACCAGCATCAGGAACGGCACGATCGACAGCAAAGCGTAATAGGCCACCGCGCCGGCCAGCAGCAAGCCCTGGTTGGCCTTGAAGCCCTTGAGCGTACGCCACGCGAATTCGAGCGGATGGCCGAGCACATACGCGTTGGCCCGGCGGTTCAATATACGCAAGCGCAAACCTCTGGTGCCCTTCATCGCGCGAGCCTGATGCCGGTGAACTGCCAGCGCGCGCCGGCCGGGAAGAAGTTGCGGTAGCTGGCGCGCGCATGCCCCGGCGGCGTGGCGCACGAGGAGCCGCGCAGCACGTATTGGTTGAGCATGAATTTGCCGTTGTATTCGCCCAGCGCGCCGGGCGCGCAGGCGTAGCCGGGATACGGCGCGTAACTGCTGCTGGTCCACTGCCAGCACTCGCCGAACATCTGCCGCAAGCCCTCGCCATGCGGCGCGCAAGCCGGATGCAAACCGCCCGCGAGCGTGCCGATGCCGGCGCAGGCGACTTCCCACTCGGCCTCGGTCGGCAGGCGCGCGCCCATCCAGTGCGCGAAGGCGTCGGCTTCATACAGTGACAGATGCGTGACCGGCCGCGCAGGATCGAGCGGCAGCAAGCCGTGCAGGGTAAATTCGTGCCACTGCCCGTGCGCGTCGCGCTGCCAGTACAGCGGGTGCGCCAGTGTCAGCTCGCACACGCGGTCCCAGCCCTCGGACAACCACAGCGCCGGCTCGCGGTAGCCGCCGGCCTCGATGAAGGTCAGGTATTCGCCATTGGTGACCAGGCGCGAGGCCAGCGCAAACGGCGCCACATACTGGCGGTGGCGCGGCAGTTCGTTATCGAAGCAAAAGCCGGCATCCGCGTGGCCGATGTCGGCCAGGCCGCCGTCAAAAGCGATCCACGCCAGCGGCGCGGCCGATGGCGAACGTGGCAGCGCGCTATCCATATACGCGGGCCACATGGCGTTCTGCGCCAGCATGTGCTTCACATCGGTGAGAATGAGTTCCTGGTGCTGCTGCTCGTGCTGCAAACCGAGTTCCAGCAGGCGCAGCAGGTCGTCGTCCGGCTGCGCCGCCAGCAAACGCGCCACGCGCGCATCCACATTGGCGCGGTAAGCGCGCACCTCGCGCATGGCGGGACGGGTCAGCAAGGAGCGCTGGGCGCGCGGATGGCGCTCGCCGATGCCGTTGTAATAGGAGTTGAACAGGACCCGGAAGGCCGGATGAAACGGCGCGAAGCCTTCTTCGAAGCGCTCTAGTATGAACGTCTCGAAAAACCAGGTGGTATGCGCCAGGTGCCATTTGACCGGGCTGGCGTCGGGCATCGACTGGGCGCCGCAGTCTTCGTCCGAGAGCGGTTCGGCCAGCATCAGCGAGCGTTTGCGCACGCCGTCGTAGAGATCGCGCATGCTCATCGCGGTATCGCACGCGCGTAGACGACCGCGAACCACTGATCGGGATCGGTCCACACATGCACGCTGCGAAATCCGCCCTGTTCCAACAGGCCGACCGCCGCGCTCTGGCGGTACTTGTAACTGTTCTCGGTATGAATACGCTCGCCCGCCGTAAAAAATCGTTCGCCGCCCGGCCAGCGCACGCTCAAAGCTTCGCGCGCTTCGAGGTGCATCTCGACCCGGCTCTCGATGGGATTGAAAAAGCCGCGGTGACGCCACTGCGCCACGTTGAAATCTGCGCCGATGAGCTCGTTCACGTGGCGCAGGATGTTCAGGTTAAAGGCCGCCGTGACGCCGATGGCGTCGTCGTAGGCCGCGTCGAGGGTGGCGGCGTCCTTGACCAGGTCGATCCCGATCAGCAGCGCGCCATCGTCATCGCAGCCGTCGCGCAAGCGGCGCAGGAAAGCGCGCGCCTGCTCCGGCGTGTAGTTGCCGATCGACGAACCGGGATAGAAAAACAGCCGCTTTTCCGCACGCACCACGCCCGGCAACGCAAGCCCCTCCGAAAAATCGAGCCCCAGCCCGGTCATCTCGATATGCGGAAAGCGCTGTTGCAGCCGCTCGATCGACTCGCGCAGGAAATCGACCGAGATATCGATGGCCACATACTGGGCCGGATGCAGCAGCGGGAACAGGCGCGCCGCCTTGGCGCAGTTGCCCGCGCCCAGGTCGATCATGGTGGCGCCGGGACCGACAGCGCGCGCGATCTCGGCCCCGTGGCGCACCGCGATGGACGCCTCGGTGCGGGTCGGATAATACTCGGGCAGTTCGCAAATGGCCTCGAACAGGCGCGAACCGAGCGCGTCGTAGAGAAATTTGGGCGAAATCGCCGCCTCCCTGCCGAGCAGGCCGGCACGCAGTTCGGAGGCAATGGCGTCGCCCGAGCGCGCGTCGCGCGCATCGGCCAGGCTGGAGGTCGGCATAGTTTTATTGGTCAATCGAAATCGCTGCGTGGGTGTTTTTGTTATCATAGCTGAATATCCCGTATTTCACGGTCCACCCGGCGTTCAAGCGTGCTCGCTGGCCGGCTCCCCCATCGACCTTCCCAAGACAGGCTACCATGACCAATTTCTCCACCCGGCGCACCCTTAAAACCATGCTGGCTGCATCAATCGGCGCCACCTTGCTGCTGGCCGGCGCCAGCGCCCTCGCCCAAGTCACTCCGGGCGTGCTGCGCGTGTCGGCCATTCCCGACGAAGCGCCGACCGAATTGCAGCGCAAGTTCAAGCCGCTGGGCGACTACCTGGCCAAGGCCACCGGCCTGAAAGTCGAATTCACCCCGGTCACCGATTATCCGGCCGCCGTCGAAGGCCTGGTCAACAAGCGCCTCGACCTGGTCTGGTTCGGCGGCTTCACCTTCGTGCAGGCCAATGTGCGCAGCAAGGGCCAGGTCACGCCGCTGGTGCAGCGCCAGGAAGATACCGCCTTCCGCTCGGTGTTCGTCACCACCAAGGCCGACATCAACAAGCTCGATGACCTCAAGGGCAAGACCCTGAGCTTCGGTTCCGAGTCGTCAACCTCGGGCCACCTGATGCCGCGCTCGTACCTGCTGGCCGCCAAGATCGATCCGGACGCCGACCTCAAACGCGTGGCCTACTCCGGCGCGCACGACGCCACCGTGGCCGCTGTCGCCGGCGGCAAGGTCGACGCGGGCGCGCTCAATATCTCGGTCTGGGAAAAACTGGTCGCCGAGAAGAAGGTCGATCCGGCCGCCGTGCGCGTGTTCTACACCACCCCCGGCTACTTCGACTACAACTGGAGCGTACGCTCCGACATGCCGGCCGCGATGAAAAAGAAGCTGACCGACGCCTTCCTCGCCCTCGACAAGTCCACGCCTGAAGGCAAGGAAATCCTGGAGCTGCAAAAAGCCTCCAAGTTCGTGCCGACCACGCCCGACAATTACAAGTCCATCGAAGCGGCCGCGCGCAGCGCCAAGCTGCTCAAGTAAGCAAGCGACGCTCGCGCATGACCACCTACCGGCTCGAAAAACTCACCGTGCGTCACCAGGCCGGCACGCGCGCGCCTGCGCTGCACGCGATCGACCTGGTGGTGGAACAAGGCGAGCAACTGGCCGTGATCGGCCCTTCCGGCGCCGGCAAGACCACCTTGCTGCACACCCTGGCGTGCGCCCACGCGCCGGCCGACGGCGTGTTCCAGGCCTTCGGCCGGCACCCATGGGCCTTGAGCGGCAAGGCGCGCCACCGCCTGCGCGCCAACCTGTTCCTGGCGCCGCAAACGCCGCCCCTGCCGCCGCGCCAGCGCGTGGTCAGCGCGGTGCTGGCGGCGCGCCTGCCGCACTGGAGCCTGCTCCAGGCGCTGTCCTCCTTGTTCAAGCCACTCGATCCGGATGCCGCCTACGATGCGCTGGCCCGCTTCGGCCTTGGCGACAAACTGTATGCGCGGGTCGACCGCTTGTCGGGCGGCGAGCGCCAGCGCTGCGGCCTGGCGCGCCTGCTGCTCTCGTCGGCCAAGGTGTTCCTGGTCGACGAGCCGCTCTCCGCGCTCGACCCGGCGCTGTCGCAACTGACCCTCTCGGCCCTGCAGCAAGAGGCGGCAAGGCGTAACGCCACCCTGATCTGCAGCCTGCACCAGGTGGAGATGGCGCGCGCCAATTTTGCCCGCATCGTCGGGCTGCGCGACGGCCGCATCGTGTTCGATTGCGCGCGCGACGACGTCAGCGACGCCATGATCGCCGCCCTGTACCAGAACGAATCGGTCACGCCGCATCCGCACGAAACGCACGCGACGCCTGATCGCCTGGCCATCGGCGCCTGCTTTTAGCCTGCCCGCAGCGCATGCCCCCTTCCCTCCAACAACATCCGGACCCGGCATGGCATGCGCGCGTGGCCATGGTCGTCATTGGCGCGGCGCTGCTATGGCCCGCCATGGTGTTGAGCGAATTCAAACCGTGGATCCTGTTCGACCTGCAAAGCCTGAAGGCCGCCGGCGGTTTTTTGATCGGCTTCCTGACGCCGGCCCATTCGCCCGAGTTTTTGTCGATGGTGCTGCGCGAAACCTGGCAAACGGTGGCCATCGCCACCGCCGGCCTGACCCTGGCGCTGCTCGGCGCCATTCCCGCCACCCTGATCGTCACCGAGCGCCTGTCGGTCTCGCGCCTGGGCACGGGGCGCATGCACTGGGCCGCCAGCGCGCTGCGCCAGCTGGTGCGCTGGGTGCTGGTGCTGCTGCGCAGCGTGCCCGAACTGGTATGGGCAATCCTGTTCGTGCGCGTGGTGGGCCTTGGCCCGACCGCCGGCGTGCTGGCCATTGCGCTCACTTACTGCGGCATGCTGGGCAAGGTGTACGCCGAAATCCTCGAATCGTCCGACGCCCACGCCACCGAAACGCTGCTGGCGAACGGCGCCTCGCGCCTGGCCGCCCTGCTGTACGGCGCCTTGCCCGAATCGGGCGCCGAACTGGTGTCGTACACCGTCTACCGCTGGGAGTGCGCCATCCGCGGCTCGGCGGTGATCGGTTTCGTGGGCGCCGGCGGACTCGGTCAGCGCATGGATGAATCGACCCGCATGATGGCCGGCGGCGAAGTGTGCACCATGCTGATCATGTTCGTGCTGCTGGTGGCGCTGGCCGACTGGGTCTCCAAACTGTTGCGCGCCAGGCTCGGATGACGCGCCGCCTGCCTTCCGCCCCGCCGCGCCAGTGGTCGACCTGGCTGCTCGGCGCATCCCTGCTGGCGCTGGTGGTGGCCAGCTTCGCCTCGCTGCCGCTGCAATGGTCGGCCTTTTTCTCGCCCGACGCGGCCACGGTGACGATGGAATTTTTGGCCGGCTTCGCCCCGCCCGAGACCGCGCCGGCGTTCTTGCGCAAGACCGCGCTGGCCGCCCTGGAAACGCTGTCGATGTCGGCCATCGGCACCCTGCTGGCGGTGGGCGGCGGCCTGGCGCTGTCGATGTCGGCCGCGGGGCGCTTCGGCCGCATCCAGCGCGCCGTCGCGCGCGCCCTGCTCAACGTGCTGCGCTCGATTCCGGAACTGGTATGGGCCTCGCTGCTGCTGGTGGCCGCCGGTTTGGGGCCGTTCGCCGGCACCCTGGCGCTGGCGGCGCACACCAGCGGCGTGCTCGGACGCCTGTTCGCCGATGCGCTGGAAAACACCGACCCGCACCCGGAACGCTCGCTGCTTGCCAACGGCGCCTCGCCCGGCGCCGCGTTCTGCTACGCCACCCTGCCGCAAACGCTGCCCCAGATGCTCTCGTACACCCTGTACCGCTGGGAGAACAATATCCGCGCCGCCGCCGTGCTGGGCGTGGTCGGCGCCGGCGGCCTTGGCCAGATGCTCAAATTTCACCTGTCGCTGTTCCAGATGCAAAGCGCGGCCACCGTCATCATCGCCATGCTGCTGCTGGTGGCGCTGGTCGATGCGGCCAGCTTTGCGCTGCGCCGCGCCCTGACCCGTTAATCGTATTCACAGGACTGACCACACCCATGCTCGAACTGCGCGATCTCGCCAAAAACTACAACGGCCGCCCTGTCCTGAACCGCCTGTCGCACCAATTCGAGGCTGGTCAATTCGTCGCCATCATGGGCGAATCCGGGGTCGGCAAGTCGACCCTGCTGAACCTCATCGCCGGGCTCGATGCGCCCGACAGCGGCGAAATCCTGATCGACGGCCAGAGCATGTCGGCGCTCGACGACAATGCCGCCACCAGCTTGCGCCGCACGCGCATGGGTTTCATCTTCCAGGCATTCCACGTGCTGCCGCACCTGACCCTGGAACAGAATGTGGCCCTGCCGCTGCTGTTGAACGGCCAAAGCCAGGAACGCGCCGGCGCCATGCTGGCCGCGGTCGGGTTGAAAGGACGTGGCGGCGATTTCCCGCGCCAGCTCTCCGGCGGCGAAATGCAGCGCGTGGCGATCGCGCGCGCGCTGGTGCACCGCCCGGCCCTGGTGCTGGCCGACGAACCAACCGGAAATCTCGATCCCGAGACCGCCGACAGCATTCTGGCCTTGCTGCGCAACGAGGTAAAAGCCAGCGGCGCGACCGCCATCATGGTCACACATTCTCACGCCGCAGCCGCTCAAGCCGACAAAACCCTCATTTTGACCCGCTCAGGATTGCAAATTGTGCAAGATGTGCGTTAAAAGCCGCATTTCCGTCGTTTAATTTATCAACTTTGCTGCGAGTATATTCTTTCGGTAGTATCATCGAACCAAACCCGCGATGCATGAAATATATCAGAATGTAACAAACGGGTTGAAGTTGACCAACAGTCGATCAGTCCCCCATCAATGAAAAAATAATCTTTGGAGGAGTACGATGAACGTACGGCAAAAGAAACTGGAAATGATCGAGGCGATGAACCGCGCTCGAGCGCTCGAACCATCGAGCTTTGTGCCGAACAAGCTGCTCGACACCTTGATCGAAAAGATGAACCTCAAGAACGATGCGGAGTTGTGCCGCGTGCTGGAAGTGCAGCCGCCAATCATCAGCAAGATCCGTCATCGGAAACTGGCCGTGGGTGCGACGATTTTGCTGCGCATGCACGAAAAGTCGGATATGAGCATCCGCGACTTGAAGGACTTGTCCAACGCGTCAATGCACTAGGCGGTAAAGCGTGCTGCTTGGCGCCGGCAGCGCATTGTCCGGCGCCCGTTGTAGCGGCACATGGTAACGCTGTATCTCTTCGCATTCCCACTGCATCCACACCGAGCCCCCGTGCGGACGCCAGCTACTCCACCCCGTAATGCCGCGCATAGCGGCTGTCCAGGTTCGCCAGCGGCAGCAGCAAGAACAAATCCGCACTCTCGAAATCAGGATCCCAGGCCGGCTCGCCGCACAGCCAGGCGCCCGATCGCATATAGCCCTTGACCAGCGCCGGCACCTGCGCCCTGGCCGCCGGCGCCAAAGCGCGGATCGGGAACGGCAAATGCGGGGTGACCCGGTATTCAGCCGGCGCGGCGTGCTTGTAGATCAGCGACTGGTACACCGCCACCGCATTGTGGCCGCCGTCGGCCACGCTCATGCTGGCGCAACCGGCCAGAAAATCGCAGCGCTCGCGCCGCATGTAGTCGGCCAGCCCGGCCCACAGCAGCATGATCACGCTGCCGCCCCGGTATTTGGGATGGATGCAGGCGCGTCCCGCTTCGATGATGCGGTTGCGCAGATGGTTCAGGCGACCGAGGTCGAATTCGTTTTCGGCGTACAGGCGGCCGACCAGGCGCGCCCTCGCGGGACTGAGCACGCGGTAGGTGCCCACCACTTTCAGGGTGGAGGCGTCGCGCACGATCAGATGGTCGCAATGCTCGTCGAATTCGTCGCGGTCGAGCCGCTCGGCGTTGACCAGCGCGGCCAGGCCCATCGTCTCGATGAAGACCTTGTAGCGCAGGCGCTGCACTTCGCGCACTTCGGCCGGCGTCGATGCCAGGCTCAGGATCAGCCGCGGGGCGACCGACTTTGTCTCTGGAGAGGAATGGAGGTTGTGCATGCTTCGTCCTTTTGAGTAGCAACGAAGCACAGACTAACTGCATAATTTGTCATGCCAGTGACAAGCGCGTGTCACCTTGATGACACGCGCGCTGCCGGCTTATTCGCTTTTCGGGCGGCCGGTCTTGAGCTGCGGAAGGCTCGACAGCACTTTTTGCAAGGTCGCGATATCGAGGTCGCTGATCAGGGCCACGCCGATGCGCAGCAGTTCGCTCTTCTTGATCTCGAAGCCGGCTTTCAGGCAGGCTTTCTTGACCTGGCCGAGCACCGCGTACTCTTGCTCCGGCATGGTGAAGCTGTCGCGCACCAGCTTGGGCTTGCGCGCCTTCTCGCGCGCGCCGGCGTCGACGTCGGCCGCTGGCGTGGCCTGCCTGGGCGCCGCCTTCGCTGGCGTGGCCGCGCTGCGTTTCGGGGCCGCCTTGGCGCTTGCCGGCTTGGCTGCAATCGTCTTCGCTGCCGCAGGCTTCACCGCTGCCGGTTTGGCCGCTACCGCCTTGGCTGCAATCGGCTTGGCCGCCGCCGGCTTGACTGGCGCCGCTTTAACGGCGCCCTTGCCCGGCGCCGCCGGGGTCTTTACAGTCGCTTTGAGCGGCGCCCGGGCGCTAGCCTTGGCCGGCGCTTTGGCCGCCGCCTTGGCGCGTGGCGCTTCAGGCGTCGTCGCGGCCGGCTTGGCCGGTGCCGCCTTCGTCGCGCCGGTTTTCTTTGTCGTCGCCGTCGTTGCGCCGGCTTTCTTCGGCGCCGTCCTGGTGGCGCGTGCGGCCGGGGCCACCTCTTTCAGGTCGGGAATGGCGTGTCCGTTGGCTTTTGCGCTTGCTGTCTTGGTCATTGAGTGACTCCGTTGAATATCGATTTAAACAGTATATACGATTTACTCAATTGCCGACGCGCAGCACTTTTTTTGAGTTAATGCAACATTACGGCAACTCGGCGCAGAATGCCGCACAGTGCGCCCCGCCCTGCCCCGAATATTGACGTGGATCACAATCCACAAAGAAATATTTGCAGGATTGCGTCACTCTGTATGTGATTTCGCCAACTCCGGATAGCGGCGCAGCAAGTCGCGCACCTTGGCCAGCGCACCCCAGTCGTCCCAGGCCTGCAATGCGCGCCGCCCGTACGCGACGGCCCCGGCGAACTCGCCGCGTTCGCGGCAGCAAGCCGCCGCCAGTTCGCAGGCCAGCGCCGCGTTCTGCACGAAACCGCCCGCCGTGGCCGATGCGATCGCCGCCTCGTAGCCATCCATCGCCGCAGCTGGATTGCCGTCAATGCGCGCCAGTTCGGCGCCCACCAGCAGATAGCGGTTGGCGAAGTTGACAGGGCACGACGCCGCCCACCCGGCCAGCAGCGCGTACTTGTCGCACACCGCTTCGAGCAGGCGGCGCCGGCGCGCCGGCGGGGCCGCGCGGTACAACGCCGTCATCGCCAGCGCGTGATAAAAGTGATGGGTGGTTTCGTTGAATGAGGCGAGGAAGAAATGCAGGTTGGCCGCCGCCGCTTCGGCCGCCTCCAGCGCTTCGTCGTAGCGGCCGAAGGTAAAGGCGGCCACCTGCCGCATCAGCAGATAACGCGCGCGCGCCGCACCGAAACTGCCCTGGCCGAAGTCGGCGATCGCGCCACCGGCATCGTCGGCGTCATCCACGCCGATCAAGGTCACGGCCAGTTGTTCGTAACCGCGCAACAGGCGCAGCAGCACCTGATTGCCGTGGCGCCGCGCGAAGCCCTGGTAGTGCGCCGCCATCTGGCGCACCGTGGCCAGCGGCAGGCCGGCCTCGAACGCATTCCAGGTCGCGACATGGGCCGCGTAGCCGGCGTGCGGCAGGTCGCCGGCGCGTTCGCAGCTGGCAAACGCGTCGCGCAGCGGCTCGACGCTGGTGGCGATCGGGTCGCGCCACGAGTGGATATAGGCCGCATGCACGAAGCGCAGGCGCCCGCTGCGCTTGGACGGCGGCGCGTTGAACTGCACCTGCTCGATGGCCAGCGCCGAAAACGCGAAGGCATCGTCGATCGCACCCAGCGACACCAGCAGGATCGCGTAACGCGAATAGGTCATGCAGGACGATTCGGTGCGCCCGTGCGTGAGCGTGTGGTTGAGCGCCTTGGCCGCCAGCAGGAAGTACAGCTCCGGGCGCGACGAAAACACCGCCGAGCCGACGTCGGACAGCAGTTCCGACACGATCGCCACTTCCGGATCGGTGCTCGCCGGCAGCGCGCCCAGGCTGGCGATGTCGCGCCCGGCCATGCGCTGCGCAATCTCGGCGCGTTCTTCGCCCAGGGCCCAGTCGATTTCGGCGCGCACCGACGGGAAGCTCACGCCGAACAGGGCCAGCGCGTCGAGCGCCACCGATACCGCCTGGTCGAAGCGCCCGCGCAGCTGGTACACGGCCAGGCGCAGCAAGGCCACCCGGGCCAGGTCGATGCGCGAGCGCGCCTGCTCCACCAGCAGCTCGAACAGGCGCCCGGCGCGCTCCAGGCGGCCGCACAGGTATTCGCATTCGGCCAGCGCGGCGTACATGGCGTAGGTGGCGTCCAGGTCGTCTTTCCATGCGCGCGCGGGAGTCAGGCCGGCCGCCAGGCTGAAATAATTGCGCGCCGAATCATAGGCGATGGCGTTGCGCGCCTTGGCCCCGGCCAGCGCGTTCAGGTGCGCCAGGTCGCGCAGCTCGCGCGGCGCGGTGATCGCCGCGCGCGCCCGGTTCAGGTGATGCACGATGTCGAACACGTGCTGGTCGAGCGCCTCCGGCGCCACGCTCTCGCGCAGCAGGCGCCCGATGTGCAGGTGCCGTTCAGGCAGCGACGACGGCGCGATCATCGAGTACGCGCCTTCCTGCACGCGGTCGTGGGCGAAGCGGTAGGTGCCCGGCTTGCGCACGATCAGTCCGAGGCGCGCGGCCGGCCACAGGGTTTCGTCGGTCTCGAGCAGCGACATGCCCGACACCAGCGCGATGGTGTCCAGTCCCGCGTCGGGGCCGAGGCAAGCGAGCAGCTTGACCAGGTCCAGGGTGCAGCCGGGCAGTTGCCCCAGGCGCGCCACCATCAGGTCGATCACGTTGTCGGAAAACGCGCGCGCGGCAATCGCCTGCGCATCCCACTCCCAGCGCGCGCAATCGTCGTTAAACCGCAGCAGGCGGTTTTCGCCGAGGCGGGTCAGGAACTGCAAGGTGAAGAACGGATTGCCGGCCGTCTTGGGGAACACCAGCGCCGCCAGCGGGGCCGCTTCGGCGCTGGCGCAATCGAGCGCCGCGGCCACCAGTTCGCAGGCCTGCGTACGGTCCAGCGCATCGAGCACGATTTCGTTGACGTCGGCACGCACCCCGGCGCCGGCGGCCAGCATGGCGTCGTGCGCCAGCGCCATCGGGTGCCCGCCGCCCTCCGCGCGCGTGCGCCACGCACAGATCGCCAGCACGTGGTCCATGCCGGGATGGGTGAGCAGGTGCGAGAGCAGCTTCAGGCTGGCCGGGTCGATCCACTGCACGTCATCGAGGCACAGCAGCAGCGCCGTGCCGGGGCGCCGGCAGGCTTGCAGGAAGCGCCGGAACACGCTGTCGAAACGGCTCTGCGCTTCCGGCGGCGCCAGCGGCGGCGGAGTCGGATGGGCGCCGATCACCAGCGCCAGCTCGGGAATCAGGTCGAGCATCAGGCGCGCGTCCGCCCCCAGGGCCCCTGTCAGCGCGCTGCGCCACGGCGCCAGCGCGGCCTCGCCCTCGCGCAGGCGCTCGCGTACCAGCGACTGGAAGGCCTGGGCCAGGGAGGCGTACGGGATGTCGCGCTGGCGCTGGTCGAATTTGCCGGCGATGACGGTGGCCCCGGCCGCCGCCTCGGAATGGCGCAGCGCCGTCACCAGCGCCGACTTGCCGGTGCCGGCGCGACCCGACACCAGCACCAGTTGCGGCGCCGCGCCGGCCGCCGCGCGCCGGTGCGCCTCGCTCAGCAACGCCAGTTGCGGCGCGCGCCCGACCAGCTGGGCCGGAATGCGCACGCGCAGCGCGCCGTCGTGGCAACCGAGCACGAACGGTTCGACCCGGCCCTGCGCTTCGAGCATCGAGCGGCAGTGCTGCAGGTCGGCGTACAGCCCGGCCGCGCTCTGGTAACGCTGCGCCGGGTCGGGCGCGAGCAGGCGCGCCACGATCGAGGAACAGATGCGGTCCACCCCCGGACGGCGCCGGGGCTGCTCCTGCTCCTCGGCATCGCCCGTGGCCGCAGCGGGCGCGGGCTCGCCGCTGAGCAGGTGATACAGCACCTGGCCGAGCCGCACCAGGTCCGCCTGCGGGTCGGCCGGCGCGTCGAGCGGCGTGGCGCGCCCAAAGCCGGTCAGGCGCACGCCGGCGGTGGCCGGGTCGAACAGGATGTGGGATGCGGCCAGGTCACGGTGCACCAGGCGACTGTGGTGCGCATGCGACACCGCCAGCGTGATGGCGGCCGCCAGCGTCAGAAAATCGGGCAGGTCGAGCGGGCTTGCGGGCAGGTCGAGCGGCGCGCCGCCGCTGTCGGCCAGCACCAGGGTGACGCTGGCGCCATCGGCGTGAGCGCCGTTGTGGAACAGCGCCAGCGGCGTTGCGGCCCAGGCGCTGTCGAGCAAGTCGCGCAGGGCGAATTCGTGCTCCATGCAGGGTGCATCAGGGTGCGCTGCCGCGCGCACCACCAGCAGCACCGGCAGGCGGTCGGCGTCGCGCACCGCGCGCAGCAGGACCGACTGCTGGTCCGCGCGCAAGGTGTCGATCACGGTATATCCGTAGGGGGCCTGGGTCAAGGTCACCTCTTATTTTTGTCGTACAAACGCCGTTCTCCGATCAGGCGTTGGCAATTATGCCACCACCGATAGGCGTTTGATACAAAAATCCTAACTAGCGATGCCCTTCGTGGGAACTACGCCACGCTGCGCACGCTGAAATCGACTCCGACTTCGTCCCACCATTCCTGCTCTTTTTCGATCCAGTACGACACCGTCGGATGGCTGCCCACCCACTCGCGCCGGATCTCGAGGTCGATGCGGTTCTTCATGCGCAGCTTGAGCTCCCCGGCGTCGGCGTCGATCCGCGCGTGCATCAGCAGGATCGCCACGCGCAGCGCCAGGACCGCCTTGGCGAAGTCGGTATCGGCCAGCGCCTCGGACACCTTGCGCAGGTTGCCCTTCTGCGCCAAGATCAACTTGCTCATGATGCGCTGCTCGCGCGTGGTGAAGCCTGGCATGTCGGCGTTCTCGATCATGTAGGCCGCATGCTTATGGTAGCCGGTCTGCGACACCACCATGCCCATCTCGTGCAGCAGCGCGCTCCAGCGCAGCAGCTTGGCGCAGGCGTCGCCGGCCGGTTTCAGTTGCAGGTACATGTCGCTGGCCAGTTGCGCCACGCGCCGCGCGCGTTCCTGGTCGACATGGAATTTGAGCGCCAGCGCCGCCACCGATTCCTCGCGCCGGTCGCGCTGCATCGAGCGCAGGTACAGGTCCCACATCACGCCCAGGCGCAAGCCCGCTTCGACCGGTTGCATGACGCCGATATCGAGTTCGCGCACCAGCGCGATCAGGATCGCCAGCCCGCCGATGATGGTGCCGGCGCGGTCCGGCCGCAGGCCCGACATGTCGATCAGCGCCACCTGGCCGAAGGCGATGAAGCGCAGCTTGAGCGCATCGAGCCCGGCGGCACTGAGCTTGCCGTCGCCCAGGTTGTTTTTGGCGATGATGTCGGCGATCGCCCGGATCGTGCCCGAGGAACCGTAGGCCTGCGTCCAGAACTGCGGATGGTAGGGCGGCGCGGCGTCTTCGAAGTGGCTGCGCGCCGACAAAATGGCCGCCTCGAACGAGGCCGCGTCGATCCGTCCGCCGACAAAAAACGACAGGCTTTGCTTGACCGTGCCGATGCTGAACGACTCGACCCGCTCGATGTCGGCGCCGCGTCCGAGAATGATTTCGGTCGAGCCGCCGCCGATATCGATCACCAAACGCCGCTCGGACGGGTCAAGCAGCGCGCTGGCCACGCCCATATAGATCAGGCGCCCTTCTTCCTCGCCCGAGATGATCTCGATCGGATAACCGATGGCTTGTTCGGCGGCCGGCAAAAACGCGGCGCCGTTGCGCGCCACGCGCAGGGTGGAGGTGGCCACCACGCGCACGGCGTCGAGGCGGTAGCCCGAGAGCACCGCCTGGAAATTGCGCAGGCAGGCCAGCGCCGACTGCATGGCCGCCTCGGTCAGGTTACCCTTCGCATCGAGGCCGGCGGCCAGCCGGATCGGCTCGCGCACGCTTTTCAATACCCGGATCGCATCGCCATCGTGCTTGCCGATGTGCAGGCGAAAACTGTTGGAACCTAAATCGACGGCAGCGTACATCGAAGCCTCTTTCTGTATTGTTGTCATCAAGGCTCTCCTGCTGCAAAACCAATCACAGTAGCAAAGATATATGACGCCGTCATGACCGGCGCCCTGGCAGTGCCGCGCTTTACACTGGCGGCGCGGCGCCCGCCGGCGCCGCCACCACCTTGTTGCGCCCACCCTCCTTGGCGGCGCGCAGGGCCTCGTCGGCGCGCTTGAACAGGCTCACCGTGCTGTCGTCCGGGCGGATCACGGTCACGCCGAAACTGGCCGTCATCGAAATCATCGCGCGCTCGGTCTTGACCGGGCTGGCCTCGACCGCCGCCCGGATGCGCTCGGCCACCAGCATGGCTTCATCGATGCCGGTGCGCGGCAGCAGCAAGGCGAACTCCACGCCCACCAGGCGCCCCAATTGATCGCTGTCGCGCAGCTGGCGCTTGCACACCTCGGCCACGCTGCGCAAGACCGTGTCGCCGGCCGGGTGGCCGTAACTGTCGTTGACGCGCTTGAACTGGTCGAAGTCGAGCATCACCAGGGAACTGGGCTGGCCGGGGCGGCGCGCCAGCGCCATCCACGGCGCCAGCGCCGCGAAAAAGCTGCGCCGGTTGGGCAGGTCGGTCAAGGGATCGACCAGCGCCAGGCGATCGAGTTCCACGCGCTGGTGTTCGCGCGCCAGCAGCAGGTAGCCGAAGCCGTTGAGCAGCATCAGCAGGTACAGCGCCGCCGAAGTCAGCACCTGCAGCAAGCCCTTGCTCAACCACCCCCACCCCTCGGGCATGGTCAGCACCAGGATGCCGCGCGCGGCCACCAGCAAGGCCAGCAAGGTGATCGAGATGACCAGGAAACGGTGCAGCATGCTGCCGCCGCGCCAGCCGCGCGCCAGGGCCGCCGCGCCGGCCAGGTACAGGACGCCGAGAATGAGCGCGCCGGCCACCACCCGCATGCCGGCTTCGTCGATCGCGTAGCAGGCCAAAAACAGCGCCACCGACAGGCCCATGACCGGATACGCGATGCGGCGCCAGGCCAGCCGTCCGGCCGACTCCCACAGCGCGCCCGCCTCCAGGCCCACGCCGACGAACAGCACACCATAGCCAACCGGGATCGAGACCGCGTCGGGCACCACGCCGCTGCCGTTAAAATACAACAGCAGCCAGGCCACGGCCTGGCATTGCTTGGCGATGGCCCAGGTCGACCAGCTCAGCGACTTGCCGCGCTCATACTCGTAAAAGAACAGCGCCGCGGCCAGGCTCAGGTTGCCCAGCGCGAGCGCAAACAACATCGTCGTGATGTCCATGGCCGCGCCGTGGGAGCTCAGACTTCGTGTTCGACGTTGCTGCTGCCGTCACCGATCTTGCTGGCCCAGGCTTGTGCGAAGAACTGCTTTTCCACCTCGGTGGGCGCGTCGTTCCAGAACACGATCAGGGTGCCCTTGTGGTCGTGGATCTGGGTGAACTTTTCGATGAAGCCATCGACACCGGCAAGGTCGGCCAGCGCCACCACATAACCATAGACCCGGGTCAGGCGCTCGATCCGATCGGGCTCGGTGAAACTGTTGGTGGCGGTGATGGTGGGGTGGTCTAAAAACATAATCTCTCCGGGTTGGCCGCGCCGCTGGCGCACCGCTTGAAGCCGGCCACACACAGCCGGGGCAAGGATCAGCTTATCAGAAACGGCTGGGGCGCAACAGGGGCGCGTGGCGCGCCCGCGCAGCGAGCCGCTATACTGGCGCACGAGCCTCACGCCACCTTGCACCATGCCGCCACCGACCGAGCCATCGCGCCCGCCCACGCCGTCCCCCGCCCCTCCGCTGGTGCACACCCGGGGCGACCGCCGCACGCTCGAATTCATGCCCGGCGACGTGCAGTCCGAAATGCGCCTCTCGCGCCCGCAAGCGCTGGTCCTTGCCTACTGCCGCGCCATCATGTGCTTCGCCCTGTTCGTGCCGCGCCCGCGCGCCATCGTCATGGTGGGCCTGGGCGGCGGCTCGCTGGCCAAATTCTGCTACCGCCATTTTCCGCAGGCGCGCATCACCGTGATCGAACTGCGCGCCGACGTGATCGCCCTGCGTGAGCAATTCTGCGTGCCGCCCGACGACGAACGCTTCACGGTGGTGCACGCCGACGCGGTCGACTGGCTGGCCGGCGCGCGCGCCTGCGCCGACGTGCTGGTGGTCGACGGCTTCGACACGGCCGGCCTGCCGCCGGCGCTGGGCACGGCGCGCTTCTACGGCGACTGCCGCGGCGCCCTGCGCGACGGCGGCGTGCTGGTGGCCAATATCTTCAGCTACGATCCGCGCTATGCCGGCATGCTGGCGCGCCTGCGCCTGATGTTCAACGACCGCGTCTGCTGGTTCGAGCGCATGGCCGGCAACAACCACATCCTGTTCGCGGTCAAGGCCCCGGCCCGGCTCGACCCGGCCCGGCCGTTGCCGCACGCCTTGCGCATGCAACGCTGGGTGGCGCGCCGGCGCGGCCTGGGCAGCATCGCACTGAACCGCCTGCTGGCGCGCGCCGTCGTCGCATGGCTGCAACACCCCTTCAAACGTTCCAAATGACAACGCCTACGTGGCTTTTTAGTTGCTGCATATCAATCAACTTACCGATTTTCATCATTTTGTGACAAACTAACGACGCATCGGGCGCTGCGCAAAGGCGCGCCGGCTGTTCTCGCCCTCTTATTTCTCGCGCTCTACTCTAGGAATCAGGACATGTTGCGTCGTCGCTTGCCGTTCTCGCTCACCGTCGCGGCGGCGCTCACTGTCGGGGCTGGCCTGGCCGCCACCGTCCTGCTAGCCGTGGCCGTGGCCCGGCTCGAAGACGACAAGCTCGCACTCGCCTTCCAGCAACGCGCCACCGTGCGCGTGGCCGCGATCCGCCAGGGGCTCGACGAAGCGGTCGAAGTACTGACCGTCACCAACCAGCTGTTCGCCACCGTGCACCCGGTCACGCGCCGCCAGTTCCACGACTTCACCCAACCGCTGCTGCGGCGCTACCCCTTCATCCAGGCTTTCAACTACCACCGGCTGGTCGGCGCCGGCGAACGCGCGGCGGTCGAAGCCGAGTTGCAGCAAGTCGTGCCGGGCACGCGCATCACCGAAATGGGAGCGCAGGGACGCCGCCCGGCGCCGCCGCGCGCGCAGTACAGCATGGTCGACTACCTCGAACCGATGAAGGGCAACGAAGCGGCCTTCGGCCTGAACGTCGGCATCAACGCGCAGGTCATGAACGCGCTCGAACAAGCCACCGTCAGCGGTCGCGCGGCCGCCACCGGCTTGTTAAGCCTGGCGCAGGACAAGCGCCCGCAAGGCGGCTTCGAAGTCATCATGCCGGTGTACCGCCCCGGCGCCGCGCTGGGCAGCGCCGCCGAACGACGTGCCGCCCTGATCGGCGACACCGCCGCCATCATCCTCGCGCGCGACCTGGTCGCCAAGATCCTGCGCGGCGCCGACCTGCATCTGGACCACGGCATACAACTGGCGGTGTACGCCAGCGCCAGCGCCGACCCGGCGCACCTGGTCTACGCCAGCGCCGGGCTGGACGCCGCCGCCGGGCAGCGCGCGGCCCTCGGTGCGCTGCGCCAATGGACCACCTCCGGCCACCGCGAGCGCCACAGCGCCGCGCTCGACGTGGCCGGCCAGCGCTGGCACGTGGTGGCCAGCGCCGCCCCGCGCCCCTTGTTGCACAACCATCCCGGCTCGATCTCGACCCTGGTCGGCGGCTTGTTGTTCACGCTCCTGATCGGCGCCTTCGTGCAAACCCTGGTGCAGCGCTCGCGCCGGGTGCAGTTGCTGGTCGACGAACGCACGGCCGACCTGAAACTCTCCAACCAGCGCCTGATCGACGACGTGCAGGCGCGGCGCCGCACCGAAGCGGCCCTGCAGGAAAGCGAACAGCGCTTCCGCCAACTGGTGAGCATGTCGTCCGACTGGTACTGGGAACAGGACGCCGACCTGCGCTTTGTCGACATCACCGGCGGCGTGGGCGAAAAAGGCGGCGTGGCGGCCGGACGCCTGATCGGGCGCACGCGCTGGGAAACCGTGGCCGGCATGCGGGAAACCGACTGGGGCAAGGCGCACATGGCGCAACTGGCGGCGCGCGCACCGTTCGCCGACCTCGAATACGAAACCGTGGACGAACAGGGCGAAGCGCGCTGGTTCAGCATCAACGGCGAACCGGTGTTCGACGCCAGCGGCGCCTTCCGCGGCTACCGGGGCACCGGCACCGACATCACCTCCCGCAAACACACCGAGCAGCGCATCCGCCACATCGCCCAGCACGACGTGCTCACCGGCCTGCCCAACCGCAGCCTGCTGCCGGACCGCCTGAGCCAGGCCGTGGCGTACTCGCAGCGCTACGAGCGGCCGGCATGGGTACTGTTGATCGACCTTGATCGCTTCAAGTTCGTCAACGACAGCATGGGCCACAAGGCCGGCGACGTGGTGTTGATGACGGTGGCGGCGCGCCTGCGCGCGGCCCTGCGCGAGACCGACACCGTGGCACGCCTGTCGGGCGACGAATTCGTCGTCATCCTCACCGAGCACGAAGAACGCCTGCAAGCGGACGTGGTGCAGCGCCTGATGGACGCGGTGGCGCAGCCGGTGCCGCTCGGGACCAAGGAGTTTTTCGTCACCTGCAGCATAGGCGTGGCCGTGTACCCGACCGACGACACCCCGGCCGACAGCCTGATCGAGCATGCCGACATCGCCATGTACCGCGCCAAGAAACTGGGCCGCAACAACTTCCAGTTCTACACGCCGACCATGAACGACGAAGCGCAGGAACGGGTGCGCATCGAAAGCGCCCTGCGCAGCGCGCTCGAACGCAACGAATTCGTGCTGCACTACCAGCCGCAGGTCAACCTGGCGACTGGCCAGGTGGTCGGCATGGAAGCGCTGATCCGCTGGCAGCATCCCGAACTGGGCGTGGTCGCGCCCGACCGCTTCATCTCGGTGGCCGAAGAGACGGGCCTGATCGTGCCGATCGGCGCCTGGGTCATGCGCACCGCCTGCGCCCAGAACAAAGCCTGGCAAGACGCGGGGCTGGGCATGCTGCGGGTGGCGGTAAACCTGTCGGCGCGCCAGTTCGGGGCGGCGAACCTGCTGGCCGACATCAGCGACGTGCTGGCCCGCACCGGGCTGGCGCCCTCGCTGCTCGAGATCGAACTGACCGAAAGCCTGTTCATGAGCGACGTCACCCTGGCGGTCGAACTGCTGCACAGCATGAAGTCGCTCGGCGTGAATTTATCGATCGACGACTTCGGCACCGGTTATTCGAGCCTGTCGTACCTGTCGCGCTTTCCGATCGACGTGCTCAAGATCGACCGCTCGTTCGTCTCCGACATCACGCGCGACGCCAACGACGCCGCGATTGTCGCCTCGATCATCGCGCTGGCGCACAACCTGAAGCTGTCGGTGATTGCCGAAGGGGTCGAGACGGCCGAGCAGCTCGACTACCTGCGCCGCCACGGCTGCGACGAAATGCAAGGCTACTACTTCAGCCGGCCGCTGGCGGCGTCCGCGTTCGAAGAACTGCTACGCCAGCACAAAAGCTTGCCGCTGGCGCTGACGGCCGGGCATGCGGAGCGGGTGGAAGCATAAAGAGCGCCTGGTATTAGTAGTCAGATCGACATCTTTGTTCAAAAATAGACTATCATCTTCGACTGACAGCCATTTTTCGAGCCAAGCGACACACATGAGTGAAGACTTTCAGCGCCAGCGGGCCGATCCGCAAGGCAGCGAGGCGCCCAGCCCGCGCACCGATTTCCGCACCCGGGACGTGGTCAACCAGGCGATTGCCGCGATCCCGAGCGTGGGCGTGCAGCAAGCGGCAGAATTCCTGGCCGCAATGAATGTCCCCTCCGAAATTGCCATCCGCACCCTGATCTACAAAGGCACGCGCCGCGACGAACTGTAGCGCCGGCCCCGCCTCCCACCCGGGTCCTGACTCCTCGCAACCATCCAACCGGGGTCTGACCTCTGTTTCGAACGGGTCCTGACTCCTCGCAACCATCCAACCGGGGTCTGACCTCTGTTTCGAAACATTGTTAAATCCCTGGTGCTTTGATCAGCCAACAATATCAAGACTATTTGCTGCGCAGGTGGCAAAGACCGTATTAATGTAGCGGGGAATCGTTAAGCACGAGCCGTGCCCTGGACAATACAGGCAAGAATGTCAAATGTTTCGAATCAGAGGTCAGACCCCGGTGGTGGGGGAACGGGGGCGGGGGTCTGACCCCGGTTTGGGAGGACGGTAACTAGCCGGGGCTTATTTGTCTTGGGCGTCGATGTCGGCCAGCGATTCGCGGCCTTTGTCGGTGACGCTGTGGCCGCCCGCTTCGAGCGCGACGATGTGGGATTTTTTGACGAGGAAGACCAGTACGTCGGCGTCAACCACCGCCGCCTCATCGGCCAGCAGCGCGCGCAATCCGGCGATGCAGCGGCGCAGGAACAGCACTTGCTGCCCCTTGTCCGTCAACGCAAGCTTGCCGTCTTTGCTGTACTGGATCATTTTCAGGCCCGCCAGACGCTTCGCGTTGCGCCCCACGCAGGCGTTGAAGCGGTCATGCTTCGCCCCGCCCAGGATATGCCCGAGCGCGTCGTATTCGTCTGTCGTTAATTTCTCGTTCTTCATTGCTGATTTCCATGTGGCCAATTTTCGGCCCCCATGGTAACCGCGCAGGCTGCCCGGGGCAACCTGCATTCGCTGACAACACTCACTTTACTGTGCGGAACAGGAACCAGACCGCGCCAATGCTGAGCATCGCGCAAAGTAGCAACGCCACTTGCACGCCGCGCGAACGCAGTACCGAGCCACGGCCAAGGTAGATCTTGTTGTGTAAAGAATTGCCCATCATGTTCTCCCGGAACAAAAAAGTCGCTTGATGGTTTAATTATAGGAAGCCGCCGTCATTCGCAGTGTGACGACGAGCACAAAATATAACAAATGTAGACTGGTAGCAACACATTGACTCGCCTGAGGACCGCCCTGGCGTCCGGCCCTACTGCGCGCCAGCGAATCGCTTGCACTGTTAGCATCATTGCCAGAGCGCCGCGCCGGTGCGGCACTCCCCTATACAAAGGAGAATCCCCATGCACGCCACCTCATCCTTCCCGGATCCGGCCCAGGCCAGATCCCTCGTCGACGAGGCCGATATCGGCAGCGGCGAAAAACCGCCATCCCAGCTTGAAACCGAGAAAATTATTCGCCAGATCCCTCCCCTGCCGCCATCGGACCCGGACGACGCCGACAACGATAACGACACTGACGCTTCCGCAGCCGGACAATTCGACGGCGGCGAGAACCGCGATAAGCGCGAACACGACGCCTCGCTCGAACGGGATGAGCCAAGCGAACAGCTCGATCAGCTCGATCCAGTGCCGCCCAAGGGCCAGTAAACCTGCCTCACCGCGCCGGCGCAACCATGCGCTTGCGGCGCGCCATGCGAACCGGCGCGACACCGGCGCGCGCACCGCGCCCACGCCGGATGCCACGCGCGCCCACGCGCCAGGCCAGCCTGCACGAAGCGCCGCGTCAGCCAGCGAGCAACACCGTCACCCCATCAAGCCTTGATCGGCGGCACCGGCATTGCCGGCTCTTCAACCGGGGCATTGACCGGCGGCGGCACGTCGTCCGGCACCGGGCTCGGCTTCGGATCGGTCGGCGGCAAGTCGTCCGGATCGGGGGTGGAATGGGCGCGCTGCGGCGATGTCGTCGAATGATTGTTGTGGGACATGAATTGCCTTTCCTTAGGGGTTATCAAAAATGCTGTTCCATCCGGCGCACGGCTGGCGCGCGCGCGGCATACGGTCTTTTTACGGTATCGTTGATCCTTCCGGGCGCCTCGCCCGGCCTCATGACAACGCGTAAAAGGTGACATCGCATGTGCGGACGTCTCGATCAAAACCATACTGCCATTGAATATGTCGCGGCAATGCACTGGCGCGGCCCCGCGCCGCGCGTCGCCACCCAAGCCGCGCCCAGCTACAACGCGCCGCCGGGCACCTGGCGCCCGCTGATGCGCGTGGTCGACGAGCAGCTCGTCGTCGAAGATGCCTTCTGGGGCTACCGCGCCTCCTGGGCCGCCGCCAAACTGCCGGTGTCGATCAACGCGCGCCTCGAAAAAATCACCAACAATTACTGGGCGCGGCTGCTCAAGAGCGGGCGCGCCATCGTCCCGGCCGACGGCTGGTACGAATGGACCGGCGAGAAGGGCAAGAAGCAACCCTGGCATATCCACCTCAAGACGCGCGAGCCCCTGTTCATCGCGGCCATCGGCGCCTGCGGCAAGGAACGCGAGCAGCCGGCCGAGTCGGGCTTCGTGATCATCACCGCCGATGCCGAGGGCGGCATGGTCGATGTGCACGACCGCCGTCCTATCGTCTTCAGCGCGCAAGACGCCGCACTGTGGCTCGACCCGGACCTGTCCGCACAGCAGGCCGAACAACTGGCCCGCTCGGTCGCGCTCGGGCCGGACGCCTTCGAGTGGCATCCGGTCGCCAGGGAGGTTGGCCGCGCCAGCAACGAAGGCGCTCACCTGGCCGCCCAGCTCGACCTGCTGGCCTGAGAGGCTGAGAGTCTTTCGATCAGCCGGGCGGCGTCTGCGCCAGCGCCAGCAGGTTGTCGACCTCGATGCGCGCGACCGCCACGCCGGCCAGGCAGGCGATCTCAGGCGTGGCATGGCCGCCCGCGGTCTGGCTGCGCGTGAGCGCCGGCGCCGGATCGTTATCTTGCCCGCCCTGCCCGGTCTTGGTGATGCGGTATTCGAAGTCCCACAGGTCGCCGCAATCCTTCATCGGCGTGACCGCGATGGTGAAACCTTTGTATTGTTCCGTTGTAATTTGCATATCATCCTCACTGTTGTTCGCAGCCTAGCATGGAAGGGCCGAACACTGCCACAGCCACGCCAATCGTGCGCGCGCCGGCCGCGCTTGCCCGGCGCGGGCCGAACTCGGTATAGTGGCCATTCCCTTCGCTCCCGATGCCCACGATGAACACTGCCCTGCCCGCGTTCCTGGTCCCCGCCCTGCTGGTGCCCGCCCTGCTCGCCTCCAACGCCGCCGTCGCCGCCGTCGCCGCGCCGATGACCCTGGCCGACTACCTGGCCCTGTCCGGACCGCCGCCGACCGCGAAGATCGCCTACGGCAGCGCGCCGTCGCAGTTCGCCGAGCTGTTCCGGCCGGCCGGCCCCGGCCCGTTCCCGGTGGTGGTGCTGGTGCACGGCGGCTGCTGGACGGTGGCGTACGGCGGCATCAGCCAGATGCACAATGTGGCCGGGGCCCTTGCCGCGCGCGGCATCGCGGTGTGGAACGTCGAGTACCGCCGGGTCGACGAGGAAGGCGGCGGCTATCCGGGCACCTACCTGGACATGAACGCCGCCCTCGACAAGCTGGCCGCCGAGGCCCCTGCGCACCAGCTCGACACCACCCGCATCGTCGCGATGGGCCATTCGGCCGGCGGCCAGCTGGTGCAGTGGATCGCCGGGCGCAGCCGGATTCCGGCCAGCAGCCCCTTGTTCCAGCCGGCTCCCGTGCCGGTGCGCACCGTGATCAGCCTGGGCGGCCTGGCCGACCTGCGCCGCGAGCAAGCGCTGATCAAGAGCAGTTGCGAGCGCGACATGGTGCAACTGGCCGGCACGCCCAGCGCGGCCCGCCCCGACATCTACGCCGACACCAACGCCGCCGACCTGATGCCCAACGGCAGCCACACGGTGCTGGTCACGGGCGAACTCGACACCATTTCGCCGCCGCGCGTGGCGCACGACTACGCCGCGCGCGCCCTGGCCGCGGGCGACCATGCCGAAGTGCTGATCCTGCCCGGCGCCAGCCACTACGATGAAATCGCGGCCAGCTCGCCGTCGTGGAAACTGATCCTGCCCGTGATCGAAAACGCGCTCGGCATGCGCAAATAGGCCTGAACCAACACGGGCGGGCCGCGCCAGCGCCAGCCCGACCATCCGCGCCGCGGTGGCGCCGCCACGCCGGCCGGTTGCCTTACTGCCAGCGCACCCGAAGCCATTGTCGCGCCCTCAAAAGAATTTCCATTAAGCAGCTTTACTTCTCATAAAACAACACCTGTAACCAATTGTCGATTAATCGTCGCGGCCGGACGAATATCGATTACCAACGCGTCGCGAATGGCGTAGTGTGTTGTGACGGTAGCCCAATGCGCTCGCCCTACTGCAACAGCAGCCTGCCCGCAATCGCGCGCCAGGGTTGCCGCGCCCCTACGCTCTAATGCCCCGCCATTCCCTCACCTTTCACGGAGAATTGCATGCTTGATAAAATGAAGGTAGGCACGCGCCTGCTTGCTGCCTTTTTAATCGTGGCGGTGCTCGGCAGCATCGTCGCCGCCATCGGCATCCTGAACATGTCGAACATGAACGACCAGGCCGAGCTGGCCTATAACAGAAACCTGTTGGGCATTTCCTACGCCAAGCAAGCCAACATTGACCTGATCAGTCTGGGGCGCGCCGCGCGCGGCATGCTGCTGACCAGCACTGCGGACGAAACGCGCCGCGCCAACGCCCAGTTTGAGCAGTCGCGCCGTCAGTTGCATGAGAACTTGGCGTTGGCGCGTCCGCGCTTTGTCACCGCCGGCGGCAAACTTGCCCTGAGCGATGTCGAAAACAGCACTGCGCAATACGAGCTCATGTTGGCACGTTTGATAACACTGGCGCAAGACACCACGCCGGTCGGCAAGAGCGCCGCCGCCCAGTTTGCCATCGGCCCGGTCGCGGCCCAGGCCGATATCGCCGACGGCCACCTGGCAATCCTGGCCAAGCGCAAGGAAAAAACCTCCTCCGATGCGGCCGCCACGTCGCGCGAACGCTACCGGCAAGCCCGCACGCTGATGCTGGCCTTGTCGATCGGCAGCCTGATCGTCGGCGTGGGTCTGGGATGGCGCATCACGCGCCGCCTGACGCGCCAACTCGGTGGCGAACCGGCTTACGCGGTGCAAGTGGCCGGCGCGATCGCCGCCGGCGAACTGTCGGGCGCGATCGCCATCCGTCCCGGCGACACCAGCAGCCTGCTGCACGCCATGGAAACCATGCGCGCCGCGCTGGCCGGGATCGTGATCGAGGTGCGCAGCGGCACCGACACGATCGCCACCGCCTCGGCGCAGATCGCCGCCGGCAACCTCGACCTGTCGTCGCGCACCGAAGAGCAGGCCAACTCGCTGGAGGAGACGGCCTCGTCCATGGAAGAGCTGACCAGCACCGTCAAGCAGAACGCCGACAATGCGCGCGACGCCAATCAACTGGCGGTGTCCGCGTCCGAGGTGGCCGAACGCGGTGGCGCGGTGGTAAGCCAGGTGGTGCATACGATGGCGTCGATCAACGATTCATCGCGCAAGATCGCCGACATTATCGGCGTCATCGACGGCATCGCCTTCCAGACCAACATCCTGGCGTTGAACGCGGCCGTGGAAGCGGCGCGCGCCGGCGAACAGGGGCGCGGCTTTGCCGTGGTGGCCTCGGAAGTGCGCAACCTGGCGCAGCGTTCAGCCGCCGCCGCCAAGGAAATCAAAACCCTCATCAACGACTCGGTGGACCAGGTCGACGCCGGCGGCAAGCTGGTCGACCAGGCCGGCGTGACCATGGCCGAGATCGTGGCATCGATCACGCGCGTGACCGTCATCATGTCCGGCATCGCCTCGGCCAGCATGGAACAGACCGCCGGCATCGAGCAGGTCAACATGGCGATCAGCCAGATGGACGAAGTGACCCAGCAAAACGCGGCGCTGGTGGAAGAAGCGGCCGCAGCGGCCGGCGCGATGCAGGAGCAGGCGGCCACCCTGGCGCAGGTGGTCAGCGTCTTTAAGCTGGGCAACGACCATGCGGCGCGCGCCACGGCGCGGGAAACCTTCTGAGTCACGCTCAATCGCCGCCACATGCCGGCGCTGTGATTTTCATACACGATGAAGGACGAAAAAAGCGCCGCACCCCACCTCTTATTGACATTTCGCAAACGCGACGCAGTTAGCGTTGAGCAAGCTGGATCTTGATTTTTTGGCATGTAATGATCGGTGCGCACGAATTCTCTCGCGCACCCGGAAATTGCATTCCAACCAAGGAAAACAATGAAACTGCTTCCCACGATGTTGCTTGGCGCCATGCTGAGTTTGACGATGTCCCATCTTGCTCTCGCGCAAGCCGATCTGAACAGCTCGCTGGCCATCACGAATGTCGCCGCCGGCAAGCCGGCGTCGCAAATCTCGACCGGCTATGGGGCCATCGCCAGCCGCGCAGTCGATGGCAACACAGACGGCCACATGGATCATGGTTCGGTCACCCATACCGACAATGCCATCGGCGCGTGGTGGGAGGTCGATTTACTGCAGGCAACGACAATCCAGCGCATCAGCGTGTTCAACCGCACCGACTGCTGCAACGATCGCCTCAGTAATTTCACTGTGCAGATTCTCGACGGCGACCGTGCCGTGATCAAGGAATTCATTACCAGTTCCGTCGCGCCAAACGTGGTGCATTTCACCGCAGCCGCCAGCAGAGGGCGCTACGTCCGTATCCAGTTAAATGGCGACAACGCCCTGTCGTTGGCGGAAGTGCAGGTGTGGGCCGAGTCTTAAGGCCTGCGCGAGGCCGATGCGATTGATCGGCCAGCGCGCGTGCAGATGCCGGCGCAGCGGCAACGCTGACGCCGGTTCGAAAAAACGGCATGCTCACGCGCCCGCCAGCCTCGCGGCCGGCGCCAGCAGCACCAGGTCCGAGCGCGCCACCGCCACGCACGGCAACACATCGCCGGCCCGCTTTTCGTCCAGGCTCAAGCCCGGCCAGTCGATCAGGTAGGCGATCTCCCCTTCCACAATTCGGCACAGGCAGCTGCGGCAGGTGCCGTTCCGGCACGAACCGGGCAGGATGACGCCAGCCGCCTCGGCCGCCGCCAGCAAGGAGGTTCCCGCCTCGGCCTCGAAGCGCCAGCCGCCCGGCTGCACGGTCATCAGATAACTGTTCATGCGCGCATTTTACCCGCCGCCAGCTTTTCGCCATGAGTACGCTGCCGCACAGACGATATATCCGACGGGAACTATTCTTCACTATCCGATTACCAAGGGGCTTCAATTGAAATCAACTTCGCTTTGCCTGATCGCCGCCCTGTGCGCCGGCGTGGCCACCGTTCCTGCCGCCATGGCCGCCAGCGCGCCGTCCGCCCTGACGGCCGAGGCGGTCAATAATGCCGGCAAGGAGAGCGCGCCGGTCGACACCGTCGCAAAACCTGGCAAGCCGGCCAAACCGGCCAAGAGCGCCAAAGCGGCCAAGCTGCCGGCCGCCGCCCTGCTGCGCGCCCAGGTCCTGCTCGACCGCGCCCACTTCTCGACCGGCGAAATCGACGCCGCTTCCGGCTCGAACATGCGCCTGGCGCTGGCCGGTTTCCAGAAAAAAGCCGGCCTGGAACCGTCCGGCGTCCTCGATGACGCAAGCTGGGCCGCGCTGAACGCCGATAGCGCCGACGCCCTGGTCCCGTACACCCTGCTCGACGCCGACGTGGCCGGTCCATTCGCACCGATCCCCGAGGGCATGGCCGAAAAAGCCAAGCTGAGCACGCTCGGTTACGGCAGCGTGGCGGAAGCCCTGGGCGAAAAATTCCACCTCAGCCCGGCCCTGCTGGCACGCCTCAATCCCGGCAAGGACCTGAGCCGCGCCGGCGAAGTCATCCTGGTGCCGAACGTGCTCGATACCGAGCCGCTGCCCAAGGCCGCCAAGATCGTGGTGGACCGCTCCGACCGCTCGCTGACCCTGCTCGACGCGGCCGGCAACATCCTGGCCCAGTTCCCCTCGTCCACCGGCAGCGCGCACGATCCGCTGCCGATCGGCACCTGGAAAGTCAACGGCATCGCGCGCAACCCGGTCTATCACTACAATCCGAAACTGTTCTGGGACGCCAACCCCGGCGACAAGAAGGCCAAGCTGCCGTCCGGCCCCAACAACCCGGTGGGCGTGGCCTGGGTCGATCTGTCGAAGGACCATTACGGCATCCACGGCACCCCGGTGCCGGCCTCGATCGGCAAGACCCAGTCGCACGGCTGCATCCGCCTGACCAACTGGGACGTGACCACCCTGACCGGCTCGGTCGGCTATGGCACCGAAGTGCTGCTGCAGGAATAATGAAGAATCACCTTCACAACGAAAAAGGATAATCTTATGAAATGGCTTCTGACTTTCCTGGCGGGCCTGGTGCTTGGCGCCGGCGCCCTGTTCGTCTACCTGCGCGCGGTGCCCAAGCCGGCCGAGGTGGTCGTCGTGGCGCCTGCCGCGCCGGCGGCCGCCGGCACCGTGGCCGCGCCGGCGGCGAGCGGGGTTTCCCTGCCGAGCGCCGATCTGCCGGGCGCTCCGGTGGTGAGCACCGACCTGACCGAACTCGACCTGCCGCTGCGCCCCAGCATGAGCGACGTCGCCCTGCCGGTCGTGAATGGCGCCAGCGCAGCGGCGCCGACCCCGGCCGGCGGCAAGCTGATGCTGCCGGTGGAAGGCATCAAGCTGGCCGACCTGCGCGACAATTTTGACCAGCCGCGCGGCGCCGACCGTCACCATGAAGCGCTCGACATCATGGCGCCCAAGGGCGCCAAGGTGCTGGCGGTGGCCGATGGCAAGCTGGTCAAGCTGTTTAACAGCAAACCGGGCGGCCTGACGGTGTACCAGTTCGATCCGAGCGAAAAGTACGCGTATTATTACGCGCACCTGGACCGCTACGCCGAGGGCGTGAAAGAAGGCATGGACCTCAAGCGCGGCGACCTGGTCGGCTACGTCGGCGTGACCGGCAATTCCGACCCGAACGCACCCCACCTGCACTTTGCCGTGGTTGAACTGACTGCCGAAAAGAAATGGTGGAAAGGCACGCCAATCAATCCATTCCCCTTGATCGGCGAATAATCTTCGCTTGACCCGCTAGCGGAAAGCGCGCCCGCGCTGTCCGCGCCGCGCGCCGAGCAGCAGCAGGCCGGCGCCGAGCAGCAACAGGGCCGGCGTGCCCGGTTCCGGCACCCCCACCGTGCCATTGTCCAGGGTCAGCAGGAAGCCGCTGCACGCACCCAGGCTGTTGCAGCCGTGCGCGGTGATCTGGCCCAGGTCGTTGATGTCGGCCGCGTAGTTGAGCGTCCAGCCGAAGCCGGGGCCGACCAGCGAATTGAGGTCGAGCATCTTTCCGTCCGCATACAAAAACGCGTGCAGCGCTTTGCCGCCGGCGATATCGGAACTTCCCACCGCGTGGCCGGCATTATTGATCCCGTAGCTGTAGCTGTTGGCGCCGCCCAAGGTGTCCAGGTCGGTCATCACCCCGTTCTCGAACACAAACGCATGTGCCACGGCGTCGCCCGCCAGGTAGGAAAACCCCGCCACCGCGCCGCCGTCGTTGATCCGGCTCGCCTCGCTGTAATTGCCGCCCAGGGTGCCCAGGTCGGTCATCCCCTTGCCGTCCTCCAGGAAGGCGTGATAGCCGCTGGCCAGGTCGGCCCGTCCCACCACCACGCCGCTGGCGTTGATGTCGGCGCCCACGCTGCCGCTGCCGCCCAGGCTGCCAAGGTCGTGCATGCGGCCGTCGGCCGTCGCGCGGAAAGCGGCCTGGGTGCCGTCGGCGCGCTCGGCGCTGCCGACCACCTGGCCGGCATTGTTGATGCCCCTGGCGAAGCTGTTGCGCCCGCCGAGGGTGCCGAGCGTCTCGATCTTGCCGCCGTTAAAGGTGACCGCGCGCGAGTCGCCGCCGCCATCGACCACCTGCCCCGCCGCCACGCCGGCATCGTTGATGCCGCTCGCAAAGCTGTGCGTCAAGCGGTTCGGATTGAGGCTTTGCATCGTGCCGCCGCGCGAGACGTAGGCGCTGCTGACATTGTCGCTGTTGAGCGAGTAGCCCACCACCGCGCCGCTGTTGTTCATGGCGCGCACATCGCCACTGTCGCCGCCGAGCGTGCCCAACGTCTTGACAGAGTAATAAGGCGCGGCCTGGGCGGCGGAGGGAAGCAACAAGGTGGACAAGAGAGCCGACAGCAAACTGAGCTGAAGCAGACGCGGGGTGACAGGCATGAGAACTCCAGGAAACAGAACAAGAAAACGGGCACGCCGGACTGATCCGGCGCGCCCGTCGATTGTAAACCTGATTTCCCAACGCACATTATGCTGGCAGTAAAATAGTTCCAACGGTACACATTTTTCGCCTGGAACCATTGGCAAATTGCCATTACTCGTTGCGATCTTCCCCCACATTGACGGCCGCGTAGGCGCGCTGCACGGCCACCGCTTCCTTGCTGTCCTTGCCATACAGTTCCTCGGCTGCGGCCAGCATCTTGGCGCGCGCATCCTTGTAGCCGGTGCTGGAGGTAAAGCGCGTGGTGGCGGCGTTGAACCAGATCCGGTACGCCTTGTCGAGGCCGATGCCGCTCATCGCCTGCGGCGTGCCGGTGAGAAAAGTGCTGTGGGCCTCGCTGGCCGGGTCCGCGTTCGATCCTTGCGCCAGGAAGTAAAACATGCGGTTGTTCGGGCCGCTGCTATAGTGCACGTCGAGCCGCCGCAGCCTGGCCGACCAGGCATCCGGGCTGGTGCCGTCCTTGCTCGGACGAATCATATAGCGCAGGGGCGTGCCGACCTTGCTGATTTCCTTGCCGATCATCCAGTCGTTGCCCTCGGCCGGAATCAGGGCGCCGCCTTTGCCGGCGCGCGCATACGCTTCCACCACTTCCCCGGTGATGTCGGACGACGATTCATTCAGCCCACCCGGCTCGCCCGCGTACACCAGGCGCGAGGTGGCGTCGGTCACGCCGTGGCCCATTTCGTGGCCGACCACGTCGAGCGCGCCCAGGCTGTTGAAGGTCGAGCCGTCGCCGATGAACATGCATTTGCAGGCGTCGCTGTAGTAGGCGTTGTCGTAGGCGGTGTTGACATGCGCGGCGATGTAGGTGGCCGTGTCCTGCCCGTCCAGCGCATGCCAGCCCAGCGTGTTTTTCAGCATGTCGTAGGTGTTGGCCAGGCCCCACATGGCGTTCACCGCCGCCGTCTGGCCGTTGGCGTCGGTGGTGCTGCCGCCGGCCAGGTATTGCTTGCCATCGCCCCAGTTGTTGCTGCTGTTGGTAAACAGCTCGCCGGCCTTGGTGCCGTGATCGGCGTTGGTGACCGCCAGCCCGCCGAACTTGCCGCCCTTGGCGCGCAGCGGGTCGAGCATGCGAAAGCCGGCGCCGCCCTCGCTGGTGCTCAGCGGCACCTCGCCGTTGTACTGGCTCTTGCCCTTGCCGATGGCGCTTTGCAGCATGCTCCACTGCGCCAGGATGCGTCCGCTGCCGGCGCTGACCACGGTGTCGTGGTAAACCGGCTGCGGCCCGGCGCGCAGGCGCGTGGCGACCAGCCAGGCCAGCTCGTAACCGACCACCACATCGGTCATGTCGAGCGCATTGAGGGCGTCGTCGGCCTTGCCCAGCGCGGCCGGCAGGCGCTCGCTCCAGACCAGCGGATAGATGATCAGTTCGGCCGTGGGCGGGATCTCGGGCACGGCGCCGGCGCGCACCGAGCGCAGCGCCAAGGTGATGGCGTGCGCCGCCGACAACGCCGGCAGCACGCTGAATGCGGCCTTGGCCGCTGCCGTGGCCGCGCCAGCCTGGTCGGCATTGCCACGGCCCAGCTGCAGGCGCCGCTCCGAGACCGATTCGCGCACGACCTTGCTGGCCGCGTCGAGCAGCACCACCGATTCGGAACCGAACACGCGTACGCCTTTATAGGTATGGTGGGCGCGCACCACCGTGCTACCCTGTAAGCCCGGATGCTCGCTGGCGATCAGGAAGTGGTGGTCGTCGTCGAGCCCCAGGCGCGCCCGCTGCGCGGCCAGTTGCGGCACGAGGCGGCCGGCCAGCACGGCGGCATTGGGCGCCACGGGGCCGTTCATCAGCGGCGGCGCGGCCGCGCCGCTCAGGTGCAAGGCGGCGACGGCGACAGCCAGCAGGGTCGGACGAATTGTCATCGGGCATCTCCGGTATCAAGGGCCTACCCCATGATTGGGGCGGGCAACATCGATTCTCACAGCAGACATGCATGAAGAATTTGCTCAAACGCAAAGACAAGGCGAAATTCCCGGCGCGCCCCGTCATCGTACGGTCATGCAAGCTTGTTACTCTCTGCGTTTTGGCAGTCCTAACCCTTGTTCCCACCAAATCGGAGTCTGTTGCGATGTACCACGCGTCCCGTACCACCCTGTCCCTGATGTGCGCCGCCAGCGTTGCGGTCCTGATGACCGCTTGCGGCGGCGATGATGCCCCCGACCTGCAAAATCCGGGCACCAGCTGGCCGCCGCAGCCGACCGTCACCGGGCACCGCGGCGCCTCGGCCCTGCGTCCGGAGCACACGCTGGCCTCGTACCAGAAGGCGATCGAAGACGGCGCCGACATCGTCGAGCCGGACCTGGTGGCCACCAAGGATGGCGTGCTGGTGGCGCGCCACGAGAATGAGATCTCGGGTACCACGAATGTGTCGGGCATGCCGCAATTCGCCAGCCGCAAAGCCACCAAGACCATCGACGGCATTCCCGTCACCGGCTGGTTCACGGAAGACTTCACCCTGGCCGAACTGAAAACCCTGCGCGCGAAAGAACGCATTCCCGCCAACCGTCCGCTCAACGCCGCCTACGACGGCCAGTTCGAGGTGCCGACCCTGCAGGAAGTGATCGACCTGGTAAAGAAAGAGAGCGCAGCGCGCAACAAGACCATCGGCATCTACCCAGAGACCAAGCACCCGACCTATTTCAAGAAGATCGGCCTGCCGCTCGAAAAGCGCCTGGTCGACCTGCTGGTCGCCAACGGCTATCACGGCAAGGAAGCGGCGGTGTATCTGCAATCGTTCGAAGTGGCGAACCTGAAGGAACTGCGCAAGCTGACCGACATGCGCATCGTGCAGCTGATCGACAATCCGGCCAACCCGCCCGCCGCCAACGGCGCGCCGCGCAATGCGCCGTACGATTTTGTCGCCGCCGGCAGCAAGAGCACCTACAAGGACCTGCTTACCCCGGCCGGCCTGAAAGAAATCGCCACCTACGCCGACGTGGTTTCGCCCTACAAGGACGTGATCATGCCGCGCACGGCAGCTAACGAACTGGCCGCGCCGACCAGTTTTGTGGCCGACGCCCATGCCGCCGGCCTGAAAGTGCATACCTGGACCATGCGTCCGGAAAACCCGTTCCTGCCACCGAGCATGCGCCGTGGCGACCCGGCATCGCCGACCCAGCGCGGCGATGGCGAAGCCGAGATCCTGGCCTACCTGAAGGCGGGCATCGATGGCTTCTTCACCGACGATCCGGCCGTGGGCCGCGCCGCCGTGACGCAGTTTAAGAAGTAAGACCGGGGGCCGCGCCGCCGGCGGCGACGCGGCCCTCGGCGCGGCGATTTACCAGGTGCGGTTCCAGCTCAGCGCCAGGGTACGGCCCCGGCCTGCATAGGTCCCGGCCGCATCCAGCGCGGCGCTCGACTGCGAGTAGTAGCCCACGTACTGCTTGTCCAAGACATTCTCCAGGCTCACCCCGAAGCGCCCATAGGCGCTCTCGAAGGTGAGCGCCATATCGGCCAGCGTATAGCCCTTGAAGTGCTCTTCCAGGTTGCTGGTGCCGATTCTGCGCCCGATATTGATGTCGCGGTCGCGCAGGTGCGCCGCCTGCACGCGCAGCTGCGCTTTCGGCGCCCACTGCCAGTTGGCGCCGAGGACGCCCTTGTCCGGGCCTTGCGCGCGCGCGTTCAGGGACAGGTCGAGCGGCGTCCCCTGGGCGGCGGCCGTCTTGCCGTCGGTGACGGCATAGCTGCCGAACACCGACAGCGCTTTGACGGGACGCCAGTCACCCGACACTTCCCAGCCCTTGACCACCGTCGGCACCCGTTCGACCGAGCCGATGCCGGTGGCGCTCACGCGCAGCACGCTGCCCAGCTTCGAGCGCGAGTCGTAACGCGACACGCCCACCTGCCCGTTCGCACCGCGCCAGTTGACGCCCACTTCGTTGTTGCGGGTGATGATCGGTTTCAGGTCGATCAGGGTCGCCACCGACTTGCCTTCGGTGTTCACGCCGCGCAGCACCAGGCCGACGTCGGGCAGGCCGAAGCCTTCCGAGCTGGCGACAAAGGCCGACCAGCGCGGCGCAAAGCGCCACACCGCGCCGATGTTCTTGACCGACTTCGAAAACTCGGTCTCGCCGCCCTGTACCTGCCGGTTGCCGTAGGCCGCCAGCGTGGTGTAGGTGTCGATCGTCAGCCTGGCTTGTTCGTGGCGCACGCCGCCGCGCAGCGTGACCGGGCCGAATTCGTATTCGAGCTGCGCAAACGGCGCGTTCGACGCGAACTGCAACTGCGGCACCCAGGTGCGGTTGGTCGTGGCCAGGCGCTGCAGGGTGTTGTCGCGCAAAAGATCGAGGCCAACCGTCATTTCCAGGCCGCGCACCAGCATGTCGGGACGCACCCAGGTCATGCGCGCGCCGCGCTTGTCGGCCACGATCTGCGACTGGTCGTTGAGGGTGCCGACGGGCGCCAGGCGCACATCCTGGAAGGTCGATGCGGCCGTGGCGCCGTACAGGGCTTCGAAGTCGTGCGTGAACAACTGGGCGCTGAAGGCGCCGCCGAACAACTCATCGTGGCGGTAATCGAGGCTGGCGCTGCGCACCTTGTTCTTGGGCGGCTCGCCCGGCGCCCGTCCCGGCAGCGATGTGGTCGGCACGCCGGCCGCCACCACGCCCGGCTCGTTCTTGTAGTCGCCGTCGCCGCGCAGCTTGAAGCGGTTCAGGCTCAGTTGAATGCGCTGGGCGCCGAAGCGCTGGCCGATCTTGAAGAACAGGTCGTCGCCGCGGCTGTCGAGCGTATCGCCCTGGACGTTGTCGATGCCCAGGCGCCGGCCATTGCCGTCGTAGCCCATGCCGCGCCGCTGCATGCCGACATAGGCGAGCAGGTCGAACCCGCCGTCCTTGTGGGTGACGTTGTAGCCGGTTTTCCAGTCCAGGTTATCGGCGCGCAGCTGGCCGGACGCGCGCACGTTCAAGCCATGCGTGGTGCCGTCGGCGCGCGCGGTCTTGGTGATGTAGTTGATGATGCCGCCGGTCGCGCCCATGCCCTGCATGGCGGACGCCCCGTTGATCACTTCGATGCGCTCGATGATGGCGCTGTCGGCAAAGTAGCCTTCGCGCGAGCCGGCGCGCAGCGGGTTCGATTGCGGTATGCCGTCGAGCAGGATCAAGGGCTGGCGCCCGCGCAGCGACTCGCCGGCCGAGGTCATTTTCTGGCGGCTCGGCGAGTAACCGGGCACGTAGGTCGCCAGCGCCTGCGACGGGTCGTCGGCGATCAGGTATTGCGAGGCCAGCTCTTGCTGGCTGATCACGGAAATCGCGCCCGGGATCTTGTCCACCGCCTTGGCCCCGCGGGTGGCGGTCACCACCACGGTGCTGGACGGCTGCGCCGCGTCGTCCGGGGTCTGGGCCTGCACCGCGGACATGAAAAGGCAAGCGAGCGCGACCGCGCGGGAAAGGGGCGAAAGAAGGAGCATACGGGGAAATCCTTGATGGTGGGACAGAGATGTTGACGTTCAGGGTACAATGTGAATGATAACGATTCCCATTCAATTATTCAAGAAGCATTAAAAATGATCCACCCCGCCCTCGCTTGCTCCCCTTCATGAAACCGCTGATCCGTTTTATCCATCTGTGGGCCGGACTGGTTTTCGGGACGATCCTGGTCGTGCTGGGGCTGACCGGCAGCGCGCTGGCGTGGATGCACGAACTCGACGTGCTGCTCAATCCCACCCTGCTGCAGGTGGCGCCGCCGCCCGGCCTGGCGCAAGGCAGCCCGATGCGCGTGGCCCCCGCCACCGTGCAGGCGGCCAGCGAGCGCTTGCTGGCCGATCCGCTGTACGGGCGCCCCAGCCAGTTGATGCTGCCCGAGCGCGCCGGCGACGTGTTCGTGGCGTGGTACCGCGATCCGGCACAGCAGGCTTCGACCTGGAACGTGGCGATCTCGCGCCAGGTGATGCTCGACCCGGCCACCCTGATCGTGACCGGCGAGCGCACCTGGGGCGGCCTCGGTTTCTCGCGCCCGCAGCTGATGTCGACCCTGTTTCACATTCACCGCTACCTGGTGGCCGGCGAGACCGGCAAGACCGTGATCGGCGTGACCGGCGTGGCGCTGCTGCTGCTCTCGCTGACCGGTATCGTGCTGTGGTGGCCGCGCATGACGGCGCTCGCCATCAAGGGCGCGCTGACGGTGCGCCATGGCGGCAACTGGCCGCGCTTTAACTTCCAGCTGCACCGCGCCGGCGGCTTTTTCGCCGCGCCGGTGTTGCTGGTGCTGGCCGTGTCGGGCGTGTACTTCAATATGCCGCAGTGGGTGCTGCCCATCGTCGGCGCGCTCGCGCCCCTGGCGCCGAACGGCAAGGCGGCCAACCGCAGCGCTCCCGGCACGGCGCCGATCGCGCCGCACGCTGCGATGGCGGCGGCGCAGGCCCGGTTTCCGCAGGCGCGCGTCTCGCGCGTGGCCATGCCGGCCAAGCCCGGCCAACCCTACGAAATCCGCCTGCGCCAGCCCGATGAGGTGCGCGCCGGCGATGGCGCCACGCGCGTGTCGGTCGACGCCGGCGACGGCACGGTGCTGCGCACGGTCGATCCGCTGCGCGCGCCGGCCGGCGAGCGCTTCCTGGGCTGGATGTTCCCGCTGCATACCGGCGAAGCCTTCGGCCTGGCCGGGCGCACGTTTATCAGCATCTTCGGCATCGTGCCGCTGATGTTCTTCGTCACCGGGCTGGTCATCTGGATCAAACTGCACAGGCCCAAAAAGCGCAAGGCCAAGGTCGTTGCCGGCTGATCCGGCGGCGATTCATCATTATTTTTCCGGCAAACTGTTTATATGGTTTAAGCTGCGCGACGCCGAATTTCCTGAATGCACCTCGTTGTATTCCGATCACTCTCCCCGTGCTATTTGTCAATCTCATAGACATTTTCATATTCTGCCTATAAATTAGGTCGGCACTCGTCGCTCAGCAATATATTCGATGACGGCTGCAAAGGTCCCATTTTTCATCCGCTTTCCCAACTCGGGGTCAGGCGCCAGCCTGGGCTTATCTCGTTCGAACTGCATTCGCAAAGAGAGATTTAAATGAAGAAGACTTTTCCCATTGCCGTCATGCTGTTGTCCACCGGCACTGCTGTCGCGCAAGAACCTGCGCCTCAAGCAGCCGCTCCAGACACTTCCGCCCCCGCCGCCAGCAAACCGGACGACATCCAGAGAGTCGTGATCGTTTCCACCGGTAGCCGCGGCTCGCAGCGCACGGTCGTCGATGCCCCGGTTCCGGTCGACATCATCAACACCAAAGACCTGAACAAGACCGGCCAGATTTCGCTCGACAAGGCCCTCGGCATGCGCGTGCCGTCCTTTAACACCGTGCAAACACCCGTCAACGACGCCACCTCCCTGCTCGACCCTTACGAGATCCGCAACATGGGACCGAGCCGTTCGCTGATCCTGATTAACGGCAAGCGCAAGAATTCGAGCGCGTTGATCTACACCCAGACCTCGCCCGGGCGCGGCGAAAGCGGCTCCGACATCTCGGCCATTCCGCAAGACGCGATCAAGCGCATCGAAGTGCTGCGCGACGGCGCCTCGGCCCAATATGGCTCGGACGCGATTTCGGGCGTGGTCAACATCATCCTGAAAGACAATCCCGAAGGCGGCTCGCTGACCGCGCGCGCCGGCGTGACCGGCGAAGGCGATGGCAAAATGGGCGCCCTGAGCCTGAACCACGGCATCCGTCTGTCCGACAAGGGTTTCGTCAACTACACCATCGACGTGTCGAAGGTGGGCCTGGCCGAACGCTCAGGGCTGGTCGACGGACGCGGCGACGCCGCCGACTTCGGCGCCAACCTGCAAAAGGATGTACTGCCATTCTTGGCCCAAACTCCTACCGCCGGCAACATCAACGGCTCGCCCAAAACGCGCGCCAACAAGTTCCTGGTCAACAGCCGTCTCGACATCACCGACGACTTCAACATTTACGGCAACGCGGCCTACGTCAAGAAGCAGGTCGACAGCTTCGCCAACTACCGCACGCCGTACTGGCGCGATACCGACTTCGGCCTGCTGCACGCGAGCGGCACCCCATATACCGGCTACGGACCGCAGTTCATCGGCAAACTGGACGACTACAACGCGACCCTCGGCGCCAAGTTCACCTTGGGCGACTGGAATGCGGACGTCAGCGTGACCATCGGCGGCAACAAGCAAGCCTATGAAGTGCATAACTCGGTCAACCGGGGCATCGAAAACGCGCGCCTCGACGCCATCGCTGCGGGCAAGACCCCCGGCCCGCGCTCGCCGACCAGCTTCGACGCCGGCGGCACGCGCTTTCGCCACACGGTGGTCAACGCCGACGTGTCGCGCCAGCTGACCGAGGCCGTCAACGTGTACGCCGGTACCGAACTGCGCAAGGAAAAGTACGATGTCATCGCCGGCGAATTCGCTTCCTACACGGCCGGCGGCGCCGATTCGTACGCCGGCAACATGCCGGAAAACGCACTCTCGGCCGACCGCAAGAACTACGGCGTGTACGGCGGCAGCATGTTCGACATCAGCAAGCAGTGGCTGGTCGACCTGACCGGGCGCTATGAAAAGTACAGCGACTTCGGCAACGCCACTGTCGGCAAGCTCAGCACCCGCTACAAGGTCAGCGACATGGTCACCTTGCGCGCTTCGCTCTCGAGCGGTTTCCGGGCGCCGTCGCTGCACCAGATTTATACCCAGAAGAAGCAGTACGCGTTCGTGGCCGGTTCGGGCATCCAGGTATCGGGCCTGACCAACAACCAGTCGGCCGAAGCGCGCGCGCTCAACGTGCCGCAACTCAAGGCCGAGAAGTCGAAGAACATCACGCTGGGACTGGGCCTCACGCCCGACGCCAACACCAGCATCACGCTCGACTACTATCACATCGCGCTGAAAGACCGCATCATCCTGGGCAAGGAAATCAAGCCGACCGGCGACCCGGCGCAGGAACTGGACAAGATCCTCGCCGCCGGCGGCGTGGTGTCGCTCAGTTTCTTCGCCAACGCGCTCGACAGCCAGACCTCGGGGATCGACTATGTGGTCAGCCGCAGGAATATTCCGGCCCTGGACGGCAAGCTGGCGGTGAATTTGTCGGGCAACTACACGCTGAAAAACGAGCGTGACGGCGCGATCAACAACCCGGCCGCGATTGCCGCCGCGCGCCAGTCGGTGCTCGACGCAACCCAGGAAGCGCTGATGTTCACCTCGCGCCCGAAGCACAAGACGGTGCTCGGTCTCGATCTCGATTACAGCAAGTTCAACTTCTCGCTCAACAACACCGTGTACGGCCCGACCCAGTTCCGCAATGCCGGCCTGGACGAGAACCTGGAGCTCAAGTTCAAGACCCGCAACGTGACCGACTTCGCCCTCAACTACCAACTGAGCAACAACACCACGCTGTCGTTCAACGTCAACA
Organism: Massilia sp. CCM 8734; assembly: GCF_011682155.1. Lineage (NCBI taxonomy): Bacteria > Pseudomonadati > Pseudomonadota > Betaproteobacteria > Burkholderiales > Oxalobacteraceae > Massilia > Massilia sp. CCM 8734. The sequence continues at coordinate 70,959 of NZ_WHJI01000004.1, forward strand.
ACCTGTTCGACGTGCTGCCGAAGTGGGAGTTAAAGGCCGTCAACAACACCGCCAAGGGCAGCGAGATCCTCGCCAGCACGGCCAGGGATCCGAAGACCGGCATGACCCCGCGCGAAACCCAGGTCAACCTGATCACGTTTAACGGCCGTTATCCGATCGTGACCTACGATGGCTCGCATTTCAGCCAGTTGGGGCGCATGTTCAATATGTCGCTGAACGTGCGTTTTTGATGCAGTGTTGATGTCGCCAGTGCGGTTTTCCCGCCTTGAAACGGCGCGGGAGAGATGCGCTGGTGACGCGGGCATTCGTGACCGGGCTGGTCGTTTGAATCAAACTGTACCGGCCCGTGAAGTGTAAAGTCGCGTTCGCCGACCCTATAACGCTTCCCTGTCGCTCTGCTCGTGATCCCCGCGCCCGCCTGGCATGAAACCGGATTCGAATCCGGCGAACCTTTCCCGTACACCGGCAAGCGACCGAAGCGCGGGGCGCATGCGGTTCTCCTCCCCGACACGTTCAGCGTCCGGATCAACGTCGGTGCGTTTGCAGGCTCCATCGGAAGGCGTTTGGACTACCTGCGAATGTACGACACGGAAAATTTGTCTCGTTTTCATATGGCATCGAGTCATTGTCCGCGCCACGCGACACCTGAACCTTAGGCAGCCAGGGCCAGGTCGCACCAGTACAAGGCATCGTTGGCACAGGCACCCGCGGGTATCCGCAAGCGGGGTGCTTCGTGCACCGACACGGGCTGTTCATCACCGAGCAAGGACACCATCGCCGGCACGTCGATGCCGTTGATCGCGGCCTGGAAGCGGCGGATCAGCTCGCGGCAGAGTTTTTCGCTGGCCGGCGCTTCCCCCTCATCCTCGCGCAGCCGCCGCCTGGCGCGGGTCAGGTACTGGCGCGCATTGACGGGTGTTGTGCCGAGCGCGGCGGCGATGTCGGCATGCCCGCACTCAAACACCTCATGCAGGACCAGGGCCAGGCGCTCCGATGGCGACAGGCAGGCCAGCAGGCGAGCGAGCGCCTCGCCCAGTTCGGCGCGCCGCAGCAAGCCATCTTCGGGCGGCGCGCAAGCGACGGCGGGCGCCAGTTCCATGGCGCTGTGCGCCGCCGCCGCGTCGCGGGCGCGCTTGCGCAGGCGGTCGATCGACTGGCGCTGCACGACCGTGGTCAGCCAGGCTGCCGGGGTCGCCAGCGCCGCCTGTTCGGCGCCGTGCCACTTGAAAAAACAGTCTTGCACGATGTCCTCGGCTTCCGCCTCGCTGCCGACGATGCGGCAACTGATCGCTTTCAGGCGCGGTCGCAGCTGTTCGAACAGGGCGCCGTCGGTATCGGTCGGGTGCGTCATCGGGAATCTCCTTTATGGACGTTGGCGCCACTTGACGCCCGGCACAGGCCGGGTGTGACACGCCAACAATATATATCTTTGCTGTCACACCGCGCCGGTCCGCAGGCGTCAAGCGGGCACAATCGACTCCGTGATTCGACTCTACCGCAAAAGGACCATGATGACTTCCACTTTTCCACAAGCGCTCGGCCTGGTGCCCACCGTCATAGAACAAACAGGGCGCGGCGAGCGCGCCTTCGACATTTACTCGCGCCTGCTGAAAGAACGCGTGATCTTTTTGGTGGGCGAAGTAAGCGAGCAATCGGCCAACCTGATCGTCGCCCAATTGCTGTTCCTCGAATCGGACAATCCCGACAAGGACATTTCGCTCTACATCAATTCGCCGGGCGGCTCGGTGTATGCCGGCATGGCGGTCTACGACACGATGCAGTTCATCAAACCGGATGTGTCGACGCTGTGCACGGGCTTTGCCGCCAGCATGGGCTCGTTCCTGCTGGCGGCCGGCGCAATCGGCAAGCGCTACGCCCTGCCGAATGCGCGCCTGATGATGCACCAGCCCCATGGCGGATCGCAAGGCGTGGCCGCCGACATCGAGATCCAGGCGCGCGAAGTGCTGTACCTGCGTCACCGCCTCAACACGATCTACGCCGAACGCACAGGGCAAACGCTGGCGCAAATCGAGAAGGATTCGGACCGCGACAATTACATGTCGGCCGACCAGGGCGCGCAATATGGCCTGATCGACCGCGTGCTTGCCACCCGCGACGGTCAGGGCGGCCTGTGACGACCGAACATGCATGATCGGGGAGGCCTGCGCTGCCAGCTGGTGCAATCGTGCGGACGGTAAACCCGGCAATTACTTGTCCAATGGACGCGTGTCATGAAACTGCGTGCACGTTCGGTTGAGTTCGGCACGCAACTCTTCCTCGGTGGGCAAAACGAATCGATATTTGCTGGCGAACAGCTGCTCATTGCCGTTCAACACTGAGTAGCGAACGATTGAAGCATCTTTATCCGTACACAGGATGATGCCCACAGTGGGATTGTCGTCCGGGCCGCGCTTGAGTTCATCGTACATGCGGACATACATGTCGGTTTGGCCGATATCCTGATGACTCAGTTCCCCCCGCTTGAGATCGAAGATGACAAAGCACTTGAGCAAATAGTTATAAAACACCAGGTCGACGTAGAAATCACGGCTCTCGGTGCTGATGCGCTGCTGCCGTGCGACAAAAGCGAAACCCTTGCCCAGTTCGAGCAGGAAGCCCTGAAGCTGATCCATCAACGCATGTTCGAGCTCGCTCTCCAACACGATTCCGCTTGCGGGTAGCCCGAGAAACTCCAGTAAGACCGGATCGCGCAGGAATTCGCGTGGTCCGCCCTTGAGGGCGGCCACTTTTTCGTCGGCCTCCTGCTTGACGGCTGCGCGGTCCTGGCTGGCCAGCAAACGTTCGTAGTACAGCGTGCCGATCTGACGTTCGAGCGCACGCGAACTCCAGTTCTGCTCCGCCGCCTCATGCATGTACCACGCGCGCGCCGTGTCGCTCTCTACCCGCAACAGTGTGCGATAGTGGGTCCAACTCAATTCACGACGCACTGCGTCGTGAATTGGAAATGCCAGGTAAAAGCCGCGCATGTGACGCAAATTGCTCACGTCAAATCCTTTGCCAAACTCCGCCGTCAGCGACTTGGCTAATTCAGGCACCAGGCGCTTCCCATAAGTAGCGCGCGCCACCCCGCCTTGCTCGAACTCGACAATATGCCGGCCCACCTCCCAACAGGTTTGCACCTGAATCATGTCGACGGCTCGCAGCGTGCGCTGCCGGGAAAGGCGGATCAGTTCGCCAATTGCGGATAACAATTCAGGAAGATCACGTTCTGCGCCGGAAAGCAGGGTTGATTTGCTCATGTCGTGGATGCTCCAGGAGATATGCCGCTAAACGGGTACTGGTCTGATGTTGGACACCTTGACGCAGCTTTTGTTCCATTAGTGCGCTCTTGAGATGGCGCGCGAGACTCCATGCCCGGATCGACTGTTCAAGAAACACAGCGACGCGAACGACGGCCCGGCGCGCCAGCCGCCGGCCGCCGCAAGCCCTTTAGCGCGGCGCCGCGATCCGCACGACAAATCGGCAACCGCGCCCGCCCGGTCCCGGCTCGAGTGCGACCGTGCCGTTCATGCGCAAGGCGGCCTGCCTGACGATCGCCAGGCCGAGGCCCGAGCCGGTCGTATCCTGCGACCTGGCGCGGTAAAAGCGCTCGAACACATGCGCCAGGTCGGCCTGTGCAATCCCCGGCCCGTCATCGGCCACGGCGAGCGTCAGGCAGCCGTCTTCCCGATCCAGTCCGACGACCACATTCGCGCCCGCACCCGCATAGCGCAGCGCGTTATCGAGCAGGTTGTCCAGGATCGATTGAAACGCCTGCACTTCCAGTGTGAACGGCAAGCGCTCGGGCGCTTCCAGGGCCAGTTCGATGTCCTTGTCCATCGCCGCCTGCGCCGCCCGCGCCAGGTGATGCCGCACCAGATGGGCCACGTCGATGATGGCGGTCTCGCCCTGGCGCGCGCCGTCCACCCGCGCCAGCGCCAGCAACTGCCCAATCAGGTGCGATGCGCGCGCGATTGCATGATCGAGATGGCGCTGCGCCTCGCGCCGCCCCTCGGGGTCGGGCTCGAAGGCCAGCACGTGGGCCTGGGCGGAAATGACCGCCATCGGCGTGCGCAATTCATGCGCGGCGTCCTGCACAAAGCCATGTTCGCGCGCGATCTTTTCGCGCAGCTGCGCAAGGAAACGGTCCAGCGCGCCCGCCAGCGGCTTGAGTTCCACATACGCCGGATCGACGCCGGTGGGCGACATGTCGTCGGTGCCGCGCGCGGCAATCAGTTCACTCAGTTGCCGCAGCGGGCGCATGCCGCGCGACACCGCGATCCAGACCGGCAGCAGGAAGCACGGGAACGCAATGAGCAGGTAAGCGACCAGGTCGCGCCCGAGCGTCAGCAGCAAAAAGGTATCGTCCACCCGCGACACGGCAAGCGCCACCGACCAGCGCCCTGCCCCGCCCTTGAACACCCGGAACGTGCGGCCATTGACCAGGGTCGTGGTCAGCGCGCGCGTGTCGCCGGCGAGGCGCGCGGAACCGGCTGCGGGCGACAGGTACAGGCGCGTTCCATCCTGGTCGGCCAGTTCGATCAACATCACGACGGGAATGTCGTTGGCGCGGTAAAGCAGGTCGATTTGTTCCGACGTGGCGGCGGCGACGGCGCGCGCTTCTCCCGCATTGTCGAGCCGCGCCAGCGATGCGACCAGTCCCCGCCCCACATCCTCGACGCCCTTGTCTTCCGCTGCCTGGTCGTTGGCGCTGACGTACATCACCGCCAACAACAATAGCCAGGCGATCGCAAACGCCATCAACAACGACAGGACCACGCGCCTGACCAGCGTGGGGCGCAAAAAATTCAGCACGGGACGAGCATGTAACCAACGCCGCGCACGGTGCGAATCCGGTGGCCGCCGATCTTGCCGCGCAGGTTAAAGACATGCACATCGATCGCGCCGAAGTTGACCGGCTCGCCGAGCGGCTCGAGGCGCTCGGACAGGGCGCTTTTCGACACCACGACGCCCGCTTCGCGCGCCAGTTCGAGCAGCAGCTGGAATTCGCGGCGCGACAGGTCGACGGGACTTCCCGCCAACCGCGCCAGATGTGCCTTCGGCTCGATTTCCAGCTCGCCGATGGTCCACACTTGCCTGGACTGCTGCGCATAACGCCGCAGCACGGCGCGCATGCGCGAGGCCAGTTCCACCGTGGCGAACGGCTTGACGATGAAATCGTCCGCACCGCCGTCGAGCCCCGCCAAGCGCTCTTCCAATGCGGCGCGCGCGGTCATGATGATGACGGGGATGGCGACGCCCTCGCCGCGCCAGCGGGTCAGCAGCGCTTGCCCGTCGCCGTCCGGCAGCGACAGGTCGAGCAGGATGCAGGCGTAATGGAGGCCCTCGAAGGTGCGCGGCGCGTCACCGGCGCGGCGCAGCCACTCGCTGCTGAAGCCTTCCAGCTTGAGCGCCTTTTGCAGGGCTCGACCGAGGTCGAGATCGTCTTCAATGATAAGTATGTGCATTGCCCATTATAGGTGCGCCAATCTTAAGAATTGGAAAAGACTGCGCTTGCAATAATGGCGCCTTCTGATGATCTGACGAAGGAATCGCATGACCTTGTTATCGTATCTACCCGCAGTAACGCAGTCGGTGTCGGGCGTCGCCATGCTCGCCATGCTGGCCGGATGTGGCGGCGGCGCCAACGATCCGGCCGCGAACGCCGGCAAGTCGCTCGTCTGCGTCGCGCAGCATCCCGGCGCATCGGTGCCCGAACTGCTGGCCTGCAGCGCCGACCTGAATGGCAGGATCGACGCCGCCATGAAGCCCTTCATGGCCGCCAACGGCATCAGCGCGGCGACGGTGGCCGTCGCCAGGGATGGCGTCATGCTGGCCGAGCGTGGCTACGGGCACCGCGACAGCGCCCGCCAGCTTCCCCTGCCGGCCGACGCCATGTTCATCACCGCCAGCATCGTCAAGCCGGTCACCGCCGCGGCGATCCAGACCCTGGCGCGCGAGGGCGCACTGGCGCTCACCGACCATGTGTTTTGCAGCGGGACCAACGCACCATGCTGGCTGGCGCCCGCGCTGCTGGCGGCCGCGCCGGATGGCCGGATGGCCTCGATCACGGTCGCGCAACTGCTGGAACATCAAGGCGGCTGGGATGCCGCCATCAGCGGCGACCCGATGGTGTCCGAGTTCGACATCGGGCAGTCGCTCGGCTTGCGCGCGCCGCCGCAACAGGACGACATCATCCGCTTCGTCCTGCGCGGGCAGCTCGATTTCGCCCCCGGCACACGCACCGCGTATTCGAATTTTGGCTATCTGTTACTGGGCCGTATCATCGAAAAGGCGTCCGGGGTGGGCTACATACCGTATGTTCAAGACAAGATCATGGGGCCGCTCGGTGTGCAGAAGGCCGACTTCGAGGGCATGCGCTCCTTGCTGCGCGACCGCCATCCGCGCGAACCGGATTACATCACGACGGTGACGGCGCCGAGCGTCTTCGTCCCCGGCACCACCGTGCTGGCGCTCGACGGCGCCATCCGCGCCGATAACTGGTTTGCGACCGGTTCGACCATCACCACCGCCAGGGCGATGGCGCTGTTCGCGGCCCACTACCGCATTCCGGACGGGGTGCCGCTGGCCGGCGCGAAAAACAATGGCGGCTTCAGCGGCGCCGATCCCGGCGTGGCAACCGTGCTGCGCCAACTGCCGTCGGGGGTCAGCTACGCCGTCATGATGAACAAGCTGGACGAGGCCAATCCCTCGGGCGAGGCCTCGTACCAGATGCAGGCGCTGCGGCGGATCGAGGCGGTCCTCACGGACGCGGGCCTGTAGATAAGCGATACGCGCCTGCCAGGCAGTCTGCGCGGCAGACAGTTCCCGCGCGATATCGGCCTGGCGTTGGCGATCTTCAAGGCGCGCACGGGCTGCGCGGATGACGGCAAGGCGGTCCTCCCGCCTTGCGATCTGTGCCTGGATGTCGAGTTCCGGCGCGTTCTTTTCGGCCGCATCCGCCGGCCTGGCCAGCAACGCGTCGACTTGCTCCTTTCGTTCACGCTCCGCCTTTTGCATGCGATCATAGCTCATCGCCTGGCACGGCGTCATGTCATCCCGGAATGATGTTGAGCCTCATGAATCGATCTGCTTTTTCTTCGAGCTTGACGTACATTTGTTCCAGTTCAGTGCGGCGGGTACCGTTGCGCCGTGCCAGCAAGCGACCATCCGGGTCGGCCACGCTTATCCGCGGATACTCCGGGCGGTCCTGCACGTCGCTGAAACCCGGGTTGTTCGCATTCTGCCTGAAGAAAGCCAGTGCTTGTGTTTCCCACATACCTGGCCGCGCGTGGGGGAATCGAATCAGATGTTGCAATATGCGGTCCCAGTCGAGTCCGGTTCCTGTGTCGGGGTTGTCGTTGATCTCCTTGAGCATCAGCTGAACGACGCTGAGCGAGGCATACTTTCCCAGAACCTCGGCGTCTTCGTGCAGTGGCTGGCTCTTCGGCGTATCTTTGGCGAGCAGCGTATGCGTTCCGATCGATTCGCTGGAGGCGCCATTGTCGGTGCGTTCATCGAACACATTACCTTCGTTTGGTTTACCCATGTGTTCAGCGTCGAGGCGGGCGGAATGGCGGCGGCTGTCATTCAACTCTCCTTGCGCTTCAGCAAGGAACTGGATAAGAAATCCACCGCACCCCGGTGTTCGACTATGCATGGCCTCCACGCCCTTGTCGATCGAAAATGCGCGACGGAAGGCGTCGGCCGCCTGCTGATTCAGAAAGCCCGCCGCCTGAAAAAGTGCAATGTTGTTCTCGTAAACCCCCGAGTTGATCTGTTCAATATGCCGCACGAGCTGGCCTTGAAGATAATCGTTATCGTCATCCATCCGGGTGCGCTCATCCTTGTTCAAGAGCGTACGAACGAGCACCAGATCACTGTCGCGGAGCGGTCCGGAACCTGGCACGCCAAGGGCCGCGCGCAGCGGCGGCGGCACCTCCTTTGCAAGACGATCGAAGCCTGCGAGTAACGCTTCCAAGTTCTCGAGGGCGCCGGCCATGGTATGGAACATGTCTTTGTTCTCGAAACCGCCGGGATAGGTGAGATCGAGGCTGGGCAAGGACCCGGCGTCGCTCAGGCGATTCGGGGGCACGTACAGCGGATAGCGAAGCCGCCGCATGAGCCTGCGACGCCAACGCGTGTGGCCACCCGCTTCGGGGTCGGCGCCGATGGCAGCGGAATCGTACCCGGTGTAGCCCGGATAGTGTTGGTAGGAGCGCAGCGCCTCGCGGGCGAACCTGGCTTTAAAGACATCCTCAGCTTCCGCCGAGGAATACTTGCGGCGTTCCGCATTCCACAGGTGCAGTTCGGTATAGTTGGAATGAAAGAAGTAGTCCTCGACGACGTGCAGCAGCTTACCGAAAGAAACAAGGAGGTCGTGGCGCTCAGGACTGGTCTTCGATGCACTGCGTTTCTCTTTCCAGGCCAGTTCCAGCTTGCTTAAGTCTTCCGACAAAAACCGCAGGTACTCCTCGACAAATCCGATCACACCGCGCGGGCCTCTCCGGTACATCCGGTTGAACACCCGCTGTTCGCCATGCATGACGTAAGGCGGGTAGTCACAGTGTTCGTGAGGGTAGTACTGTGTGAAAAAGCGGCGAAAGACCCGATCCACCTCGGCCGCCGGTATCAGCGGCGTGTCCTGGAACTGCGCTGGCAGCATCGAACGCACCGTTTCCCTCTTCGGAATATCGTCGGCAAAGATGACATGGCTGATGCCGAGGATGACGTTTTCAAAATAGGCGGCGAGCTTGCCGTAACGCTTGTCTGGCGGTTCATGTTCCCCCATGAGTTGATTGAGCCACTCGTCGACATCCGCAATGTCGAGAATCACATCGGTGAGAATGCTGATGATCGGAATCGATGACAAAACGGAGAGAAACCAGTTGGAGCGTGTCGCCTTCCCCCAGATAGTACGCTTGGCCAACATATGCGCAAACGGATCGCGGAACTGGGAAACATCGGTCAGAAAGTTTCCCAGCTCCACGTAAATGTATTCTTCGTCCGGGCGCAATGAACCGATCTTGTCAACCGTGTTTCGGTACACCTCAGCATGTCGCAGGATCTCGCCCATGACGACTCCTTATATCGGTTTCAGGTCTTTGTAAAGTCAGGCAGTTCAGCCCCGGGCTGCAGCCACACCAGCGTGGTCGGCAAGACCACCTTCCACGGATCGCCTTCCGCCACCGCGCCACCGAGATCGTCCTGCTGCGCCTTCAGTTCTTCGTACAGCGCGATGTAGAGGGGATCGTCAACGACCGGTGGATCGCCGCCATTCCACAGTTCGCCAGTCTGCAAGTAGTAAAGGATCGCATCGTTGTAGGCGGGATGCACCGGTATGACTACCCGGGCCGAACCCGCCTGCAGGAATCGCGTGAACAGCGGGTCGTTGTCGAATGTGGTCGAGAGCGTTGCCCAATTTTGCTTGCGGCCCCAGAAGTACGGGTAGAACAGATAGGTCATCTGCTCCCACTCAAACGCCTGCTCGAAGAATTGAATGAACCGGCCTTCTTCGGCGGCGTCCGGGAGGTCGATCTCGGGCGGGCTGCCGCTCATCGAATTGAAGTTCTGGAACCGTTCACCGGTCAGCGTGGTAATGCAGTGCTTCTTCATCTCGGTACGTTCGATCTCACGGTTGATGCCCGGATTCTGACCGGTGATGACGACACCACGACGGGCCTCGGCGGCACGCAGTTTGTCCTCGTACTGCGCAACGGCGGCTTGATACGCGGCCATGATCTTCTCGAACGTCTTGATCTGCCATTCCTCGTATGCGCGGTCGGTGCGCTGGCAGTAGACCTCCACGGTGGCGACGTAAGCAGCCACGTTAAAGGTCTGGATCGCCACCGGCACGACCATGTCTTCACGGTTGAGCGTGCCTTTGAAATCCGAATCAGTGCCGACAATGAAGTTAAAACTATGGCCGGCCCATACGCTCCCCCTCCACAGCCCCCACCAATTCCGTGCGACATAGCCGTCAGGCACCACCAGATCGCGACTCGACTTCGACGTCGTTTGGTTTGGCTGTATGCCGGACTGATCGAAAGGCATGCTCAGAATGCGGGAGGCGGGAGGCGGCGGCGTCACGCCCTGAACGCGGTAGTCGCGGATGTAGTTCTGGTAGCTCGACTCGGTAATGTCCTTGTGCGTGAGCTTGCCGAGCGCTTTAGGCTCCTCGAGGTTGATCTTTTTGGCCGGATTGTTGCCCTGCGCATAGATGAAGAAGGCGGCGGGCTCGGGCACGATGAACTCGAACATCATGCGCTTGCCATAATTGAAGATCTGCGCCTTGAAGTGCTTGTCCACCCAGCGGTAAACCCCGCTGATGTGGCCCGCTCCCGCCACATTGTTCAAGCCGTGCGTGTTGATCTCCTCGATCTCATGAATGGTCTTTGTAATGCGTTCCTCGCGGGTCTTCTTCTGGATGCGCGTCACCGAGCGGTCGACGACATCACGGGCAAAGTTCGACGCGGTCCGGCTGGTGTCCGTGGTCGACTGGCTGTACGCGAAATTGGCATACGCGCCGAATTCGACCGGACCGTAGGAGGCGCTGACAGTGATGCCCGCATCGATGCTCATATCTGTCTGAATGGTTTTTTCCGATTCTTTCTTCAACTCGAAGCGGTCGGTGGTCTGGGTGTCCCGCTCGGTTTCCTCGGCGCTCTCACGGGCGATGGTGACGATCTCTTCGGATCGGTCGAAACGACGATGTTTGCGCTCCTTCGATTCGCCTTGCAGCACGTTCTCGATGTGCGCCGCCTCGCCCGCGACGTACCGCTCAAGCGTCTGCTTGACGACCTTCAGATCGCCGATGCCGAGCGGCCGGATGCGTGGTTTGAGGAACCAGGGAAACGGAAACGGGCTTGGCATCCCAGCCAGGCCAAGCGTTGGCTGAAACCGGTTCCTTTCCTTAAGCGTGATGGCGGCTGGCAAAGACATCGCCTCGCTGGGCATGAGCTCCGCCAGTCGCGGATCGTTGATGGCAAACAACTGATCAGTGACGAATGCCAAGTCCCGGTGAATTCGATCCAGTGCCTCAGGCTTGGCGAAGCGCCCTGGTTCCTGGCTGGCCACATCAATGGCGGCGCGCGCGGCGACGCCCAGGGCATCGATATCGGCCCGGGCAAACGTGGCGGAGCGGCGCAGCGAGACATTGAAAAGCTGTCCGGCACGCTGCTGCGCCGGGTCCGCACCCGAACCGTCCTCCTGGACGGGACTATGCGTGATCGCTTCCGGTTCGCTTTGCTCCACCACGATCGTTGGCTGCAAGCGGTCAATCTCCTCGGCAGCTTTGTTCAACTCGACGTATTGAGCCCACAGCCCGGCCAGTCGCCCGCGTTCAATCTCGTCTCGCCTCGCTTGCTCCTGATCCCGCGCGCGCGCGGCGGGCTTCGCCGGTGCGATCCGTACAAGCGTGTCCGGCAGGAGCACGATCGTGTGGAGCGCGTCCCGAAGATCGTCCACTGTCTCGAACTTCTCGCAGTTTGCCAGCAAGTCGACAACGTGGAGAGCACGCAGTCCATCCATGATTTCTTCGAGGTTGACCGGCGCCTCGCGATTGAGCAGATAGAACGCGTGCAGGCGATCCCACAAGTCCTGGCGCGCCGACTCGGTCTGGACGAGTTTATCCGGAGAAGCATCAAGTATCTCTTTCATTGCATCGAGAAAGCCTTGAGGAGAGAAATCGCGCAATTGCTCGTCAAGAAGCTGGAGCACGGCCCCGATGACGACCAGCCTGTCGTCACGGTGGATGTCGGGCGTCCACTGCATTTGTGTGACAAGCTCCTTCACCCGGGGCAGGATTTGTCCGATGTCGGCATGCTCGCCGCTGTCGCGGATGATCTTGCCGACCGGCGTGTCGGCCAGCGGTCGCGGGTCGACGATGCGGCGCGGTTTGCCACTCTCTGACGTTCGCTCCTTCACCTTTGCCGGTGGACGCAAAGCAAGAAACTTGAAGACATCGTTTTGAACAGGTATTTCAGCCATTTTGTTGCCTCTTCGTTTTTATGGACATCACTGCGACGTAGTTGGACAGGGCGATCCGGCATGCCGTTGGTTGGCTGATGAGCATGCGATTGCCCTCGCAGGCAAGCTGCCACGCCTGATATCGCCAACCCTGGCCAAATTTCCAAATAAGAAAAATCCATGGAAGGCAGCAGTTGAGGATGCCTGCCAATAGACACATGCTAGTGCTGACCGATTGGCCAGGCTTGTCAGGTATCAAAGATCCTCCGATGCGCACATGTGGTCCACATGCTGTCTGTGGCCCGCGTGGCGGCGCCCATTGGCAACGCTGGCAGCCCATCATTTCGAAGCGGCCTTGGAACCCAATGAGGTATATGTCGAAATTCAATCATTAAGCATGGATCGCGTCTGCGGCGGCTGCGCCATCAAGCCCGCCGCACCCGGCACCACCTCGATGGAACGCCAACCAGAGCAAGCCGAAGGCGAATGGATACAGCAGGTGCGACAAAGGCGTGCGGGGAACGGTCACTTGCGGGACGGCGGCATGGGTGAAGTCCGCCAGTCCCAGGCGACCGGGCGGGTGCGCCTGGGCAAAGAACGCCTCGCGCTCCTGCCTTCATCGGGGCTCCAACGGCGTACCTGGCGCTGTAGTGCGCGCAGCGGAGTTGTCGTACCGCCCTCGATAGTGCCTCTGGATTTTCTCCCGCAAGGTTGTTGCGGTCAAACCTGGCGCCGACGCCGGCATTCGCATCGGTTCGCTTTCTCATGCGAAGACGCGCGCATGGACTGCGCCGCCTATGGAAGCTAAAAATTACAAGAATGTATGCGCACTTACTTAGCCGGCGCTGCGCTGGTAAAACCCTTCCAGCTCGCTGCTGACCAGCGCCTGCCCGTGCTCGATCACGTAATCCTGGAAGGCCGCCGCCACCTTCGGGATCGGCTGGCCGGCCAGGTGCATCACCTGCCAGTCGGCGTCGACCGGATTGCCCTTGAGCGGCAGCATGCGCAGCAAGCCCGACTTGAATTCGAGCGCGCACGCGTGCACCGATAAGAAGCCCACTCCCAGCCCGGCCGACACCATGCGCTTGATCGCCTCGTTGGACGAGACTTCGGAACCAAAATTGAGCGCGTGCCCGCCCTCCTTGAACAGGCGCTCGACGGCGGTGCGGGTACCCGAACCGCGTTCGCGCACCAGCAGGTTGGCGCCCACCACATCGGCCAGGGTCAGTTTGCGCTTCTTCATCAAGGGATGCGCGGCGCTGGCCACGAAACCCATCGGATGACGCGCAAAGCGCGCCGCGTTGGTGCGCAGTTCGCGCGGCGGCGTGCCCATGATGGCCACGTCGATCTCCTGGCGCGCCAGCATGTTGACGATTTCGACCCGGTTGCCCACCTGGAGCTTGAGGCGCACGTCGGGCCGCTCGAGCGTAAACGGCACCAGCAGCGGCGGCAGCAAATGCTCGGCCGTAGTGACCGCGCCGATGCGCAGCGTGCCGCTGGTGACGCCATGCAGCGCCGCCAGCTCGTCGCCGGCATGCTCCCACAGGCGCAGGATGCGCTCGGCGAAGTCCGCCATCACCTCGCCGGCCGCCGTCAGTTGAATGCCGCGCCCGTCCTTGCGCGTGAGCGCGACGCCAGTGATGTTTTCCAGCGTGCGCAGTTGCAGCGATACCGCCGGCTGCGTCACGTGCATGGCCTCCGCCGCCTTTGACACGCTCTCGTGGCGGGCCACGAGGACCAGGGACTGGAGCTGGCGAAAGCTGGCGTGATACATAAGCTATTCCCTATCGATTGGTCAATTGCGCGACAAACCCTGTGCGGCCACGCCATGATAAACCAGTTGGCGCGGCCCGGACTCAGAACGCGTAGTTCACCGTTACCGCCAGCAGCGGCGACGTCTTGCGCTTGGCCAGCGGACTGTCGGCGGCGTCTCCCAGCAGGCTGACCACGCCGACCATCGAGTTGACCGACCAATGCTTGCCGAACTTGCGCTGCGCGTTCAGCCCCAGGTTCACGTGCGAGAAACCGGCCTTGGTGGTGTAGCTCTTGTAGCCGGACGTCAGGCTCTGGGCCGCGGTTACGCCATAGAACGCCTGCATGTTCTTTTTGTCGCTGTAGGTAGCCGACGCGAACATCCCCAGTTGGTAAATGTCGTTCTTGAACAACGGTGCCTGCGCACCCAATTCATACGTATTGCCACGTTCGCGGTGGGACAAGGCCATCATGGCGCGCAAACCGACGCCAATGCCGCCGTCGAACTCATAGCCGACCCCGAATGCGCCAATCGCCGACGCCTTGATTTCGCCCATGCCCTTGAGCGCATCGGAGCCTTTGGAGATCCCGTGATCGCGTTCGCTGCGGCTGCCCGCAACGCCCAGGGCGCCGCTCAGGGAAACCTGGCCGACCGTGGTCTTGTAACCAATGCCGCTCGAGGTGCTGGCGAAAAATCCGCTGGCGTGCTGATAGTCGGCCACGATCACCGGCACCGCGCGGCGCTTGTCGCCGCCCAGGTATTCGGGCACCACGGCGACACCCAGCCCCACGGTCATGGTCGACTCGCCAGCCGGGGTCTCGGCCACCAGTTTTTGGGCGTGAACGGCGGGTGCGAGAGCGCTGAGCAGGAAAATGGCGGCGGCGGATAAACGTGACATGTGATGGTCCTTGAGAGTGAAATTAGGTGGCGTTTGCTCGGAATGTTGAAACGACGGGCCGGAGTGTCGCAACGATTCCGGCGCAGCACCATCGAATCCTCCCGCGTACCGGAAACCGGTCTGTAACGTAGCGTCAAAGGATACTTTCGGCCACGGCAGGCGATACCGGCGGCGCACCTGTCCATACATATGTATTAGCCCAGGCTTATGAATATGGATGGATCTCTGATTTTTCTTTTGTGTCGCATCACTCTATATTGACAGCTGGTCAACGCCCTTTCACATCGCGACACCTACAGGAGGAGACACTATGGAAACCATCGTCATCGTCGGCGGCGGCGCCGGAGGACTGGAGCTGGCGACCCGGCTCGGCAACAGCGCGGCGAAAACCGGGCGCGCGCGCGTCGTGCTGGTCGACCGCTGGCCGACCCATTTCTGGAAGCCCCTGCTGCACACGGTCGCCTCGGGCAAGCACGATCCGCAAGTGATGGCGATCGACTATGCCGCCCAGGCGGCCGAACATGGCTTCGAGTTTGCGCGCGGCGAAGTGTTGGGCGTGGACCGCGAGGCGCGCCGGGTGGCGCTGGCGCCGTGGATCGCCGACGACGGCGCCGAAGTGCTGCCGGCGCGCTCGATCGGCTACGACAAACTGGTGCTGGCACTGGGATCGGTGACCAACTTCTTCGGCGTGCCCGGCGCCGAACAGCACGTGCTGACCCTGGACGACGTGGCGCAGGCCGAAACGTTCCGCCAGCGCTTCATCGACGGCTGCATCCAGGCCAGCGCGCGCCAGGCGGCCGGCGCGCCCAACCCCGGCATCGACATCGTGATCGTCGGCGGCGGCGCCACCGGGGTGGAACTGGCGGCCGAATTGAGCCACAGCGCACGCGCGCTGGCCAGGTACAACGTGCATGCGATGGACCCGGTGCGGCATGTACGCATCCGCATCCTGGAACGCGGCCCGCTGCTGCTGCCGCATCTGCACCAGCGCCTGTCCAAGCGCGCCGCGCGCCACCTGCGCGCGCTGGGCATCAAGGTACTGCTCGATACCGCCGTGGCGCGGGTCGACGCCGGCGCGGTCATCGACACGGAAGGCTGCACCTATCCGTCGGCGATCACCTTGTGGGCCGCCGGCGTGGAAGCGCCAGCGCTGTGCGCCACGCTCGGCCTGGGCACCAATGGCCTGCGCCAGATCGCGGTGGGGCCGTCGCTTCAGGCGCTGGACGATGCCAACGTGTATGCGATCGGCGACTGCGCCAATGTGGGCTGCCCGATCCTCGGCAAGGTGCCGCCGCGCGCGCAGGCGGCACACCAGCAAGCCTTGTACCTGGCGCAGGTGCTGGGCCAGGCGTCGCCCGTGAGCGCGCCGTTTGCCTACCGCGACTACGGCTCGCTGGTGTCGCTCGGGCCACTGGCGGCGGTGGGCGTGCTCACGCACTCGTCGGGACGAAAATATGCGGTCGGCGGCGCGCTGGCGCGGGTACTGTATAGCCTGATGTACCGCAAGCACCAGGTGGCGCTGCACGGCGTGGTGCGCATGTCGGCGCAGACGGTGGCCGACTGGATTCGCGAGAAGCTCTCGCCGTCGGTCAGGCTGCACTGAGCGGGAGCGGCGCCGTCGGTGCCTCGCGCGTGCGTTTCCGGCCACAAGAGGCCCGATTTTTTCGCTATGTGCCACCCGCACCCGCGTTGTCATGGTAGCATCTTTTTAGATGACAATTGCGGAGGCGACGATGGCAAACAGGCTGATTGGACCGGTGGCTGCACTGTTGGTGGCAACGCTGATGTGCGGCTGCGACACGATGACGCCCGACGAGTGCAAGTTGGCCAACTGGAGCGACATCGGCATGCGCGACGGCCTGGCCGGGAAGACCATGTCCACGCTCAACGAGCACGCCAAGTCCTGCTCCAAGGCCGGCACCGCGGTCGATTCGGCCAGCTACATCGCGGGCCGGGAACGCGGCCTGCACACCTTTTGCCGGCTTGAGAACGCGGCGCCCCTTGGCCTGAACGGCAGCGCGTATGCCGGAGTATGCCCGGCGCCGCTCGACTTCGAATTTCGTCGCCGCCATGAAGCCGGCTACGCCGTGTACGCCCTGCGCAGCCAGGTCAGCGGCTTGGACAGCCGCAGCGAGCGTTTGCAGCGCCGCCTGCGCGACGCCGACAAGGACGAATCGAAGCAACTGGCGGCCAGCGACAAGGACGATGCGCGCAAGCGCATTCGCAAGGAGTTCGACGAGCGCCGGCGCGATATACGCAACGAATTGCGCGATATCGACCGCGGCATGCAAAGCACGCGCGACGCCTTGCGCTCGGCCGAGTACGTGCTCGACAACCTGCGCTGAGAAGATCACGCGGCGCGCCGCATTTCGCGCCATCCCACTGCATTTCGCGCCGTTTTCCCGCATTTCGTCGCAAGCTTCTCCGCTCCGGGCGGGTTGTCGATAAAGTCACTTCATCGCAACCACACACCCACCGGAGAACACCATGCGCCACCTGCTCACCACCACCTTCTGCGCTTGCGCCCTGCTGACCGCCTCCCTGGCCGGCGCCGCCACCCTCACCATCCGCATCGACGACGTGCGCAGCGGCGACGGCACCCTGCAGGTCGCCCTGTACGACTCGGCCGGCACCTTCCTCAAAAAATCCGTCGGCGCGACCGGCGAAAAAGCCGTCAAGGGCAGCACCACCGTCATCGTCAAGGACCTGCCAGAGGGTGACTACGCCTACGCCATCTTCCACGATGCCAACGGCAATGGCAAAATGGACGCCAACTTGATGGGCATCCCCACCGAGGACTACGCATTCAGTAACGACGCCCTCGGCAAAATGGGGCCACCCAAGTTCGTCGATGCCCGATTCACCCTGCCAGCGGCTGGCCTGAATACCACCGTCAGCCTGAAAAACTAAGCCGGAGAACACCATGCAACGCCGCACCTTCCTCACCTCCGCCGCCAGCCTGGCCGCGCTCGGCCTCGTTCCCGGCAGCGCCCTGGCCGATGCCGCCACCTACCAGCGCTTCCACGCGGCGTGGAAGCGCGACCCAACCCTGGCGGTGTATGCCGACACCGTGGGCCGGCAGTCCGGCGCGGCGCGGATCTTGGGCAGCATCCCGCAAGACCTGAACGGCGTGTTCTTCCGCAATGGACCGGGGCGTTTCGAGCTGGGCGGCGAGCGCCATCACCACTGGTTCGACGGCGACGGCTTCGCCCAGCGCTGGCAGATCGCCGGCGGCAAGGTAAGCCATATCGGCAAATTCGTCGAGACCGAGCGCTTCGGCGAAGAAAACGCCGCCGGCCAGTTTCTCTACCCCTCCTTCGGCACCTGGGTCGGGCGGCGCGGCGTGAAAACCAACGACACCATGAACGCCGCCAACACCAATCTGCTGCCGTTTAACGGCCGCGTGTACGCCCTGTGGGAAGGCGGCTCGGCCACCGAGGTCGATCCGGCCACCCTGGCCACGGTCGGCATCAAGACCTGGAACGAGGACATGAAGTCGATGCCGTTTTCGGCCCATCCCAAGATCGATCCGGATGGCGGCATGTGGAATTTCGGGGCCTTCTCCGGCGGCGACCGGCTGGCCCTGTACCGCATCGGCGCCGACGGCCAAGTGCTCAAAACCGCCATGGTCAAGGTGCCGCAACTGGCGATGGTGCACGACTTCGTGGTCAGCGCCCAGCACCTGATCTTCCTGGTTCCACCATACGACGTGCTGCCTGCCGAAGGCAAGAGCTTCGCCGAGCAGCATCACTGGGCCGGCAGCGGCGCCGCAGCGCGCCCGATGCGCGTGGTGGTGGTGTCCAAGGCGAGCATGGAAGTGCGCCAGGTGTTCGAACTGCCGCCGCATATGGTTTTCCATTTCGGGAACGCGTTTGACGACGGCGCCACCACCCGCTTCGACGTGGTGCTGCACGAGGGTGACGCGCTGCACGACGTCGGCCTCGTGATGCAAGGAGAACGCCAGAAGAACACGCCCACGCGCGGCTTCGCGGCCCAGGTCACGCTCGATTACGCAAGCGGCCGTGCGACCATGGCGCGCCTGTTCGGCGCCAGCGAGTTCCCGCGCGTGATGCCGCAGGTCGTATCTGCGCGCCACCGCCAGCTTGCCTTGTTAAGCAGTTCGGCGCGCAACGCGGACATTGTTCTCGACACCGTCAACCTGGTCGGCACCGACACCGGCAAGGCGGACAGCTACCGTTTCGACGCCGGCTGGCAGGTGGAAGAACACGTGCTGGTCCCGCGCGCCAACGCCCGTTCCGAAACCGACGGCTACCTGGTCGGCGTGGCGCAGGACACCAAACGCGGACAAACCGTGATGACCGTGTTCGACGCCGCGCGCGTCAAGGCCGGTCCGCTGGCCCTGGCGCGCCTGCCCTACCGCGCTCCGCACTGCTTCCATGGCAATTTTCTGGCATCTTGATGAAAACGATCGAACTTCCCGCGCACACGTCCACGCATCCGCTCGACGCCATCCCGCTGTTCCGGCGCTGGCCTTGTTCGCCGTGGCGCGATGTGCTCTATACGGGCATCTGGAACTGCATGATCGCCATCTTCCTGACTGCGTCGAACATGCTGTTCAGGGGAGAGCTCCATGGCTTCCTGGCGTTTTTCGGGCCGACGCTGGTGATCTCGAACATGGTCGGCTACCTGATACACGCGGTGCTGAGCGGCGGCGACTATGTCCTGCGCGGCTGGCCATCGCGGCTGGCCGGGCTGCCGCGCGTGCTGTACTTCGTGATCACGGTGGGCCTGTGCGTGGTTGCCGGCATCGTGATCGGCAATGGCCTGCTCAAGGGCGTCAATCCGCTGCGCTACCTGACCGGCGGCGCGGACCTGGCGCCGCTGCTGCCGTTCGCCCTGTTCGCGGCGCTGATCATGGTCGTCGTGCTGGTCAGCGGCGAGCGCCGCATCGCCACCGAAACGCTGGCCGCGCGCCAGCGCGAACAAATTGCCAGCGCCGCCCAACTGCTGGCTGAAGCGCGCCTGCGCGCACTGCAGGCCCAGATCGAGCCGCATTTTTTGTACAACACCCTGGCCAACGTGGTCGGCATGATCGAGACCCATCCTGCCCAGGCGCGCCACATGCTCGAACGCTTCATCGACTACCTGCGCGCCAGCCTGGCGGCCAGCCGCGCCGACCAGGCCACCCTGGGTGCGGAACTCGACCTGGTGGCCGCCTACCTCGACGTACTGGCGGTGCGCATGGGCGCGCGCCTGTCGTACCAGATCGAGGCGGACGGCTGCCGCGACATCGCCATGCCGCCCATGCTGCTGCAACCTGTGGTCGAAAACGCCGTTGCGCACGGGCTCGAACCGAAGGTCGAGGGCGGGCGCATCCTCATCCGCGCCACCTGCCGCGATGACCTGCTGCGCATCGAAGTGAGCGACACTGGCGCGGGACTGGGCAACTCGCCGCCCAAGCCGGGCGGCGGGGTCGGACTATCGAACCTGCGCGCGCGCCTGCGCAGTTTCTATGGCACTTCGGCTCAGGTACAATTGCTCGAAAATGAACCCTGCGGGATAACCGTACGCCTGCTGATGCCACTCAAAGAGACGCCGCCATCGACCACCCACGCGCCCTGATAGCGGACGACGAACCGCACCTGCTCGACTACCTGCAAACGCAGTTGGCCACGGCCTGGCCGCAGCTGCGCATCGTCGGCAAGGCCGGCAACGGCATTGAAGCGCTGCGCCTGATCGACGAACTGGCGCCTGACGTGGTCTTCCTCGACATCCAGATGCCCGGCCTGAACGGCCTCGATCTGGCGCAGCGCCTGGCGAGCGACGGCAAGGCGCCGCACATCGTGTTCGTTACCGCCCATCACGAGTACGCGGTGGACGCCTTCGAGCACGCGGCGCTGGACTACCTGCTCAAACCGACCACGGTCGAGCGCCTGGACAAGACCGTCGCCAAGCTCAAACTGGCGCTGCGCGCACCGGCGCTGGCGGTGGCGCCCGACGCCTTGCGCGCGCTGCTGCAGCAACTGGCCGCGCCCATGCCCCCCACCCCCGCACTGGCGCCCGCTCCCCTGCAATGGATCCGCGCCGCGCATGGCGACGAGACGCGCCTGATCGCCATCGACGAAGTGATTTACTTCCAGAGCAACGACAAGTACACCAGCGTGTTTTTGCAGGAAGGCGAATGCTTGATCCGCACGCCACTGAGCAAACTGCGCGAGCAGCTCGACGAAGCGCGCTTCTGGCAGATTCACCGCAGCGTGATCGTCGCCGCCAAATCGGTGGCCGGCACGCATACCGACTTCCGCGGGCGCCTCGTGGTCAAGCTCAAGGAACGGCGCGAGCAGCTCACCGTCAGCCGCAATTACGCCGAGCAGTTCAAGCAGATGTAAACCACGGCGGTGTCAGGTCTGACATTCGGACACGGCCTCTACTGGGACTGCGGTGTCAGGTCTGGCATTCCCGTCACCGTCAGACCTGACACCAGCTGGATGGTTTCGATTCTGGCTGAGTCCGTGTCCGAATGTCAGACCTGACACCAGCGGTGGCGACACCAGCGGTGGCTGAGTCCGTGTCCGAATGTCAGACCTGACACCAGCGGGGAACACTAGGGGGATCCGCCGGATACCAGCCGAGGGTGTCTAGGAATGGCGCTCGGCGAAGACTTCTTTTGCCGCGAACAGGCCGTTGAGCGCCGCCGGAAAGCCGGCGTACAAGGCCATCTGCATCATCACCTCGACCACCTCTTCGCGCGTGCAGCCGACATTGAGTGCGCCGTGGATGTGCACCCGCAGTTGCGGCGCCGCCGTGCCGAGCGCGCACAGGGCGGCGATGGTGGCAATCTCGCGCGAGCGCAGGTCCAGGCCCGGACGCGAGTAGATGTCGCCGAAACCGAATTCAATCAGCAGGCGGCCAAAATCGGGCGCGATGCCGGCCAGGCTGGCGATCACTTTTTCACCCTGTTCACCATCGATTTCCCGCAGCTTGTCCCAGCCGCGCGTGTAGCGGTCGTTGTCCATCGTGCTCTCCTTGTTGTGGTTGATGGAGCCACTGTGGGGCCGCGCGCCGCGATGGTCCAATACCGTTTCGCTGATACCTTTTAGGTATCGAACAGCTGGCATGGCCGTGAGCCGGACTTCCTCATGCGCATTGTGTAAAATGCAAGGTGAAGCCCATTCAATGTCACCACCAGGAGTCTGCACCGCATGAAGATACGCCGCATTTTGCCTTTTCAACGCTTGTTTCCAGCGAACGTCTCCGGCATGCGCGCATGGCCGGCCCTGATCATCGCGCTATGCGCCGGATGCGCGCATACAAGCAAGCTGCCAGGCCAGCCGGTGGCCGCGCAAGTGCAAGAACTGCGTACGCACCTGACAAAAGCCGTGCTCTATATCGGTCCGACCG
Organism: Massilia sp. CCM 8734; assembly: GCF_011682155.1. Classification (NCBI taxonomy): domain Bacteria; kingdom Pseudomonadati; phylum Pseudomonadota; class Betaproteobacteria; order Burkholderiales; family Oxalobacteraceae; genus Massilia; species Massilia sp. CCM 8734. The sequence goes on from NZ_WHJI01000004.1 coordinate 92,939, forward strand.
GCTGGTCGTTCAACGTCGCACAAAAGGAAGAGGACTTGCCTACCATCTCGTGCGAATACATCCTGACCACGCCCGATACCTTGTCGACGCTGATGGATATTCTCGATCGCGCCAGGTTCGTGCAGGATAAACCGCCGACGATGCTCAACGCGCGCATCGGTGTCTATCTTCACCAGGATAACGGCGCGATATCGAAACTCATTCTCTCCAATGCGTTTCGGGGTGAGGGTGCGCGCGGCGTGTACGACAACGGGACCGACGTTGTTTCCAGTCTCGAGTTCCCGAAAGAGTTGCGCGCTTTTGCCATGACCCTGCAACAGACCAAGCCAAACTGGTATTGCGACGGCGAGAAAAAAGCCGCCGCAGCACGTGAAACGGCACCCGGCAATCAGCCGCAATGAAAAGAAGAAAACGATGAACGCCGCCTTCCTGCCGCAGTTGCGCGGCGCTGCTCGCCAGTGCCGCGCCGCGCCTGACGCTCAGTCGGTACCGACAACCGGAATGCCGAGGAACTTCTGCAGGTCGACCACGCGCGGTCCGACCTGTTCGATGGCGTCGGCCAGGCGCGCGCGCGGAACGCCGAACTGCTCGGTCCAGTAGGCGAGTTCGGCCTCCACATTGACGTTGATGCGGTCGTAGTCTTGCGGATTCGGTTCGAGCGGATTGTCTGACATGGTGTTTTTCTCCAGAATGGCGCGGTAGCGCACGTGTTCCCACAGCTTGCCAGCGCGCCGCGCCGCACTCCGTTCGATGACGCACGCAGGGCGTCTCCCGCCGCCTCGCACGCAGGCCGTCGCGCGCCGCCTCGCACGCAGGCCGTCGCGCGCCGCCTCGCACGCAGGCCGTCGCGCGCCGCCTTGCACGCAGGCCGGACACTCGGAGTAAGGGAGTAAGATAGCGCCCACCTCACGCCGCCCCGATCGATCATGCAACGCCTTCCCGCGCTTTTGCTCACCGTGTTTTTGCTCACCTGTTTCGCCCTGGCGCTCCGGATGGACAGCGGCGCCGGCGGCGCGCGGCCGGTCCATCCGGCGCTGGCCGCCCTGCCCGCCGAGCTGGTATGGGCGTGGGAGCGCCCGGAAGACTTGCGCTGGCTGGCGCCGGACATCGGCGTGGCCTATGTGGCGTCGAGCGTGCTGCTGCAGGGCGACGAGACCCGGGTGTACCGGCGCGCCAGCGCCCTGCTGCTCGCACCCGGTGCGGCGCGCGTGCCGGTGCTGCATGTGGATATGTCGTGGCGCCGCCCGCCCGCGCTCAGCGAGGCCCAGAGCCGGCGCGTGGCCGACGAATTGCTGCGCCTGGCCGCCCAGGCCAACCGCAAGGTGGTGCAGCTCGACTTCGAGGTGCGCCGCTCGCAGCGCCCTTTCCTGGCGCGCACCATCGGCGCCATCCGCGCGCGCCTCGATCCGTCCATCGCACTGTCGGTCACGGCGCTGGCGTCGTGGTGCCTGGACGATTACTGGCTGCACGACATCGCCGCCGACGAAGTGGTGCCGATGGCCTTTCGCATGGGCCAGGCGCAGCATGCCCTGCGCGCGCGCCTGCTGCAACAGCGCGGCTTTACGCGTGCGCGCTGCGGCGCGGCGATCGGCTTTTCCACCGACGAACCGATGATGGCGGTGCGCGAAGGCCGCCGCTACTATTTTTCTCCGCAAGCCTGGAGCGCCGCGCGCTGGCAGGCGCTGCGCGACACTCCCCGTTCAACCATTCCATCGAGACTTTGATTATGCGTCTTTCCCGCACCTGTTCCCTGCTCGCCTCCGCCTTGCTGTGGATCTCCGCCGCGCCGGCCTCGGCCAGCGGCGGCGATTTTTACCAGACCAGCCGCTTCGCCTCCGAATTCCAGCCCGCCAACGCCGCGCTGTTCGCCGCCGGCAATGTGGGCGTCTTGCCGGGCAGTTACTGGCGCGTGTACCACTACCTGGCGTACCAGGCCGCGCGTGGCCGCCCGCTGAGCAAGCAGCAGGTGGCGGCGCTGCACATCGATTCCTGGCACGTGGGCACGACCAGCGCGTGGAATGGCCTGGACCCTGATGGTGACGGCCCGTCGAGCTGGCTGGCCGCGCGCGCGCCGCTGGCGGCGCAACTGGCGCTGCCGGCCGAGATGCAGATCGACGTCACGGCCGTCGCCGCGCGCGGCGATCCGTATCTGAATTGCCATCCGGACGCCTTCAAGCAGGCCGGCCTGACCATGGCCGCGCGCGCCGGGCTCGCTGCCGGCGGCAAGCCGGACGCCTGGTTCAAGCTGTGGCTGCAAGGCCAGGATGCGGTGTTCGCCAACTGCGAGGAGCCGCGCCACGACTGGGACAAGCCGGTGCCGAAACGGATAGTCAAGCTACCGCCGCCGCTGCCGGCCGACGCCCCCGCCTGGCTGCGTCACGACCACGCCTACCAGTGCGCCGCCGCCAATTTTTACGCGCGCAATTTCGACCAGGCGCGCAGCCAGTTCCAGCAGATTGCGCGTGAACCGGCCTCGCCGTGGCAAGCCCTGGCGCCCTACCTTGCGGCGCGCACCCTGATCCGCAAGGCCACGCTTCAATTCCCGCTGGGCGAGCAGCCCGCAGCGCGCGAGCGCCTGGACGCCCTGGCGCAAGCGAAGCAGGAGCTCGACGCGCTGGCGCAAACGTCGGCCCCGGCCAGGCAGATGGCGACCCTGGTCGAGGCCCGCCTGGACCCGGCCGCGCGCCTGGCCGCGCTGGCGCGCGCGCTCGAGAAAGAGCCGTTCGGTCCCGACACCGCGCGCATGTTGAGCGACTACCTGGTGCTGATGGACAAGCTGCCGCGCAGTGTCACCATGACCGCCAGGGAACCGATGACGGCGTGGATCGCCAGCATGCAGGCCGACGCGGTGCTCGATCAATGGTCGTCCGACCGGGGCGAACTGTTGCAGGCGCAACGCGTGGCCGCGCTCGAAACCCTGCGCAAGAGCTGGATCAAGCAGGCCGACCCGATCTGGCTGGCGCCATTGCTGAGCCTGGCCCGTTCAAACGAGCTGAGCGCGGCCGAACGCAAGGCCGCGTCGGCCATGCCGGCCAGCCATCCGCTGTACCAGACCGTGCAATACCACCTGGCGCGCCTGGCGCTGGCCGAACGCCAGGGCGAGCGCGCCGACCACGATATCGACCGTCTGCTGGCGGCCCAGGGCAAGCAGATGTCGGCGGCCACCAGCAACCGCTTCCTGGCGCTGAAGATGCTCTCGGCCGGCACGCTCGATGCGTTCCTGACAGCGGCGCCGCGCCGCATCGATCAGGTCGAGCGCGGCGAAGAAATCGACGCGGCCCCGGCCAAGGCGGACGAACAGGCCACCGACGACGATTTCGACGTCGCCGTCTGGCGCCACCTGCCGATGGCCGAACTGAAGGTGCTGCGCGCGCACCGGCTGCTGCCGCCGGCCTGGAAAGCGAAGCTGGAAGAAGGCATGCTGGCGCGCGCCCTGGGCGCGGGCGACGAGGAAACTGCGCTGAGCCTGCTCGACGCGGTCGCCAAGCCGCGCAAGAGCACCGCGCATTTGTACCAGCGCTACCGCAAGGCGGCCAGCGGCGCCGAACGCAAGGTGGCTGGCGCGCTGATCCTGGTCAACACGCCGGAATTGCATCCCGCCTTGTTCGACAAGGAAGAGAAAAAGCGCTACTGGGGTTGCAAGAAGGAGTGGGGCGACGGCCCGGTGGTGGTGCGCCAGGGTGCGCCGGCCCCGCGCTTTTTAAGCGCGCAGCAGACGCTGGAGGCGGCCAAGGAGCAGGCAGCACTGCTGCGCCTGCCCCTGCGCACCGAGTTCCTCGCGCCCACCCTGCTGCCATGGGCGCGCACCAAACCGGCCGGTGAAGAAGCGCCGAAAGCGCTGCACTTGCTGGTCGCGTCCACCCGCATGGAGTGCCCGTACGGCACCGAGGTGCCGGAAGCGGAGCAGTTGCGCGCACGCTACTCGCGCGAGGCGTATGAAGTGGTCCACAAATACTATCCGGCGAGTAAATGGACCAAGGCCACCAAATATTTCTATTGAACCCTGGTCCGGACACAGCGCTTACGAGGTAAAGTCGCCACCGGCGGTGCTGAAATGGATATTGGCCTCGCTGGTGAAGCGCACCAGGATGGAAACGCCAATGCCCCAGAATACCGGTCCGCCGCCGCCGGCCCAGGTGTTCGATGCATCGATGCCGCCGCCATGGTTGCCGGTCAGGTTCAAGCCATCATAATTGCGGATCCGGTTAGGACCGTCCCAGATATGGGCCGCTTCCACCCGCGCGCCGGGGCTGGCGTTGTACAGGACGAACACGCGGTCCAGCGTCACCCGCTTGCCGTCGGTGATCACCGGGGTGGGAATGGCGAAGTGAAACCAGTTGGTCTGCTTGGCCGCGCCGCGGAAGGTGGTGCCCCAGCCGATGCGCAGTCCGGTCACATCGGTCCAGGGTATGCCATTGACCAGCCGCAAACGCGTGTTGCCGGGAATTTCGACCTGGGCGACGTAGCCAGGGACCCACATTGCTTGCAGTGCCATTTTGGTTCTCCTCATATACGTTCAAGGGGACAGGCAGGCATGCGCGGTGGCGTCCTGGACCTGAACCCAGCGTACGGGAGCGGATGCGGCCCTTGTTTGGCCAGTGTCAGCGCGCCGCCTGTGCCAGCACAGAGGCGACGCCACATGCCGGGAGGCATAGTCAGTCGCTGGGGGACAGTTCCTCGCGCAACTGCATCAGCAGTTCGCCCAGGCGGTTCTTGCCTTTGCCGTTCGGGCCGATGCCCCAGTAACTGTCGTAGGGCGAGTCTTCAATGAGGCGTTTCTTGCCGGTGCCGAGCAGCAGCGCGCGCAGCTCAGGGTCCTGGAATTTCTGGCGCAAGCCGCGCAGCATGATGCTTTCTTTCACCTCATCCCAGTCGCGCCGGATCGGGGTGGCGCGGCTCTGGCCGAGGTCCTTGGCCTGCTTGGGCGAGCCGCACCCGAGGATGCGCTCGAACTGGGCGCTGCCTTCGAATTTCATGGCCTGGAAATAGTGCTCCATCGTGCGCCAGGCATGCCCGTCGAGCGAAAACGCACTACCGGCAAAGTTGGACAAGGCCGCGTAACGACCGTCCTTGCCGAAAAAATAGATGTCTTTCGCCATTGCCCGGCCACAAAAATGTTATTGGATCGATATTATAGTCCGTGCGGATCCGAGCATTCCCTCAAAATTTCTTTTTGGCATTACCGGCGGTCCTCACCTAAGATACTGGTTTACCAGAATGAAGAAAGAAGTGCGCCGTGGACCAAGCGAAGACCGACCTGCAAGGCGTGAAAGGCTGGCTGATTGTGGTGGGATTGATCGTGGTGATCGGGCCGCTGTATATGCTGGCCGTGATGCCGAAAATGCTCAAGGACTTCTTTTACGGAGAACCATGGGCCGCCATTAACGCGCCGGGCAGCGTCGTGCATTGGGGATGGAAGCCCCTGGTGTTGCTCGAAGTATCCTTCGGCATTGCCGCCTTCATCGGATCGATCGTGCTGTTTTGCCAGTTCTTCGGCAAACAACGCGGCTTTCCCAGATTGTTCATTGCAATGCAAATCCTGTCGATCCTCTTCTATTTCGGCTATACGATCGCCCTGCACCTGATGCTGCCCGGCCGCCCCCTGCTCGACACGGACTCTATCGTTGCGCTCTTGCAAACGGTGGTGCCGCCGCTGGTATGGATACCCTATATGCTCATGTCCGAGCGAATCAAACAAACCTTCGTGGAATAACTTTAAAAGGAGTGGTGCATGCCCTTATTCGACTTGCCCGGCCTTGCCGGCGCGCTGCCGGCAGCGTGGCAATCCCATGTGCTGGGCCAAGTTGGCCCGGCCAGGGTCAAGCTGCTCAGGATGGATGCGCTGGCCTATGGCGAGGAAACGCACGACTATAATGAGGCGCTGCTGGTGATGACGGGGCAGATGCTGCTGGAAGTGGCGGGGGCGGCTGTAACGGTCGAGGCCGGCAGCATGTACCTGGTCGAGGCGGGAACGCCCCACGCCGTGCTGGCGGGCAGCCACGGCAGCCTGGTGATCGTCGATCTGTGAGCTGCTTCACAGCCTGGCGACGTCGATCAGCGCGCGCGAGGCCGACGACAACTGGCGCCGGCTCGACATCGCCTTCAACAACGCCAGCACGCAAGGCAAGTTCGCGCCGATCACCGAGCTGGAAGAAGACGACTTCGATCAGGTGGTGGGCGCCAACCTGAAAGGGATGTGGCTGTCGACGACATCATCCATCAGCGCGAATAACGCGGGCCGGTCTGGCGCGCAAGGCGACCTGCCCGGCCCACGCTCACGGAACTACGGCGCCTGCATTGGCTCGCTCGCACCTCGTACTTGAGGCGGCACCGCAAACCCGATTAGCGCGGCGGCAACGATTTGGCGTCGCTCGTCAATCTCTGCGCGCGCTGCGTGTTCAGGTCGGCCACACAAGCGAGCCGGCTGATCTCATGCGAGTTGCCGGCAGCGCCACCGGCGAGCGAGGTTGCAAAGCCGCACTGCGCGTCACGGTAACGTGCGAAGGCCGTGTTGGCTTGCTTGAGTTTCGCTCTCGCCACCGTGACATAAGCTTCATCCTCATCCCATTTGCCGATGGCCGCGACCGTCTCGGCTTCCGCATTTTTCAGCAACACGGCGGTGCTCCACGCGTGCTTGCCTAGACAGTCGCGCATATCGGCTTGAGAGAATTGGTCACATTGCTGCAGGATTGCAGTCCTACGTGGCTGGAGAGGCTGTCGGGCGACGAGGCGCGCTTGTCACGGGACAGAACTTGCCGTGGATGGGATGTTCGCTGTCCAGCATGTAAGTCGCTGCGCAACGCTGTTGCGCACTGCCCCGTATCAGTCGAGCTCGTCCCAGGCGTCCTTCAGCGGCCCGACGACGACGTCTTCCAGCAAGGTTTGCTGAGTTAGCCAGGCGCTCACCAGGGCGCGATGCTCATCGCTCAAGGGCGGCGACCCCGCGCCCGCCGACACCCAGCCACTGAACGCGTCGCTCAAGCCGCCACCGAAGACCAGGCCATTGCCCTCGATCGCGATGTCGATGAAATCATCCATCATCGCGAACAGCTTGTCCTTGTCCGGCGCGCCCCGGAAGCGGGCCTCGACGGCGAACGTGAACTCCTGAAACTGAGCGACATGCTGTCCCTTTTTTGTGCGCCGGTGCAGGCGCTCGTTGGCACGAATCATCTTCTCTGCTCTCCATTTGGACCATGGGTCGGGCCGCTGGCGCAAGGCGCCTGGCCCAAGCTCACACGGGCTGTTCGAGGACACGCCCGTTTACGGCGTGCACACACTATTGCGGCCCTTGCGCGTGAGCCCCAGCGAAAAATTGAGTTTGCGCGTGTAATGCTTGTCGCCGCCCTTGTAGAACAGCGCGATGGAACCGGTGATGACCTTCCGCACTGTGGCTTTCCGAATCTTGAACACCTGATCCTTGTGCAGCACGCGAACGCCCGCGACGCCCGACGAGTTGATCAGACTGTGCCGCCACTTTTCGTCGCCGCCCATGGCGCTCCTCGTGAAATGTCGTCTGAACAACAAACCGTTTGCAAGCTTACCATTTGATGTGAGATGAATGTCACACTGAACAAAAACCAACAAAGGCGCTCACCTGCGTTCCAATACGCCCGTCTCGCTCGCCAGTTCCTGCACGCGCTGCAGGTTCTTTTCGGCCAGGCAAGTGAGCTGGGTCGTACCGCGCGCGTTGCCGGCGCCGCCACCAATGCTGGCCATGGCGAACGCGCACTGATGCAGGCGGTAGGATGCGAACGCCGTGTTCGATGCCCGCAGCCTGGCCCTTGCCTGCTGGATGTACCTGTCGTCTTCATCCCACCTGGCGATGGCGCCGTCCGCCTTGGCCTCGGCCTTTTTCAGCGCCAGCGCGCTCTTGATGGCCAACTTCTCAATGCATTCATGCTTGCCGGCCATCGAATACTGCTCGCAGTCGTCGAACGGGTTGACTGGCGGCGCCGCTCTGGCCGCTAGCGCCGGCAGTGACAACAGGGGCGCGGCAAGCAGCGCCAGGACGATCCGGGCCACGCCATGGCGAAGCGTAGCGGGATGTTGCACTTTGGATTTCTGGACATGCATACGACTGCCTTTTCAACAAATGAGTGCCGCCGCCAGTGCGCGCGGTCACGGCCGGATCGCCGCTTCTTGCGATAGTTTCGCCGCGTCGAAGCGCTTAATCCGGCGGAAAATGGTCCGTATAGCGCTTTAATTCCAGCGCCCGCTCGGTATTCGCGGCGCCCAAACAGGCAAGCCGGCTGATCTCGTGCGCGTTACCGATGGCGCCGCCGCGCAGCGAATCGGCAAACGCGCACTTGGCCTCGCGGTAGCGCACAAAGGCGACGCCGGCAGACCGCATCGTGGTCCTGGCAATGTTTTTGTAACGGTCATTTTCGAACCACTGGGCAATTTTTTGCAGCGCAGCGGCCTCGGCCTTCTTCAAGGATACCGTGCTCTTCGCATGCAATTTACTGAAACAATCGTGCCTGCCAGCTTGCGAAAACTCACCGCATTTTTTGTCTTCGACGCGTTGTGGCGCCGCAGCGGACGCTTGAGCCTGCACCGCACTCAGCGACGAAGCCAACAGCGCCACCAGAATAATGTTCACTACTGTGCGCATGAGGTTTTCTTCCTATATACAGCTGCTGCCGGGAATGCGCATGGCGATGTCATTGCAGCGCACGCTGGATTGACATCCCAACGCGCAGTAAGGATAGCACTTGCCATGATAATAATGTCAATACTGAAGAAACAACCAACAAGGTTGAGAGTTGCAACCGCAACAATACAGGCCGCATATCGGCATACATGTTGTATTTCCGCCTAATATCAACGTCATATCGACATTGCTTGACTACCTCTCCAGTCCGCGCCGCTGCGCCGGGCGGGACTGCCGGCCGATGCAGGCGATGTGGCTGTCGGGCGACGAAGCGCGCTTTGTCACGGGCCAAAGCTTTGCCGTAAATGGCGGATATACGCTGGCCAGCATGTATGTGGCAGTGGAACGCTGTTGCGCAATGCGCCCTTACGACCTGCATTGGGCATTTCCACTTTTCAGTTACGTCATGCGAATGTCGAATTTTCCTGGTAGCGTGGATCTCCATGCCGTTACAGCGCAGCACGACCACACGGGCTACTTGGGCGGCAAGCCGGCCGTCTCGCGCGCAAGATCGATCGCGCGAGCGGCATTCATGTTCGCTACGCACGCCAGCCGGCTGATCTCGTGCGAATCCCCTGCGGCGCCGCCCCTCATCGAGGTGGCAAAGGCGCACTGCGCCTGCCTGAAACGCGCAAAGGCGATCCCGGAAGCAGCGAGCCTGGACTTCGCCAACCTGGTATATTTATCATCCTCATCCCATCCAGCGATCGCGGCGACGGCTTTCGCCTCCGCCTCCTTCAGCACCAGCGCGCTGTCGGTAGCCATTTTATCAACGCAATCGCGCCTGTCCGACTGCGAGAACTGATCGCATTTTTCCGCCGCGCCGATCACCGGTGCCGTCGTCTGCGCTTTTGCCTCCAGCGTACCGATTGCCCCTGCGAGCAGCGCCACGATGAGAAAATCGCTTACGTAGGACATGACGCTCCCTTTACCTCGCGCACCCGTTCCAGCGTAAAATCAATTTTGCGGGCATATAGCGGATCGCCTCGGCCGTTATAACGTTCGTAGAGCAAGCTGCTGTTAATTACCCGCCAGCCGACGATGATTTTCTGAACCTTCGTTTTCTGATACTTCACCACAGTATCCTTGGTTACCACTCTTAAACCCGGATTGAGCTCACGCAGTAACTCGACCGTGCTGTGAGTCTTGCGTGCAATCGTTTCAAAAGTATCTCCGATACCTGCCTTGGTCTCCTCTACACGCGCATCCGGCGCGGCCTGCCGCTTGTGAGCATACTTCGCCGTACGCATCAGCAGATAACCAATCCCGGCGCGGATATTGTGAGCGGGAATAGTTCGAATGCTGCCACTGTTCAAGCGTGCCCGTAATGGTGCCGGCATGATCAGGTCGCCCCCCTCATCGTTTCCCAACAGCGCCTTCATGCCGTCATCCCCCGGGACACCGATACGCATCGGCTTGATCTTCCACTCGCGGCTTCCAGCCCCACTTTCAGTCCACACCATCGCCTTAATCAATTGCCAGTCGAGCAGTTGATAACCTGGAGTGCCGCTCAAGTGACTGTTGTATTCGTTGACGGCCGCCTGAATGTCGCAGTCATAAAAGTCCCATGGCGCAGTGCCTGCACCTTTAACGATGCCGTCCTGCCACTGTTCGTAGCTCATAACTTCCTTTGCAATGTCGTTGATCCGCCAATATGATGCAATTATAACATTAACAATACCCCTAGATTAATGTTTTCCAAACATTATCGACTCTCCGCAGATGTATGTTTCAAGGTCGCGTCAGCTCACGCAACAAAGCAGATGTTGTATTTATGCCTAAGAAAAAGCGCAGGAGTGACATTGCTTATCAACATCTCTAGTTGTTGATTGAGTAATGAGTGCGAGGGCCTCATACTCTGCCTCTACCCGCACGCAAGGTGCAGCAATTCATCGGAGAAAACATGTTCATCATCTGGGGCAAACGCGCCTATGGCGCCGTCCACAAGGTCGGCACGACATCGGTACAAACCGTGTTCGGCCATCTGTACTACCTGCCACTCATCCCGATGAGCAGCCATTACGTCGATTTCAAGACCGGCAGTTATTACCAACTCAATAACCTCGATGGCCGCTCGATCCTGTGCGGCTACCTGCGCATCTGGATGCCGCTGGCGTTCGTGATTGCCCTGATCGCGTTCGATGTGCTTGATAACACCTCCAGCAAGGTGCTGTGCGGGCTGGTCATGGCGCTGTCCGCCGTGGCCGGGATCGGCTCGTTCATTTTCGACAAAAAGGTCGTGCGCCAGGAAAGCGCCCAGGTGCGCGAGATCATGCACCGCCATTTCGGGGTGGCGCTCGACCCGTACCACTGCCAGGCAAGTTTGCAGGCCGAGATCGAAGACCGGGTGCGTGCGCACAGCAACGATCCGCTCGACGTGTTCTGGTACAAGAGTACGCTCGATGACGCCGTCAGCCAGCCGCACCTGGTCGACATGGCCGTGCTGCGCGCACGCTGCGACCGGCACGACAAACCGCTGCAAACGCGCGCGCTGCAGCGCCTGCCGGGCGCGCGCAAGGTCGCCTGAGTGCTGCCTTTGCCGGCGCCGCGCCACGCTTAACCCCTTTTTCCTTGCTGAATCGTTTAATGAGTGCGGATGCGTTTCTGGTCCCTGCCCGGCAGCGGGCGCCCTGTCGCCCTGCCGCCGTTTTTAATCGTTCAACCCAAGGATTGCCATGATGGACCTGACCCCCGCCAAGCGCGTCGCCGGCTGCATAACCCTGCTCGCGCTGATGACGGCATGCGGCAAAAAAGAAGAACCGGCAGAGCACGCGAGCCCCGCCGCCGTCGAGACGGTCGATATTGCAAATGCGCAAGCGCCGGCAGCGCCACCCCCGGCCGAGAATGTGAGTGCGCGCGTGCCGTCGGCAGCGCCATCGGCGCCAAACCTGAGCGAGAGGGGCGGCGCGGCCATGGAAGACAAGCCGGCCCCGGCCACGTCCCTCACCAAGGCGAGTGCCGCCCAGCAACTGGGCGGCGGCACCACCGCCTACAACGATGGCGAGCGCAAGTTCATCCGCACGGCCAGCGCGAACTTCCGCGTCAAGGATGTGTACCTTGCCGCGCTCGGCATCGAGGACAGCGTCGCCAGCCATGGCGGTTTCGTGGTCAAGAACGAGATCAGCACCGGCAGCACGCGCACCGAGCGCCAGGCTGTCGGGGACGGCAAATTGATCGAGCTGAACGAATATACGGTGGAGGGACAACTGGTGGTGCGCGTGCCCAGCGCCAAGACCCAGGAATTCCTGCGCGCCATCGCCGGCCACGTGGTGTTTTTGGACGAGCGCAAGTATGCGGCGCACGATGCCCAATTCGACCTGCTGCGCCAGCAGTTCGACGCGATGCGCAGCCAGGAGACCCAGGCCGAACTGGGCGAGGCGGTCCGGGAAGGCGGCAGGTTGATGCAGAAAACCGACGTGATCGCCATGCGCGGCGACGCCCGGTCCACGCGCGATGCCGCCCTGCTGGCAAAAAAAGTGTTCGAGGACCAGGTGGCGTTCAGCACGATCGCGCTGACGCTGAGCCAGCCGTCGCGCGTGCTGCAAAGCGAACGCGTGGACGTGGACAGCATGTACCGCCAGTTGCGCCCGGGCTTTGCCAGCCGGCTGCAAGACCAGTTGCGCGGCGGTTGGCATAACATCCTCGACCTGATACTGGCGCTGGCCGGCGGGTGGCCGCTGTTGCTGGTCGCCCTCCTGGGCGGCGCGCCGATCTGGCGCGCCCTGCGCAGCCGCAACAAAGCCGGCACGCCAGGCTGATCCCTCATTCGTGCGATGCGATGCCCGGCGGTCTTGGCCGGGCATCGCAGGACGGCGCTTGCGCCGGCCTGGTGAACCGATCCCGATTATTCCACCACAGCCTGCGCATCCGGCTCCGGCGCGACATCGACCTGCGGCGTCGGCGGCGATGGCACTTCACCCATGAGGAAGGTCGGGGACGTGGCCTGGTCCTGGCCGCTCGCCATATTGTCGGGCGTCGAAACAGCACCGACCATGTCCTCGGGCGCCGCTGCGCGCGGCGCGCAAGCGGCCAGGGACATGGCCAGCACGGCGGCCGTGGCCAGGCCCGGCAGCGCGCGCCATGCGGGACCCGGACGGGCCGACGGCGCGCCGCAATCGCTTGTCATCACGGTGCCATCGGCGCGCCGGTAAAAACGCACGCACAAGCCGCCCGCGGCTTGCCCGGCCACCAGCGTCGCCGCTTCGGCTTCGGGCATGGCCGACAGGTTGAAGACTTGCTTGTTGCAGCCGCCGCAGTGGCGCACCCGTTCGCCTCCCTGCATGGCGTCCCAGGACGCGGTGCAGGGCGAGGCGACCGTGATGCGATGCAAGGCAATGACATTGGCGTCGTTGTGAAGTTTGGGCATATTGAAATCCATCTCTTGTCAGTAAGTTAAGTCCCACACCAGCATGCGCGGTACGGCTGCCCTATGAAACGGCACGCGCGCGACGACGGGGTTAAACAAGTGAAGAAATTTGAATCCAATTAGCAAGTCGTCACGTATCTGGTGGTGCGCTCCCGCGATCCGGGTGATTTTTTCATAAGAAACGAGGCCACCATGCATACCGTCCCCTTCAGCAAGCTCCTGCTCGCTTCCGCCATTGCCATGACCCTGGCCGCCTGCGGCAGCGACGACAACGACTCCCCTGCCGCGCCGCCGCCGGTGGTGGTGCAACCCGTGCTCGAGGCGGGCGACACGGTCATGCTGACCGCGAGCGGGCGCATTGTCTCGCTCAACGCCGACCTTACCGTACGCACCAATGTGGCGCTGTCCGGCCTGCAAGCGTCCGAGACCCTGCTCGGCATCGATTTCCGCCCGCTGGACGGCCAGTTGTACGGCGTGGGCAGCAGCGGGCGCATTTACACGATCAACCCGGGCACGGGCGCGGCCAGCTTGCGCGCGACCCTGGTAGCGGACGCGGCCGACACCAGCACGCCCTTCACCGCCCTGGCCGGCGCCGACTTCGCGGTCGACTTCAACCCGGTCGCCGACCGTCTGCGCGTGGTCAGCGACAGCGGCCAGAACCTGCGCATCAACGTCGACTCGGGCGCGAGCACCACCGACGGCAACATCAACGGCGGCCCGGCAACGGCGAAAATCACGGCGGCCGCGTACACCAACGCGTTTGCCGGCGCCAGCGGCACCACCCTGTTCGTCATCGACGCCGCCGGCAGCACGCTGTACACCCAGAACCCGCCCAACAACGGCGCCCTGAGCGTACCGGTCGCGCTGGGGGTGACAGCCAGCGCCGTGGGCGGATTCGACATCGACGCCCGCAACAACCGCGCCCTGGCGCTGCTGACGGTGGGCGGCAAGGCCGGCTTGTATGCGATCAACCTGGCCGCCACGGCCAACCCGGCCACGCTGGTGGCCGCGCTCGACCTGGCCGATACCGTCAAAGGCCTGGCCGTGCGCACGCCAGCGGCGCCAGTGGTGCTGGGCCTGACCGACGGCGCCCACCTGGTATCGTTCAAGCCGCAAACCCCGGCCAAATTCGATACCGATGTCGCCATCACGGGCATGAACAGCGGCGAAAAACTGCTCGGCTTCGATATCCGGCCAAAGGATGGCTTGCTGTACGGGATTACCTCAAGCGCCCGCATCGTCAGCATCGACCCCAACACCGGCGTGGCGACGGCCAAGGCGGTGTTGGCCGCCGATGTGGCCGATCTCACGCTGCCGTTCAGCGCTATGTCCGGCAGCGCATTCGCGGTCGACTTCAACCCGGTGGCCGACCGCCTGCGCGTGGTCGCTAACAGCGGCCAGAGCCTGCGCATCAATGTCGACACGGGCGCGACCACGACCGACGGCGCCATCAACCGCGCCGGGGCCGCACCGGTGGTCACGGCCGGCGCTTACACCAACAGCTTTGCCGGCGCCACGGCGACCATGCTGTTCGTGCTCGACAGCGCCAGCGACAACCTGACGCTGCAAAATCCGCCCAACGATGGCACGCTGACCAATATCGGCGCGCTCGGCGTCGATGCGATGGGCGATGGCGGCATGGATATCGCCGGCGGCGCCAACGGCCTGGTGCTGGCGGCCTTGCGCAGTGCCGGCATGGGGCCGGCCACGCTGTACCGGGTTGACGTTGCGACGGGCGCGGCGGCGCCGTTCAACGGCACGGCCGATCCGGCGAACTCGGTGATCGGCCCGGGCGGCGTGGCCGTGCTCGATATTGCGGTGCTGATGAAGTAAAGACAGCCGGGGCGCGGCGCAGCCGGGCGACGGCTGCGGGCAGCGCTTAGCCCGCGCTCTGGTCGCGCTGCGGCAGGCGCCAGTCCTTGCGCACGAAGTGGCAGGTGTAGCCGCCCGGATTGCGCTCCAGGTAATCCTGGTGTTCCGGCTCGGCGTTCCAGAAAGGTCCGGCCGGCGCCAGCTCGGTGACCACTTTGCCGGGCCACATGCCGGAGGCGTCGACGTCGGCGATGGTGTCGAGCGCGGTTGCCTTCTGCGCGTCGCTGGCGTAGTAGATGGCGGACCGGTAACTCATGCCGGTATCGTTGCCCTGGCGATTCGGCGTGGATGGATCGTGGATCTGGAAGAAAAATTCCAGCAACTTGCGGTAGCTCATCACATCGGGATCGAAGGTGATTTCGATCGCCTCGGCATGCGTGCCATGGTTGCGGTAGGTGGCGTTCGGCACGTCGCCGCCCGAGTAACCGACCCGCGTGGACTGAACGCCAGGCATCTTGCGGATCAAGTCTTGCATGCCCCAAAAACACCCGCCGGCCAGGATTGCTTGTTCTGTTTTCATCTGTGCGTCCTCGTTATTCAAGTAATAGTTTGCATCCAGGCATATACTCAAGCATGCCTTTCCGATCATAGATGGGACGCCAGCGCCATATTGCAATAGTCGATGCCATGCAACTGGCACGCGGGACGGGTTCGCTTGGTAAAATCTTCACGGATTCGATCACTAGGCGAGTAATGACACTACAACGAGCATCGGACGACGCTGCATTCGGCGCCTTGCTTGCGACGCACCGCAACGAGCATTTTTTCCGTTTGACCGGCAATACCATCGCGACGCTGCTGGTAGCAAACGGCTTGCTCGCCTTTTGGTTCAGCACGCAGGACGTGGCAAGGTATGAGTTCGCCAGCAATGCATGGATGCTCGGGGCGGCGGGAATCGGCGCTGTGGTCCTGGGCTTTGCCATCGGCTGGGGTATCCGGCGCGTTTCGCTGGCGCAGCAGACCTACCGGCTGTATCAGTACGGCATTCGCACCAGCGGCCCCGACGGGCGGCACGCCGCCCTGTATCGCGATATCGACGATATTCTGTACTTTGATGACGGCACCTGCGCCTTTCGGAGCGCGCCGCAGCAGCCCTGGATCCTGATCGGCAAACGCATCCGGCAATACAGTGGCTTGACTCACCGCCTGCGCTATCTGCATAGAGAACAACGGGCCGCCAAACTAGTCGACCGGCTGCGCGCTGGAAAAACGCTCACGTTCCGCTATCTGGACGACAAGGCCGCACGCAGCGTCAGCCACGGCGTAAAGTATTTCGAGGAATATCCGACGTTCGTGCTGACCATGGATGAACGGCGGGTGCATATCGGCCAGAAAGTCATCGACATCAAGCACATCGACGTGATCAGCTTCAACCGCTGGACAAACAGTATGACGATACGGAGCAGGAAGGATGGCTCGGAGTTTCACAAGATGCATGCGAAGGCGATCCTGTCGGGCGAGGTACTGCATTTCATGATCTTCGATATGCAGGCGCGGCGCCGCAAGGAGGCCCGACGGCTGAAAAAGATGCGCAAGGGCCGTGCCAACGAAGTTTGATAGAATCGGCTTGTCGGATTCTTAACCTTGCCATGCTGCGCGATGCAGGCGCAGTCACCGTCGATCACGAAAGCGAGCAATGATTTCCACTGAAAAGAAGCCAGATGCGGGAAGTGGCGCCACCGGGGCGCTCGGTCCATTGATTGCCACCTATGGCAAAAGTCGTTCGTTTCTTGGCGTCGGCTTGTTCATGGCGGCGCTTTTCGCCGCGGCCGGCTTGTTCGTGTTGTGGATGACCACCCGCATCGGGATCGATTTCCAACTCAACGGCGATGTCTCGTTCCTGTACATGGTGGGATTCGGCTCGCTGGCGCTGGGCGTCGTGACCGCGCTTGTGTTCTGGCGCCTGGCGGCATCGCAGCCGACCTTCCGCTTGTTCGAGAACGGCATCCACGCCAGCGGTCCCGGGGGCGACAATGTCACGCTGTACCGCGACCTGGAAGACCTGTACAGCTTCTTTTACGGCGGTATCGGCTATCGCGCCGCGCCGGGTGCGCCGTGGACGTTTATCGGTAGCCGCATTCACCGCTTTGGCGAATTGAGCGAACGCTTGAACAGCCTGCAGATCCAGCATCGGGGCGAGGCCCTGCACCAGCAGCTGCGCGCCGGAAAAACGGTGATCTTCCGCTACTTCGAGGATAGCGTGGCGCAATCGAAAAGCATGGTCGCCACGCGGAATATGGATTTCCCGACGTTCGACATGATCCTGAGCGCGGACAGCTTGCAGATCGGACAGAAAAGCATCCAGATTGCCCGCATCAGCAATATCAACACCAATTTGTGGACCGAGAAATCGAGCATCATCGATGTCGATGGCAAGGTGTTTCACAAGATTCATCCGAGTTCGATTTTATCGTTCGCGCTGCTGCATGCGCTGATCGCGCGCCAGCAGCAATCGCTGCCGACCAACGCATGAACACAGCGCTAGCAGCCTTTCGGACTTGGGGAGTCGAAGCGAAAAAATAGCTGGCCGAGGTCAGATTTTGACGATTTCTCAGTGCCAACAGCGAGCTATTGGCCGAGAAAGCGGCGAAATATGGACCGTCCCAGGTATTTTTGCAGCCGACGATCCCAAGTCCGACAGGCTGCTGGCGGCCGCCCGGCCGATCAGCGCGTGCAGATACCTTTACTATCGACCAGGACATTCGGCATCGAATGCCCGGCTTGCGGCCGCCCCATCAGCCGCTGTAATTGGGCGTTGCTTTCGCACTGGCGGGCACCCGTGACGAGCGAACTCGCTGGCGCAACGATAACGGCAGCAGGTTCCGTCGCTGGCGCAACGACAACGGCAGGAGGTTCCGTCGCTGGCGGCGCGCCCATCAGCACCGTCGTGGGCAGCTCCGGAGTGACCGTCGCGCCGGCGCTCGCCGGCGTTACCGGCTGGACGTCGCCTGTGGAACAGCCGGCGGCCGACAAGGCCAGCATGGCGGCGCCGGCAAGGCCCGGCAGCCGGCGCCATGGCTGGCGCGCGCCGGCGCGCACACTGTCGGCGCCATCGCTGGAGACCACGCTGCCGTCCTGGCGCTTGTCCATGCGCACGCACAGATCGCCGTTGAGGTTCTCCGCGATCAGCGCGGCCCCTTCCATGGCAGGCATGGCCGACAGATTGAAGACGTTCTTGTCGCACTCCTTGCAGTGACGAACACGATGATCGCCCGTCATGTCGTCCCATGAGGCGCCGCACGGTTCCGGAATCTCGACAAGGTGCAGTGCAATGGGCTGATGCTGGGGGCGTGCTGGTTTCATGGTCGGATCCGTTTCGTTAAGTGCGTGGGAAGCCCGGATGGGCGTTTTTCACATCGGTACAGAATGAAACGGCCGTGTCGTGCAAACGGGGTTAATGTTATTTTTCGCCAAGCAAAAACTTGTTGCTGATGGCTTTGAAGCTGACATCCGCGCTCAGGCACTTGAATACGAACCCTTCACGCTCGGTGCCGGCCTTGAGCGCACTCTTGCCTTCGGCGCTGGCCAACAGCGATGCAACGCTCGCGCCGGCCAGATGTTGCGTTCCCAGCACGGGGCAATGCAAGATGCCGGCGCCGTCGAGGAGGGCCATGCGCTCGGCCGACGTCAGGTAGCGGCCGCGGTCGATGTCGTAGACGTCGAACACATGCAGTTGCGGCGCGCCGACCCCGTAAGGATTGCCCTGGACGTTAGGCCCGATCAGCTCACCTTGCACGGCCAGGTTGCGCCCGCTTGCGCGCAGAAACGCTTCCAGCTTGTTCTCGCGTGCAAGCTTCCAATAGGAATTATTCTCGGTTTCGAGCAAATCGAGATTGCGGCTGCAAACCCCAAATTCGCCCTGGAAGAGATACGCGGTCAGGCTGGAGCCGTCGAGCTTTTCGCTCACTTCCCACTCCAGGCCGGCCTCCACCCATTCTTCGAGTTCGGCCACGAGATTCTGGATGCGCTCCTGATTAGTCTTGCGCACGAACGACGGGAACGGCCCTTTCACGATCCCCTGCAGATCGGCCGGAATCGGCGGCTCATACTTTTGAATGCCGAGCATCTCGGTGAGGTCGTCGCCCTCGGCGGCGCCTTCCGGCACGGGCAGCAGCAGGCCCTGGCTGATCTGTCCGCGCAGTTTTACGGTGCGCAAGCGCGCGCCGGAAACGCCATTGAACTCGCGCTTGTCCTTGCACAGGAAAGGCGCGAGCGCTTCCGGCACCCAGGAATCGACTTCGAGATACAGGGCGTTGCCGCCGATCTGGAATTCGCCCTTCTTCGATACGACCTTCCAGCCGTCGACCGTGACGCATTCGATCGCATCGGCGCCCGGAATTGGCGCGATATCGATGACCTTGCGAACGGTGGCTAATTTACGCATGTATTACTCCTGACTGTTTCATTTAATGATTCACTTGCGCAAGTATACAACGCTGCCGGATCAGCAGTTGTCATTCCCACATTCCGCATATGCGCGCAAG
The DNA here is from genome assembly GCF_011682155.1 of Massilia sp. CCM 8734. Classification (NCBI taxonomy): domain Bacteria; kingdom Pseudomonadati; phylum Pseudomonadota; class Betaproteobacteria; order Burkholderiales; family Oxalobacteraceae; genus Massilia; species Massilia sp. CCM 8734. Next base: position 112,311 of record NZ_WHJI01000004.1, read on the forward strand.
GTCTTGATGCGCGCTTCGGTCATCGACGACTGGCACGCACGTTCTTGCACGCTGTAGGAACGGGCCTCTGCCGTGGTCGTCGCTTCGTATTCGCAACTGGCGCCCCGAAAGATAATCCACGCCTGCTGCGCCCTGGACAGCTTGTCGCGATCGCGCGCCTCGGGCAGGCGCTTTTGCGCACGCGCATATTGCGTGCGCATCTGGATTTCGCGCGCGGCCAGTTTCACCGACAGGCACTCTTCCGTCGCGCTGAACCGCCCTGCGCAATTGTTTTCAGTGACGCTTTTCCTGATCTGGGAGGGGGTTCTTCCCATTTCTTTCGCGACCGCGGCCACCAGCCATTGATTCATCGGCGCTTCCGCACGGGCCGGCGTGGCGCTCAGCAGCGCTAGCAAGAGCAGCATCGTTTTCATCGCAGGTCGGCTCCGGGAATGTTATCAAAGGAGCATAGTAGTGATCCGACCAGCCCTGATCGGGCTTCCTGAGACAAGCGTAATGCCCCGTCCATGAAAACTCACAGGGCGGCGCAAACCTTACTTCGCCGGCTGGACCGGTTCCACGGGGGGAGCACCTTCCCAATGGACGCCATGGTTGCGCTGCGCGCCCTTGCCTGCCGGCTCAGCCCGATCATGCGCCACCGCCACCCTGCCGGTGAGCTCGCGATGTGGCCCGGCAGCGTCTTCTTGCCCGATCGCCTCGCTTGCGGACGCCTCCGGCTTGCGTGGCGGGCGGGTTGCCGGCGGCGCGCCCATGGTCACCCGCATCGCCGGCGGCTTGGCGGCAGGCGCTACGGCGGCCGCCGTAGCGGGGGCTGGGGTGGCGGCGAAGGCGGCGCCGGCGGCGGACAGGGCCAGCGCGGCGGCGCCGGCCATGTCCGCCAGGCCCCGCCACGCCTGGCGCACCATGGCGCGCTGGCTGTCGCCGCAATCGCTGGTCATCACCGTGCCGTCCTGGCGCTGGTAAAACCGGACGCACAGATCGCCGTGATGGTTGTCCGCCAGCAGCCGGGTGGCGTCGGCCTCGGGCATGGCCGAGAGATTAAAAACGTTCTTGTTGCAGTCGTTGCAGTGACGCACGCGTTCATCGCCTTGCATGTCGTCCCATGAGGCCGTGCAAGGCGAGGCGATGTCGATACGCTGCAGCGAGATGGATTGCTTGTTGGCGTGCTTCATGTGGAGATCCGTTTCTTGAGATGGAGGACCCGACTGGACAATGTGTCATCGGCTGCATCATGAAACGGATCGGGAGCGCAAACGGGGTTGCACGGACGAAAAAAAAGCTCCCCTTGGGGAGCTGTTTTTCCTGATACTGGCGGAGAGGGTGGGATTCGAACCCACGGATGGGTCGCCCCATCGCTTGATTTCGAGTCAAGTACATTCGACCACTCTGCCACCTCTCCTGCTTACTTCAAAAAAAATCCCCTGGCAGTAGGGGATTCCTTCTTTATTCCTGGCGGAGAGGGTGGGATTCGAACCCACGGATGGGTCGCCCCATCGCTTGATTTCGAGTCAAGTACATTCGACCACTCTGCCACCTCTCCTTTCTCACATTGCTGCGAGAAGGCAAAATTATAGCCCCCCTCCCAAAAAAAGGGAAGCGCTATTTTCAGGGCTTCAACGCGGCGAGGCCGCCCATGTACGGACGCAGCACTTCCGGCACGACCACGCTGCCATCGGCCTGCTGGTAATTTTCCAGCACCGCCACCAGGGTGCGCCCCACGGCCAGGCCGGAACCGTTGAGCGTGTGCAGCAGTTCCGGCTTGCCGGCCGCGTTGCGGAAACGTGCCTGCATGCGGCGCGCCTGGAACGCTTCGCAGTTCGACAGCGAGGAAATCTCGCGGTAGGTGTTCTGCGCCGGCAGCCACACTTCCAGGTCGTAGGTCTTGGTCGCGCCGAAACCCATGTCGCCGGTACACAGCGACATCACGCGGTACGGCAGGCCCAGCCCTTTCAGGATGGCCTCGGCGTGCCCGACCATCTCTTCGAGCACGTCGTACGAGGTGTCGGGATGGACCACCTGCACCAATTCCACTTTGTCGAACTGGTGCTGGCGGATCATGCCGCGCGTGTCGCGCCCGGCACTGCCCGCTTCCGAGCGGAAGCACGGCGTGTGCGCCGTCATCTTGATCGGCAAGGTTTCGATGGCAACGATTTCGTCGCGCACGGTGTTGGTCAGCGATACTTCCGAGGTGGGGATCAGGTAGAAGGTCTCGCCCTCGCCTTCCGCGCCGCCCTTTTTGACCGAGAACAGGTCGGCTTCGAATTTGGGCAACTGGCCGGTGCCGCGCAGCGAATCGGCGTTGACCAGGTACGGGGTATAGCATTCGGTGTAGCCATGCTCGCCGGTGTGGGTGTCGAGCATGTACTGGGCCAGCGCGCGGTGCAGGCGCGCGATGCCGCCCTTCATCACCGAGAAGCGCGAGCCGGTCAATTTGACGGCCGTCACCAGGTCGAGCCCGAGCGCGCTGCCGACGTCGACGTGGTCGCGCACCTCGAAGTCGAATACCGGCGGGGTGCCGACCTTGCGCACTTCGACGTTGCCGCTTTCATCGTCCCCTGCGGGCACGGAGGCGTGCGGCAGGTTCGGCACCGCTTCCATGAACACGGCCAGCCTCGCTTGCACGTCGATCAGCGCGCTTTCGTCGGCCTTGAGCTGATCGCCCAGGCCGGCGGCTTCGGCCATCACGGCCGACGTGTCTTCGCCTTTGCCCTTGAGCATGCCGATCTGCTTCGCCAGCGAGTTGCGCTTGCTTTGCAGCTCTTCGGTACGCGTTTGAATCGCCTTGCGTTCGGCTTCGAGGGCGGTGAAGCCGGCCACGTCGAGCTGGAACTTGCGCGTCGCCAGGCGGGCGGCGACGTTGTCGATATCTTTACGGAGAAGTTGAATGTCTATCATTGTCGGAAGTGCCGGTATGTGGAGGGCGGAAGGACCCGTCGCCGGAATCGCTTCTCCCTGAGAACCGCGCGTGCGGATGGTCCCGCGCACGGTTCAAGCAAAATAAAAGCTTCGTGAGGAAGCCGGTTTCACAACGCTCAAATCAAGGAGATGCACTTGATGAGGCAGCCGGGCGGCAGGCCCGTGCCTGCACAACGCGCACTGGCCGGTTGTTCAATGAACAGTTTAACCGATTCCCTGAACAATGGCACCTTGCCGGGCCTGCATCGCGGCGGCTCTCCCGGCCTTAGAGCCTATGTCGATAGGCCGGGAAGCCGGGGGCGATGCATGGCAGACGCGGGCAAGGCGCGAGGAGGCCGCATGGCAAGCCATGCAACGACGAACAACGCCGCCCCCGTCTGCCGGGCGCGCCAACGGCGACTCCGGCCTACCGAGATAGGCTCTTAGTGGCCGGAGACCAATGCGTTGAGCTTGCGTTGCGCCTGTGCCACCTTCTCGCTGCCGGCGTTCATGTCCTTCATGAGCACATTCATTTCATCCAGCACTTTTTGATCGTCGACCTCGGCCATGGCGCCGTTGAGCCTGATCTGTGCTTTATGGGCATCCATGAAAGCCGTCAGTTTTTCCGCGCTGTCGATCATGCTTTCGAGCGCCGTCAGCATGTCCTTGACGCCATTACCCGGATCCGAGACGATACGGCCATAGGCCTTGTCGAAGACCATGCGCAGGTCGTCGGGCTGCTTGAGCGCGACCCGCTTGACGCCGGCGGCGGCCTGCTCGGTATCGATCGTGTTGCGCACTTGCACGCTGGTCTTGCGCAAGGTGACCATATTCTCGCGCCACGCCGGCAGGTCGGCAATGGTGCGCGGCATGCGCATGCCGGTGACGTTGCGCAAGGGCTGCTCGACCTTGCTATCGATCGTCCTGTTGTAATCGCTGATCACGGCAAAATGCTTGCTGTAGGCGCCAAACGATTTTTCTTCTTCCGGGGTCAGCCTGGGCACATGCACGCCGGGCTTGTCGACAATACGGGTTTGCAGGAAGGTGATGAACGCCGCGCGCTCCTTGGGCTCGGAACTGCACCCGGCGATGCCGAGGGCAAGCAGGCCGCCCAGCATCCACAACAGGGAACGTTGTGAAAATTTCATGACTGTTTGCATTAATGACTCCTATGATAAGACTTTTATCATAGTGCAAAAATGCAAATATGGCAGCAATAAGTTGACGCCGGCCGCGTGCTTACGCTTACTGCTTACTGCCGCTGCTTACTGTTGCACGGCTTTTTCGGCGGCGCTCAGGCGCTTGGCGCTGACCACGACGACCGTCATATTGCTGTCGGCGGCGGCGGCATGGGCCGGCGCGGCCATGGCGCGCACCGGCACATCGGCGGTGGCGTAAGCGGCAAACGTGACCATGACGGTCGCTGCGAGGAAAACGGCTTCGAGGTTTTTACGGACTTTCATGATCTTCTCCAGTGGGTGGGGCGAGTTGGTATGGTGTTACTTTACCCACTCGCCCGCCACCCTTCCAGCGCCTTGCGATGAAGCGCCGGAATGCCGGGACAGGATGCGCAAGCCCGCGACGAGCTGTATTCGGCACGCAAGAACGCCCGCCGTTGCGGGCGGTGTGCAGTTTAGTCGCCGGCGTCGGCGTCCAGTCCGCGCAGCCAGGCCAGTTTTTCGGCGATCTTGGCCTCGATTCCGCGCGGTACCGGCTCGTACCAGCGCGGCTCGACCATGCCGTCGGGCAGGTAGGTTTCGCCGGCCGCGTAGGCGTTCGGTTCGTCATGCGCGTAGCGATACTCGTGGCCGTAGCCGAGCTCCTTCATCAGCTTGGTAGGCGCATTGCGCAGGTGGACCGGCACTTCGCGCGACTTGTCCTTTTTGACGAACGCCACCGCCCGGTTGTAGGCGTTGTAGCCGGCATTGCTCTTGGCCGCGATGGCCAGGTAGATGACGGCCTGCCCGAGCGCCAGTTCGCCTTCTGGCGAGCCGAGCCGTTCGTAGGTGGCGGCGGCGTCGTTGGCGATCTGGATCGCACGCGGGTCGGCGATGCCGATGTCTTCCCACGCCATGCGCACGATGCGGCGCAGCAGGTATTGCGGATCGGCGCCGCCGTCGAGCATGCGGCACAGCCAGTACAGCGCCGCGTCCGGATGCGAGCCGCGCACCGATTTGTGCAGCGCCGAAATCTGGTCGTAGAAATTGTCGCCGCCCTTATCGAAGCGGCGCGAATTGAGGGTCAGCGCATTGTCGACGAATTCGCCGGTGATGTGCGTCAGGCCCGAGGTGGCGGCCGAGGTCTTGGTTTGTTCGAGCAGGTTGAGGAAGCGGCGCGCGTCGCCATCGGCGTAACCGACCAGGGTGGCGATGGCGACCTCGTCGAACGTCAGGTGGCCCAGCACCTTGTCCTGGGCACGCTTAAGCAACTGCAACAGCTCGGCGTCGGTCAGGGCCTTGAGCACGTACACCTGGGCGCGCGAGAGCAGCGCCGAATTGACCTCGAACGAGGGGTTTTCGGTGGTCGCGCCGATCAAGGTCACCAGGCCGGACTCGACAAAAGGCAGCAAGGCATCCTGCTGCGACTTGTTGAAGCGGTGGATTTCGTCGATGAACAGAATCGTGTGCTTGCCGGTCGCCAGGTGGTGCTCGGCCTGTTCGATGGCGGCGCGGATATCCTTCACGCCCGACAGCACGGCCGACAAGGCGATGAATTCGCAGCCGAAGGCATTGGCCGTCAGGCGCGCCAGGGTGGTCTTGCCGACCCCGGGCGGCCCCCACAGGATCATCGAATGCGGCTTGCCCGACTTAAATACCAGGCGCAAGGGCTTGCCCTCGCCCAGCAAATGGCTTTGGCCGATGACCTCGTCAATCGTTGCCGGACGCAGCGCTTCGGCGAGGGGCGCTGCGGGTTCGGTCTTGAACAAATCGTCCATGCGAAGTCTTCATCAATAGGAAGCGCCTAGTCTAGCGCATGGCGCGAATCGGCGTTCAAGATAAGACCCGCGCGCTGCGCGACAGTTCCCGTCCGATGCGATTATCTTGGCACGCCCGGCCCGGTGACGATGTTTTGCATGGCGCCGCCAGCCATGTCCACCTCGGTCTTGCGCCGTAAAATGGCGAACGCGGGCGGGAAAACCAGCCAGAAACCCGAGTCCGGCATCAGCAGCACCCCCAGCGCGGCCAGTCCGAGCAAGCCCCAGCCGAACGACTTGGGCAGCGCCACGCCGGCTTTCTCGAGCGCGTGCAGCGGCACCGCCATCAGCGCCAGCAAGAGGCCGAACAGGAAGAACCAGGTGGTCGCTGCCAAGGTCATGTTCTTGACGGTGTTAAACAGGCCGCCACGCAGCATTTCCAGCATAGGCGGTCCCATGACGACAAACGCAAACGCCGTATGCAGTAGTGCAACGCCTATCAACCAACGGCTGATCCAGTGCTTCATGATGCTCTCCCGATAATCCGGCCCGGAGTGGGCCGGCAAGCGATCATATATCGAAGAAATCAATATTGCCAGATATGCATGCCGGTTTATTTGCCTGGCGCTGCCAGCAGCACGCGCCCGTACACCGCGTCGGTCTTGGGTCCGGGAACGTTGGCGGCGACAAAACGGCAGCCCTGCACGTACTGCCTGATGTGCTCGGCCAGCGCGTTGTCGGTGATGCGCCCTTCGAGCCGGATATTGAACGGCTCGCCGCGGCCATTGGTCAGGAAGCGCACCAGCACGCCATCGGCGGCGGTCGGTGTGCGGTCGAGCGGCACGAAGCCGCGCACCTGTGCGGAGGGTGCGCAACTGTCGGGATGCAGCTGCGGCCGCGCCGACAGTCCGGCGGCGCCGGCCCAGACGTAATCGACCGTCCGCACGGCGCTCTCGCGTGGCTGCGCGGCATCGGTTTTCAGCTTGCACGCTTGCAGGCTACGCACTGCGGCGGCGTCCAGGATCGGCCAGCCGCTGCCTTTGCGCACCTTGACATCGGCGATGCGCCACTCCTTGATCCGGTAGTCGAGCACGGTTGTGCCCTCCAGCTCGTAGCGTTTGGCCTCGGGCGGCCAGTCGAGCCGGGTGCAGGCCGAAGGCAAGCGGTCGGCCTGGGGCGACGGCACGCGGATCTGCGCCAGGGCGGGAGCCATTGTGGCGCCAGTAAAAAAAGTCACAGCCAGTACAGTACCGATTGCTCTTGAATTCACGTGAGCTCCACGAGGGAAGAGGGATCAATTATTGACGACGTCGGCGCCTTTGGGAATGACGAATTTGAACTGGGTTGCCGTCAAGGGCGGGTTTTTCTCGAATTTCTTGAATGCGAGCACCGACGTCTGGCCGAAGGCGTCGCGCAGTTCCATCGCTTCGGGCGTACCGTTGCGCAGGCCGATGCTGATCTGTTCGAATTGCGAATCCTTGCCCTTGGGCGCGGCGTTGAGCCACTCCAGGCCGTCGCGCGTGCCGGCTTCCGAGAGGGTGAAGTTCTTTTCCAGGTCGTTACTGCCGAACAAGATGGCGGCTGGCGACGAACCGAGCGCGTCGCCGAGTTTTTTGGTGGTGACCTGGTTCAGGTCTTTGTCGTAGATATACAGTTGCTCGCCGTCCGCCTGCAACAGTTGCTCGTAGGGTTTGACGTAAGTCCAGATGAACTTGCCGGGACGGGCGAACACGAAGGTGCCGGACGATGGCGCCGCCACTTTGCCGGAGTCGGCCTTCTTGACCTGGCGCTGGGTGAACTCGCCGCGCGCGGCTTTGGTGCCGGCGACAAAGGATTTGAATTGGTCGAGGGCGGTGGCGTGGGCCATGCCGGCGCAAGCCAGGCTCAGGGCCAGGATGGCGCTGGTTTTGTTGAATGGAAATCGCATTCGTATCCTTATGTAATGACGGGCGCGCTCAGTATCGGGCGCCCTTGTTCTTGTAACGGTTGAGCGGATGTGTTGGTGGACAGCGGCCGTCGCTTTCACAGCCGACGCGTCGTCCCGTGCCACCGACGCGTCGCCCCCGCGAAGGCGGGCTGTCTCAAAAGGGAAGCGTTCAACGACTACCACCGCCTCCAGCACCGTCATTCCCGCGCAGGAGGCTGCCTCAAAAGGGACGCGTTCAACGACTACCACCTCCAGCACCGTCATTCCCGCGCAGGCGGGAATCCAAGTTCGCTGCTATGCCACGGAATGGGATTCCCGCCAAGGGGGCCGCCCAGGCCGGGAATGACGGATAAGAGTCTACCGCCTATCGGTGATTTTAGCGTTTTGAGACAGCCTCGCAGGCGGGGGTCCAAGTTAATGCTTGCGTCAGCAACGAAGCGAACAAACTTGGACCCCCGCCTTCGCGGGGGCGACGGAGCGCAGGCCAATGGCCAATGGCCAAACGTGCCCCGCATGCGCGACGGGCAATCCGTCACTCCGCGCTGGCCGCCGGCACCAGGATATCGCGGTTGCCATTCGACTGCATCGGCGACACCACCCCGCTGTTTTCCATCTGCTCCAGCAAGCGTGCCGCGCGGTTGTAGCCAATGCGCAAGTGACGCTGCACCAGCGAGATCGAGGCGCGCCGGTTCTTGAGCACCACCTGCACCGCCTGGTCGTACATCGGATCGGCCTCGCCGCCGGCCTCGCCCGACGCGCCACCTTCCGCGCCGCCCTCGCCTTCGAGCGTGCCGCCTTCGAGAATGCCTTCAATATAGTTCGGCGCGCCCGACAGCTTGAGGTGGGCCACCACCCGGTGCACTTCCTCGTCGGACACAAACGCGCCGTGCACCCGCACCGGCAAACCGGTGCCTGGCGGCATGTACAGCATGTCGCCCATGCCCAGCAGCGCTTCCGCGCCCATCTGGTCGAGAATGGTGCGCGAGTCGATCTTGGACGAGACCTGGAACGCAATCCGGGTCGGAATATTTGCCTTGATCAGGCCGGTAATCACGTCCACCGACGGCCGCTGCGTCGCCAGGATCAGGTGCAAGCCGGCCGCACGGGCCTTTTGCGCGATACGGGCAATCAATTCCTCGACCTTTTTGCCGACGACCATCATCAGGTCGGCCAGCTCGTCGATGATGATGACGATGGTCGGCAGTTTTTCCAGCGGTTCCGGCGAATCGGGCGTGATGCTGAACGGATTCGGAATATGTTCCTCGCGCTTGGCCGCCTCGGCGATCTTGGCATTGTAGCCGGCCAGGTTACGCACGCCCAGCTTACTCATGAGCTTGTAGCGGCGCTCCATCTCGTTCACCGCCCAGTTCAGCGCATGGCCTGCCTGGCGCATGTCGGTCACCACGGGCGCCAGCAAGTGCGGAATGCCTTCGTACACCGACATTTCCAGCATCTTCGGATCGATCAGGATCATGCGCACGTCGGCCGGGTCGGACTTGTACAGCAGCGACAGAATGGTCGCATTGATCCCCACCGATTTACCCGAACCGGTGGTGCCGGCCACCAGCAAGTGCGGCATCTTGGCCAGGTCGGCAATGACAGCCTTGCCGGCAATATCCTTGCCCAGGGCCACGGTCAGCTGCGAGGTGCTGTCGTTATAGATCTTGGAGCCGACGATTTCGGTCAGGCGCACGATCTGGCGCTTCGGATTAGGCAACTCCAGCGCCATGAAATTCTTGCCGGGAATGGTTTCCACCACCCTGATCGAGGTCAGCGACAGCGAGCGCGCCAGGTCGCGCGCCAGGCCGACAATCTGGCTGCCCTTCACGCCCGTGGCCGGTTCGATTTCGTAGCGCGTCACCACCGGACCCGGATACGCCGCCACCACCTTGGCATCGACGCCGAAGTCGGACAGTTTCTTTTCGATCAGGCGGCTGGTGAATTCCAGCGTTTCCACCGACACGGTTTCCTGCACTTCCGGCGCGTCGTCGAGCAGGGACAGCGGCGGCAGCGAGGAGTCGCCCGGGATGTCGCGGAACAGCGGCGCCTGCCGTTCGGCCGGCTTCTCGATCTTGAGATCGGGCCGGCTCTCGACCTTGCCGGCGAGCGGCCGCGGCGCTAATGGCGCTATTGGCGCCAACGGCTCCACCGGCCTGTCGAGCTGCTTTTCTTTCAGCGCGCGTTCGGACTGGACCACTTCCATCACCTGCGGCTCGATCCGGACCGGCGGCGCCACCCCATGCTTGGCGCGCTCATGCACCACCACTTCATCGCGCTTGACGGCCGCCACTTCGCCCTGCTTGCGGTCTTCGCGGTCCTGGTAGCGCAGGCGGAACCAGTCGATGGCGTTTTCGATCGCGCCGCCGATGCGCTCGGCCACGCCCATCCACGAGACGTGGAAGAACAGGCTGAAGCCCAGTCCGAACAGCAACAGCAGCAGCAAGGTCGCGCCGGTGAATCCGAACGCCGAATGGGCCGCGTGCCCGATCAACTGGCCCAGCACCCCGCCCGGCGCGCGCGGCAATTGCACCGACAGCGACCACATGCGCAAAAATTCCAGCCCCAGGCTGCCGGCAAACAAGACCGCGAAGCCGATCCAGCGGATGGTCGCTTCCTGCTGGTGTTCGGGATCTTCTTCTGTTTCCAGCACAAACTTTTGATTCAGCGAGCGATAGCCCTTCCAGAGGATGCGCAGGAAACAGATGCACCACCACCAGGCCGAGAAGCCGAAAATGAACAGCAGCAGATCGGCCAGGTAGGCGCCCGCGCGCCCGCCCAGGTTGCTCACCTGCGATACCTGCACCTCGTGCGACCAGCCCGGATCACCCTTGTTATAGGTGAGCAGGATCATGACGAAATACAGGAACACCACGGCCAGCGCGATCCAGCGCGCCTCGGACAACAGGCGCACCACGCGGTTCGGCAAGGGCTGCCGGGTGACGGGCTTTCGGGTGTAACTGGCGTTGGGAGATTGGCTTGTCTTAGGCATTCTTGTTACTTACAGTGCTGCCGCAATGATGCGACGTAGATGACGATGTTGACGATGCGCTCATTCTAAGCCATCCAGAGGGCATCGGGCCCATGATTCATGCTAGGGCGCATCATGGACTATAATCGAGGGTGCGCAATTGAATTTCTGCGCCACTTGATCTGACCGCAATCGACCCCAGTTTCTCTTCATACACATTTCGATTAAAGCCCGCCCCATGACCACTACCAAACACGCCAAAGTTCTGATTCTCGGCTCCGGCCCAGCCGGCTACAGCGCGGCCGTTTACGCCGCGCGCGCCAACCTGCAGCCGATGCTCGTTACCGGCGTGGAACAAGGCGGGCAGCTGATGACCACCACCGACGTCGAAAACTGGCCGGGCGACCCGATGGGCGTGCAAGGCCCGGACCTCATGCAGCGCCTGCTGCAACACGCGGAGCGCTTTAATACCGAAATCGTGTTTGACCACATTCACACGACAAAGTTGAATGAAAAGCCGATGCGTTTGATCGGCGACAGCCATGAGTACACCTGCGACGCGTTGATCATCGCCACCGGCGCCTCGGCCCAGTACCTGGGCCTGGAGTCCGAAACCGCGTTCATGGGCAAGGGCGTGTCGGCCTGCGCCACCTGCGACGGTTTCTTCTACCGCAACCAGGAAGTTGCGGTCGTGGGCGGCGGCAACACCGCGGTCGAAGAAGCGCTGTACCTGTCGAACATCGCCAACAAGGTCACGATCATCCACCGCCGCGACAAGTTCCGCGCCGAACCGATCCTGATCGACCGCCTGAACGCCAAGGCGGCCGAAGGCAAGATCGTGATCAAGTACAACCACACCCTGGAAGAAGTGGTCGGCAACGACAGCGGCGTGACCGGCGTGAACATCAAGTCGACCGTCGATGGCGCGATCACGCCCCTGTCGGTGCACGGCCTGTTCGTGGCGATCGGCCACAAGCCGAACACGTCGATCTTCGAAGGCCAGCTCGACATGCACAACGGCTACATCAAGACCCGCACCGGTCTCGAAGGCATGGCCACCGCGACCAACATCCCGGGCGTGTTTGCCGCCGGCGACGTGCAGGATCACATCTACCGCCAGGCGATCACCAGCTCCGGCACCGGCTGCATGGCGGCGCTCGATGCCCAGCGCTACCTGGAAAGCCTGAACGATTAATTAGGTAACGAAAACAATGCCGATGAAAGACTTTTCCGATCTGAAATCCCTGCGCGAGCAGCTCAAGGGCAAGGACGAAGCGCGCGCGCGCGAAAAAGCCGAGCGCGAAGAACGCGAACGGGTGGCCGCGCAAGAAGCCAACCTGTTCAACAGCGCCATCGGCGGCGTCAAGAAGCTGCCCGAGTCGAACCGCTTCGTGCCCAACGCCCCGCCCGGCATCAACCTCAAGGTCAAGCCGGCCAAGGTGTTCGGCAGCCAGGCCGAGGATGATGCGGCGGTGCTGCGCGAGTCGCTCTCGGACCAGTTCGAGGTCGACCACCTGCTCGAAGACGATCCCAGCCTGAGTTTTTCGCGCGCCGGGATCGGCACTGACGTGGTGCGCAAGCTGCGCAAGGGTTACTGGCCTGTACAGGACGAGCTCGACCTGCACGGCCTGCGCCGCGATGCCGCGCGCGACGCCATCGGCGAGTTCCTGCACAATGCCGGCCGGCGCAAGCTGCGCTGCGTGTGCGTGATCCACGGCAAGGGCCTCGGCTCGGCCGGCGGCGAACCGGTGCTGCGCTCCATGGTGCACAGCTGGCTGGAACAGAAGGATGAAGTGATTGCCTTCTGCGCGGCGAATGTGGACGGGCGCAGCCACGGCGCCCTGATTGTGTTGCTCAAATCGGCCATCGGCACCTGAACCGGGCCTGAATCGGACCCACCCTCGCGCCCGCTATTTTCCCGGGCGCACCGCTTACACTGTCCATCATGCCGGGCGCATGTTAGGCTAGCAATATTCGCCACAGTACAGTGCACCGCATGACCCTCATTACGCTCATCGAAATCATGGCGATCCTGGTCGGCGCTTTCTCCGGCTTCATTGAAGCGCGGCGCAAGCGCATGGATCTGGTCGGCGTATTCACCGTGGCCTTCATCACCGCGTTCGGCGGCGGCACCCTGCGCGACATCCTGCTCGACCGGCGCCCGCTGTTCTGGGTCACGCACCAGGAATACGCGATTCTCATTTTCGTCCTGGCACTGATGGCCGCGCCCCTGATCCGCACCTTGCGCCAGATCGTCTCGGAACGGCTGATCGTGGTGGCCGACGCGGTGGGGCTGGGATTGTTCTCGATTGCCGGGGTGGCCTCGGCGCTGGAAGCGCACATGCCGATTTTCATCGCTTCGATGATGGGCGTGATTACCGGAATTTTCGGCGGCGTGCTGCGCGATATTGTGTGTAACGAGGTGCCGATGGTGTTCCGCGATGGGAAACCTTACGCCATTTGCGCGTTTATCGGCAGTTGGATGTATCTGATAATGAAAAAATTCGGGGCCGATCCCGACCTGGCCTTGTGGTCGAGCGCCACGGTGATCAGCGGGCTGCGCCTGCTGACGTGGAAATTCGACATGCGCATGGGGCGCTCGTAGAACTTCCCTTCCAAATAGTTCCTGCCGGGTCAGTGCGGCTGGCGCCTGTTATCACTCTTTCAAGCGCTGCGCGAAAAGTGATTGTGATTTTTAGCGAACAGAGGCGGATGCCTTGCAAGGCGCCCGCTGCCGGAAGCTGGACATGACCAGAATTTATGCGCACTGACTTAGCGGGTGTCGACGAAAGAGGACTGCGATTGACCGGCCGGCACCAGTTTGACGACGCGCACGCGCTGCCAGACGGTCCTTGGTCCGCAGGAGGCGCGCCTCAAGTCCAGCGGCTTTCAATCGATTTGAATGCATTGTCCTTCACGTGGCGCGCCATCCCATCCCACGTTCCCGCGTTGCGCGCAAGGTGGAACTTGATATCAAATTCATTCCTCTGGAGGTCCATCTTTTGAATATTCTCACGTGAGGCGCGGCTGGGATGCATGCCGGCTCCAAGATAGAAGCCTCTGGCGGTTGCGGCGACATTGAATGCCTCGATACGGCCGAGGCAGTTCATCACCGCCTCCAGCGCAGCAACATAGAGCAATAGGGACCCCAAGCCCGATCCGTGCGGCAAAGCGGTCATGGTGTGAATTTCCAGGGCATTTTCATTGAGCTTATAGTCGAGGTACCCATGGTAGAGGGCAGCGGCACCATCTACTCCGACATAGCTAATGCGGCTTTCGGACCCCGGAATTGGGTTCCTCTCGATTGAAGTTTGCACTCTGATCCCAGAGGGACTTGAGAAAATTGTCATGCTTAGCCTTATTTAATGATACAGGTCGCTCCGTGCATTCGATGCATTCGATGCATTCGATGCACAAGATGCAATAGTTGCAGCATACACTCGCACTGGCGCCGAGGTCAATGCGTCTTGCATGCGCAGCACCAAGAGGTGGCTCGTGCCGGTGTCGAGCAACTGGCTGACCTGCATCACCTCCACCCCGCAGGCCTGATTCGGTAGACTGTCAGTAAGCGATCACGCAAGGGGGAAAGCACATCGCCGATCCGCGTCATGGAGGTCGGACCGTAGCGGATTGTCGGCAAACATCGCTTTCCAGAGCCGGGGCCTGCGCTGATACAGCGCTTCGAGTGTTCCTGTCGGCGTGCAAGCCTGGCTTGTCCCCGGTTAGGGGATTAATTGCTGAGCAGACTTAAACTGCTTCCGGACCCGTTTCGCCGGTGCGGATACGGATCACCTGCTCCACATCCTGCACGAAAATCTTGCCGTCGCCGATCTTGCCGGTACGCGCCGCCTTGATGATGGCGTCCACCACCTGGTCGGCCATGGCGTCGTCCACCACCACTTCAATCTTGACCTTCGGCAGGAAATCGACCACGTACTCGGCGCCACGGTACAGCTCGGTGTGGCCCTTCTGGCGGCCGAAACCCTTGACTTCGGTGACCGTCAGTCCCGTTACATTCACGTCGGCCAGCGCTTCGCGCACTTCGTCCAGCTTGAACGGTTTGATCACACAAGTAATTTGTTTCATGGCTACTCCTAAATAGATGCTCTTCACGCGATGGAATTACCGGGGTTCGAGGTCCCCGCTGTTGCCGCTATTGTAAACGACCGACTGTGCTATTTCCCGACTTCATCCGGAATCCTGGCCAGGTCGGCTTGCCACACGACCGCCTCGGCGTCGCTCGGGGCGCGCCAGTCGCCGCGCGGCGAGAGCGATCCGCCATTGCCGACCTTCGGCCCGTTGGGCACGCACGAGCGCTTGAACTGGCTGATCTTGAAGAAGCGGTATACAAACGTGCCCAGGTGCTTTTTGATGTCTGCCAGCGCGTATTGATTGCGGCTGGCGTGCAGCGCATCGGGCCAGTCGCCCTGCTCGCGGTCGTTCCAGGCCGACCACGCCAGGAACGCCACTTTCGACGGCGCAAAGCCGTAGCGCAGGATGTAGTACAGATTAAAATCCTGCAGCTCGTACGGCCCGATCGAACTTTCCGTGCTCTGCGCCGGCTTGTCTTCCCCCGCCTTGCCCGGCACCAGTTCGGGGCTGATTTCGGTCGCCAGCACCTGCAGCAGCACGTCCGAGCCGCCGCGCCCGATCACGCCCGACTCGGCCACCCAGCGCACCAAATGGCTGATCAAGGTCTTGGGCACGCTGGCGTTCACGTTGTAGTGCGACATATGGTCGCCCACGCCGTAAGTACACCAGCCCAGCGCCAGCTCGCTCAGGTCGCCCGTGCCGATCACGATCCCGTGATGGAAGTTCGCCAGCCGGAACAGATGGCTGGTGCGCTCGCCGGCCTGCACGTTTTCGAACGTGATGTCGTAGGTCTCCTGCCCTGCCGCGTACGGATGGCCGAGGTCCTTGAGCATCTGGATGCAGCTCGGACGAATGTCGATCTCGTGCGCTTCGCAGCCGACCGCCTGCATCAGCGCGCGCGCCTGGCGCAGGGTGCGCTCGCTGGTGGCAAAACCCGGCATGGTGTAGGCGAGGATATTCGCGCGCGGCAGCTTCAGGTGGTCCATCGCCTTGGCGCAGACCAGCAGCGCGTGGGTCGAATCGAGCCCGCCCGAGACACCGATGACCACCTTCTGCATGCCGCTCTGCGACAAGCGCTGCACCAGCGCCTGCACCTGGATGTGATACACCTCGGTGCAGCGCTCGTCGCGCTTGTGCGGGTCGGACGGCACATACGGGAAGCGCTCGACCGCCCGGTTCAAGGCCAGCGCCTTGCCGCCGCCCGGCGCGCCCGGCAGCGCAAAACGCACCACCCGAAACGCCGCCACCTGCTGCGCATGGTGCCGCACCTGCTGCGCGAACGTGGTGGTGTGCATGCGCTCGCGCGAGAGGCGCTCGAGGTCCACATCGCCGTAAATGATGTGCGAGTCGTCCTGGAAGCGCTCGGCCTCGGCCAGCAAGTCGCCTTTTTCGTAGATCAGGGTCTGGCCATCCCACGCCATGTCGGTCGACGATTCGCCGTTGCCCGCCGAGGTGTACAGGTAGGCCGCCAGGCAGCGCGCCGACTGCTGCGACACCAGCTGGTGCCGGTAGCCGCTTTTACCCACCAACACGTTCGACGCCGACAGGTTGACCAGCACCGTGGCCCCGGCCAGCGCGGCGAACGACGATGGCGGAATCGGCACCCACACATCTTCGCAGATCTCCACATGAAAGCGCAGCAGCGCGATGCCATCGACCTCGAACAGCAGGCCGGCGCCGAACGGCACGCTTTGACCCAGCAGCTCGATCTGGGCGCACGGCGCGCTGTCGGCGGGGCTGAACTGGCGCGCCTCGTAAAACTCGCCATAGTTCGGCAGATAGCTTTTCGGGACCGCGCCGAGGATCTTCCCGCCCGCGACCACAACGCCGCAGTTGAACAGCTGATGCCCGACCCGTAGCGGCAGCCCGACCACCAGCGCCAGCGGCAGCTGCGCGCTCGCATCGACGACCGTGCGCAGGCTCGCTTCGCAGGCGTCGAGCAGCGCCGCCTGATGAAACAGGTCGTCGCAGCTGTAGGCCGACAATCCCAGCTCGGGAAACGCCACCAGCGCCGCACCCTGCTGCGCCGCCGCTTCGGCCAGCGCGATGGTCTGGGCCGCGTTGAAGACGGGATCGGCGATCTTGCAGCGCGGCGTGGCCACCGCGACCCGGGCGAAACCGTGCGAATAGAGGTTGAAGAAGTCGTTCTGCATGCAGTGTCTTTCGTAGGGTGGCGGCGCGCGCGGCAGGGCATCCGAACGCTTCGTGTCTTTTTGCGTAGAATGCAATGGACCGACCCGAACCACAGCCGGCGTCGCCCGCCAAAATAATGGAATAGCCGATTCGACAAGAATGAATTATCGCACGCATATCGTATCCTCTCTTTCCGAGATCGGCCAGAGCGCCTGGGACGCCCTGGCGTCATCCCAGGCCGCCGCCAATCCTTTTCTCTCGTTCGCCTTTCTCGACGCCTTGCACGAGTCGGGCAGCGCGTGCGCCGACACCGGCTGGCAGCCCCAGTTCCTGGCGCTGTACGACGGCGCCGAGCTGGTCGCCGCCATGCCGCTGTACGTCAAGATGCACTCGTATGGCGAATACGTGTTCGACTGGGCCTGGGCCGACGCCTACCAGCGCAACGGCGTCGATTACTATCCGAAGCTG
This sequence comes from Massilia sp. CCM 8734, assembly GCF_011682155.1. NCBI lineage: Bacteria > Pseudomonadati > Pseudomonadota > Betaproteobacteria > Burkholderiales > Oxalobacteraceae > Massilia > Massilia sp. CCM 8734. The sequence continues at coordinate 129,708 of NZ_WHJI01000004.1, forward strand.
CTGTCGGCAATTCCGTTCACGCCAGTGACCGGGCCGCGCCTGCTGGCGCGCGACGCCAACGCCCGTGGCGCGCTGCTGGCCGCGCTGGTGGCAACGCAAAACGCGTCCGAGGTCTCCTCGACCCACATCCTGTACCCGCCGGAGGACCAGGTAAAGCAATTGGAGGCGGCCGGCTTCATGCTGCGCAGCGGCGTGCAGTTCCACTGGCTCAACGCCGGCTACGCGGACTTCGACGCGTTCCTGGCCACGCTGGAGCAAAAGAAGCGCAAGAACATCCGCGCCGAACGGCGCAAGGTGCGCGAAGCCGGCGTGACGATGCGCCGCGTGCGCGGGGCCGATGCCACGGACGCAGATTGGCGCCTGTTCAACCGCTGCTACCAGCGCACCTACGCGGCGCACCGCTCCTCGCCCTATCTGAACCTGGATTTTTTCCAGCGCATCGGGCGCAGCATGCCGGACAATATTTTGCTGGTGATCGCCGAACGCGAAGACCGGCCGATCGCCGCCTCGCTGGTGATCCACAGCGCCGACACCCTGTTCGGCCGCTACTGGGGCGAACTCGAACACGTGCCCTGCCTGCACTTCGAAACGGCTTACTACCAGCCGCTCGAATTCTGCATCGAGCAAAACATCGGCGTATTCGAAGGCGGCGCCCAGGGCGAACACAAAATGGCGCGCGGCTTCCTGCCGACCCGCACCTGGTCGGCGCATTGGCTGGCGCACCCGGCGTTTTCGGACGCGATCGAGCGCTTCCTGGAGCGCGAAAGCGGCGGCATCGACGAATACATCGATGAACTGAACGACCGCAACCCTTTCAAGGACCCCGCATGATCTCGCACGTGTTCATTGGCGTCGGCAACTTTACGCGCGCGCTCGACTTCTATACGGCGCTGATGGCGCAACTGGGCCTGGCGCTCAAGTTCAGCGATCCGGCCAGGCCCTGGGCCGGCTGGATGCAGCCCGGCCACCCTCGCCCGCTGTTCCTGATCGGCGCCCCGTTCGCCGGCCGGCACGACGCCGGCAACGGCCAGATGACGGCCCTGCTGGCGCCCTCGCGCGCGGCGGTCGACAGCGCCCACGCCACCGCCCTCGCCCACGGCGCCGTCTGCGACGGCGCGCCCGGCCTGCGTCCCGAGTATCACGCCAGCTACTACGGCGCCTATTTCCGTGATCTGGATGGCAACAAGCTGTGCGTCTGCTGTCACGAGTAAATCAATGTAGCGGTGCAACCGGCAAATAGGGGCCATAATCGACCGTGTAGCTATTTCGGACACGGAAGGTTCAGCATGGACATCTCCCAGATCACGGCGCCCGCGGCAAGCGGCGCCGGCCTTGTCACCCCCATCGCGACAAGCCGTACCGTCGCCACCGAGCAGGCCCAGAACCTGAGTTTCCTTGGCGTCGCGCCGACCACGGTGGACCTGTCGAGCTCGGGACGCTTCCTGTCGCTGGCCTCCCTGTTCCAGAAAAAGACGCTGGAACTGCAAACCTCGGTCCTTGCCAACGCCGATGCCTCGAAGGCCTTTGCCGATGCCGCCGTCGCGGCGGCGGCCGTGGCCGGCGCTTTCGACGAACTCCAGACCAGCGCGGTTGACAGCAACGGGCTGCCAACCGACACCCTGGATGGCCAATCGCTGCAATCGCAATTTTTCCAGCAACTTGGCGGTGCGCCGGACGATGCCGAAGCCAGCCTGGCCGCCATCGGCCTGGCCTTTACGGGGGCGACCAGCAGCGCCGCCGGCAAGCTGACGCTGGACGACGCGGTGCTGGAAGAGGCCTTTCGGCGCGACCCGGTCGCCACCTCGGCGCTGCTGGAACGCGCCGCCGATGCCTTCGTGGGCGTGGTCGGCACGCAAATCCAGGCGCAGGTCGCCAACCTCTCTTTCCTTGATGACGACAGCGTGTTCGGCGCGGCCTTGCCGCTGCCCGGCGCTGCCCCGCCAGAAATTGCCGCCGCGCCAGGTTATCTGACTGCGCAGCCGGCCAGCTATACGGACAATATGTTCCTCCAGAACCTGGTGAACGAGACCTTGCGCAATGACGAGGACGCGCCTGTTGCCCTGGCCGACTTTGTCGACGAGAACGGTGTCCCCGTGCAGCCGAACCTGATTGCCTCGCCGCAAGCAGAGGCGCCGCCTCAGGGAGCGCGCGTGGCCGCGCCGGCGGACGCACCCGACCTGCAGGCAATCGCCGGCAGCGTTGTCCAGGCCGATGCACGCCAGGGCGCAGCGCCCGTGTCTGTGTCGCCAGCGTTGCCAAGCGCCCCGGCAGCACCCCCGGTTGCGTTACCGTTGAGTACGCAAGACACGTTCCAGGCGGCGCCCACGGCGACCACGGCGGCGGCGTCCACCCTCTCCGAACCCGACGCTACGGAAAACAACGCTGCCGGCGTCGCCCAACAGGCGAGCGTCCTTGCACAACAGTTGCAAGCGGAGCGCGCGGCGGCACGCGAGCTCGACGAGAAAATCGCCGGCGCCAGCGACGCCGTGCGCGCCGCGCTGGCCGACGACATCGCCCGGCGCGACGCCAGCAGGACGGGCCAGCTCAACGCCGACAGGACCCCGGCCCAGCTGCGCACGGACCAGCCCGATCCAGCCCTCGCAGCCCAGCTTGCGCCGGACCGGTTTGCGCGGCCGGCGGACGCCCTGCGGCCGACCACGACGGCGCAGTCCACCACCGCGCCCCAGGATACGGAGCGGGACGTCACAGCGCAGCCGCCTCCTGTGCCAACGCCGGACCAGGCCCAGCTGGCCGCGCGCGACCCGGCAATCGCCGCCGCCATCGCGGCCTACAACGTCAATACCGGTCCGTTTGCGGCACAAAACGGCAGGCCTGAGGTGCAGCCGCCCAAGGGCAAGCCGGTTGGGCCGGTCGCCGCTGTCACCAGGGTGGAGGCAGCCGCAGCGCTCGGCACGCCTGGCGAGGGATCGTCAGCATTGCGATAACACAGCCAATCCATCCCGGCTGAATCACGCATAAAGCAACGAATAAAGTAACACATAGGTTACTTTATGTCCGAATCATGGTACATTTTATTCAATCCAACCATAATCCGGAGCCAACATGAATGCCAACAGCCCAACCATTGACGACTGCGCGCAACAAGGCCGCGCCGTGCTCACTGTCACGTTTGCCGCCTTGCTGGTCGTGGCCGCGCTCGTACTGGCGTCGGCGTTGGGCGCGCTCGGCGCGTGGGGCGAGCGCCTGCAGCGCGCCGCGCCAACGACGCCGCTGGCCATCATCCTGTTCTGCGCATGGGTTCGCCATCAGCAAAGCCGCGCTGGCGACGCTGCCGCGCGCAAGTCGCTCTGGCGAGCCATGTTCCAGGACGAATTCAGGCGGCAAAGCCTGGCTCGCGCCCTGCGCATCGCCTTCGGCTGCGTGCTGCTGCTTCAACTGCCCCTGGCCTTGTTGCTTGAGAGCCAGGCCCGGCAACCGCAACTCATCCTCATGGCCTGCCTGAGCATGCTCACCGGCGCCCTCGCTTTCCTTGGCGCGTTCCTGTACCTGGGACGCGCCGAAGCATGAGCGACGTCCCCGTACTGCGCAACACGCTCAAGGTCCAGCGCGCCATGCACGAGCTCACCCAGGCTGGACTGGCCGAGCGCATCAACGTCAGCCGCAAGAGCATCAACGCCATCGAAACCGGCAACATGGTGCCATCGGTGGTGCTCGCATTGAAACTGGCAGCCACTTTTAATGTACCGGTCGAAACCTTGTTCCAGCTGGAACCGGAAAACCCATAACACTTGCATCGCGACATTCCAAACAGTCCGCGAGTTGAGCCAAGTCGGTTTTAACACTGACGCAGGCGGAACTCCGGCGCGCCGTCCCGGACGATGATGACCCTTCACCTTCATCATCTGGAGATATCATGACGCAAGCTACCGCCAATGCCGAGGAACTGTTTCGCTTCGCCACGACCAGGGCCCCCAATCCGACGCCGGCGCCAGCGGGACTGCTCGAACTGCCGGACCAATCGCAGATCGCCACGTGGATCGCCACTGCCGCCGAGCTGGATTTCACCGCTGAGCTGGACATCCTGGCCAAGCACTGGGCCGAGCTGGTCAAGCGCACGCCGGAAGCCATCGCGGCCGACCTGGAGGCCGCACGCCAGGGCCAGTCGACCCTGGTCGCCGAGACCCTGTTCCCGATCGCCCAAAACGTGGTGGGCGACGTCCCCGCCTTGCAAACCGCCCTCTGGCAATATTACCTGCAAGGGATCGCCTCCGGCAAAGCCAGCAGCGCGCAGTTGCAGCGCGCCCGGCAGTTGCTGGGCCAGGTCACCCTGCTGCAAAAACTCCTGGGCGGCGACCAGGCCGCCCAGGCGCCGGAATCGGTGCAGGCCGCGCTCAATCCCACGCTCGCCCTGCCGGCCGCGTTCGAAGAACAGATGCGCCTGCGCCGCGAACAGCAAAGCGCCCAGCAAAGCGCGGCCGGCGACGACGCCGCCGGCGAACAGGACAAGATCCTCGCCGACCTGCTCAAGCAGATCGACACCCTGGTCCAGCTGGAACGGCGCCTCGTCGCCGCGCTCGACCAGATGACCGCCGGCGGCACGCACGCGCCCGGTACGCCCGGCATGCCCGGCAGCGGCGGGCCGTCGGACTTGCAAAAAGTATTCCGCACCCAGCCCGCGGCCGATATCGACGAGCAATTCCGCGCCGACAACGCCAAGCTGATGCAGGAGCTGGCCGACGCCCGGGTGCCCACCACCAACCAGAGCACCTTCGACCTGCTCGACGAGGTGCGCCATCGCATTGCGGATGGCGTTGCCACGGCCGCCGCCATGCCCGCCACCGGCCCGGCCGCCGCAGCCGTTTTGGCCGACAATCCCGACCTGGCCAGGCTCATTCCCGGCGCGCCGGTGTCCAAGCCGGCTCCCCCCGCGAGCATGAAGTTCGGCATTCGTCCGGTGGGCGTAGCCGACCTGCGCGTGGTGCGCCAGGTGCTGGTGGGCTACGAAAAAGGCGAGCTGGCCAACATCCATAACATCCTGCAAGGTGAAGAGCACGAGCACTTCCACTCGCGCCTGAGCCGCGCCGACGAAAGCGACGGCAACTACAACGACGCCGACGCCGAGGTCTCGCAGGAAGAAACCGGATTCGAGCGTTTCGAAATGGGCCAGAACGCCTTCCAGACCGCGCGCAAGCAGCAGGACCGCAACGCCAGCATCAACCTGACCTCCAACTACGGCACCGTCAACGCGCAGGCCTCGACCTTCATGAACAACTCGAACGGCGGCGACCAGTCGCGCGGCGCCGACCTGCGCCAGTCGCGCGAGATCGTCGAGCGCGCCGTCGCCCTGGTGCGCGAGCGGGTCGGACGCCAGCGCTTGCGCACCCGCAGCGCCGAAGTGTACGAAAGCGACGTGGTGCGCCACAGCGCGCCGGCGGCCACCGTCCGCGCCCAGTATCGCTGGGTCGACAAGGTGTATCAGGCACAGGTGTTCACCTACGGCGCGCGCGCCATGTACGAGGTGATGGTACCGGCGCCGGCGGCCATGTTCCGCCACCTGCTGGCCCAGCAACCGGGCTTTGGCGGGCATGCCGGTCCGGCCCCGGTCAAGCCGATCATGCGCCCCGCCGAGATCACCGACGCCACCTGGCTGGCCATCGCCGAACGCTTCAACGTGACCTTGCCGCCGCCACCGACGGCCGCCATCACCGAATACGCCAGCCTGACTTATCCGGGCGGCGGTGGAACGACGACCCTGAGCGGCACGTTCAACTCGCCGCGCGCGCTGGAACAGGGCTATGCGGCGGCGGCGGCCGGCGTGTCGATGACGTGGTACGGGGTCGATAATCAGTCCGGCATCAGCGCCAGCGTCGGCACCAGGCTGTTTTCGAGCAGCCCGACCGGCGCCACGCCGATTGCGGCCCAGGCCATCGGCACCAACAGCGGCGCGGTCAGCTGCAACGCCAGCGGCTGGGGCCAGCTCGACCAGTTCACGGTCAACTTCTACCTGGTCTGGGCGCGCACCAAAGTGGCGGTCGAAAAATGGCAGATGGAATGCCACCAGATCATCATGGACCAATACGAGAGCGACCTGAAACAGCACCGCGCCCTGCTCGCGGCGCGCACTGAAGAAAACGGCCCGTACGCCGCGCTCAGCGAAGAACAGATGCGCACCATCGAACGCACCGAACTCAAACGCGCGGTGCTGGAGATCGTGCGCAGCGGCAGCGGCCAGGCGGCACCGGCCTCTCCCATCGTGACCGGTAGCGCGCCGGCCATCGCGCCGGAGCGACTGGAGCAGGCCGCGCGCGAAGTGCGCTTCTTCGAGTACGCCTTCGAGTGGGATCAGGTGACCTACAGCTTCTTCCCGTACTTCTGGAGCGAGGGTGCGCAGCAGTGGGCCGCCGCGCGCTTCGAGCAACAGGGCGACAGCGTGTTCACGGCCTTCCTCAACGCCGGGTTCGCGTCGGTGATCTTGCCGGTGCGCAGGGGGTATGAGGACGCGGCCGCGCTGTACCTGCAGACCGGGATCGTGGCCGACATCGCCGTGGTGCCGGCCGACCGCGTGCTGGCCGACCTGAACCGCGAAGTGCAACTGCTCAACGCCACCACGCCGATGGAAGGGGCGGCGGAAGGCGCGGCGTGGACCTATCGGGTGCCGACCATGCTGACGGTGCTCGATGACGGCACCGACATCGCGTTTCCCAAGCTGACCCAGCCGGCCGACCAAGCGGAACACATCCTGATGCCACCGCTGTTGATCGACGACAGCCCGGAGGCCTGAGGCCTGAGGCCAGCGGTGCGTTTTGGTAAGTGGTAAAAACCCGTCGTTTCTGCCAGTGGCAGGAACGGCGGGGATAAGGCATGTGAGTCTTGCCAAACTCTGGAACCAGGCTGTCGGGGCGGCAATGCCCGCCTTAAAATCAACTCGAAATTTCACTGATATAGTAGCGCAAATGAGCAAACTCCTGAATAAGACACGAGGCAAGGAAATTTCATGACAATGGGAATTGATGAATATATCGACACATTCCAAGGTTTTTACATAATCGGCTGCGCAGTTCGCAATAGAATGATATTTGGATTCGTCGTGGATAGCTATTACACCGATGTCCAGGTAGAGATTGAAGAAGAGAACGAATATGATCCAGCATATCGTCCAAAAAGGATGCTAACGCACTATCGAGACGATGAACCGGGCGATCAGTGGGGCGTTACCGATTATGAGGGGTGGAGTTTCATTGTCATTGGATCCGCCCTTCTTCCCAAGAGTCAATTCTTAGCAGCTGAGCTTTATGGCAAGGTACATGCCGTCGGCAGCGACGAAGATTCTTATGATAACTCTCTCATTGAACGAAAAGCAGGAAACCCGAATGGCGGTGGTATTCGGAAACTTAAACAGATTGGCGGATATGCATACATATGCGGGGGCGCGCGCTCGGTTGGCAAAAGATTAGCAGATGGCGAGTGGCTCTCACATACGGATGCATTCCCATCACATCCTGAAATTGGACGCGATGGTTTTGATGACATTGATGGATTCAGCGAGACAGATATATACGCCGGTGGAGGAATGGGCGACGTATGGCGATATGATGGAAAAAGATGGATGCAGGTTGATTTTCCTTCGAACTCTTGGATCCAGGCCATATGTTGCGGCGCCGACGGCAATGTGTATATCTCGTGCTATGAAGGACTAATCTTCGCCGGAAGAGAAAACCAGTGGACAAAGATCCACGACGGTGGCATTTCCCTGGGATTCCGAGACATGGTCTGGTACGAGGATCGCGTATGGTGTACCAACGATTACGGCTTCTGGACCATCCACAATGGCGCTTTGACCCAAGTAACCGATCTGCCAAGCAAGATATTGGTTTGCGCAGGAAGATTATCGACGGGCGACGGTGTTTTGCTGGCCGCAGGGTTGAGAGGTGCTGCCTTTCTCGAAAACGGAAAATGGAATTCCATATTTTTACGTTCAGAAATGGAAAAAATAGTGAAAAATATGTCGTGAGGACTCAATCCAACCGAACGCGGCAAAAACCGCGCCCCGCGTCAATTGCGACCGAAATTTCAGCGTGGAGTATGATAAGGTAATACCTGTTGCTAACGCGAAGGAGCATCATCATGGCTGCCACTATTGCCCGGCCCATGTCGGTCAAACTTGATCCGGACACGCGCGCCCGCCTCGAACGCCTCGCAGAGTCGCGGCGCAGAACCCCTCATTGGATGCTGCGCGAAGCCGTAGCCCAGTATGTGGTTCGTGAGGAGAAGCGTGACTCCTTTCGCCAGGACATGGTAACCGCGTGGGAAGAGTATAAGGCCACCGGTCTACATGTCACGGCCGACGAAGCCGACGCGTGGCTGAAGAGTCTTGAGGACGGCAACGAGATTGAGCCGCCCGAATGCCACATCTGATATGGTCGCCGCTCGCCTTACGCGACATGCAGCGGGTGTACAACTTCTTGGCCGCCAAGAATGTTGCCGCGGCAAGGCGCGCAGTCAAAGCGATAAGGCAAGGCGTCAAGGTGCTGGGGCATCAATCTCAGGTGGGCAGGCCTGCCCACGATACTATTGAGACATATCGTGAATGGGAAATCGACTTCGGCGATAGCGGATATGTCGTGCGCTACCGGATTGAGCCAGGATTGGTAATGATCCTCGCGGTACGACATCAAAAGGAAGCTGGGGACTGACAGGACAGACAGCGGATTTGCCCTGCGACTGCTTGCAGCGCGCGATAGACCTCCGCCAATCGACCGTACGCCGCCACGCTCGCACTCGCATGGGCTGATAGAACCGGCCTACCGCGCCGAACGCGCCGGCTCCTCCCGCCCATGCACAAACAAGGACGGCTGCCGGTCCGAATACTCCCGCAATAAATTCCACACCGCCCTGACCCGCTGCAAGCGGTACAAGTCGGTCGGCGCGGCCAGCCAGAACGAGCGTTCGGCGAAAAACTGGTCGAGCACCGGCACCAGCCTGCCGTCGTCCGGCACCGCATACGGCGGCGCCATGATCAGCCCCATCCCCAGCGCCGCCGCCTCCACCTGCGCGGTCATCCCGGTGCAGCACAGCCGGCGCCTCGGCGTGAACCCCAATTCGTTGAGATAACTCAGTTCGCGGCTGGCCAGCCGGTCCTGCACATAATCGACAAAGTCGTGGCGCGCCAGGTCGGCGTGCTCGCGGATCGGCGGATGGCGCGCCAGATACTCGGGCGATGCGTACAAATAGAAACGGAACGACGCCAGCCGGGTGATCATGTAGCGCCCGGTGCTGGGCGGATCGAGCATCACGCCCAGGTCCGCCTCGCGGTTGGCCAGGTTGGCAAAGCGCGGCAGCACCAGCAGGTCGATGCTCAGGTCGGGGTGGGTCTGCAGCAGCCCGACCAGCAGCGGCGCCACCACCCGCACCCCGAACACTTCCGGCACGCCGAGCCGCACCACGCCGTGCGCCGCCACTTCGGTGCCGCCCAACTGCTCGGTGGCCGCCAGCGCCGCGCTCTCCATCGCTTCGGCGTGCGGCAGCAGGGCCTGGCCCATTTCGGTCAGCTCGTAGCCCTCGCGGCTGCGGTCGAACAAGGTGGTGCCAAGCTGGATTTCGAGCCGGTCGATGCGGCGCGCCACGGTCGTATGTTCGACCGCCAGCCGGCGCGACGCACCCGACAAGGTACCGGCGCGCGCCAGCTCCAGGAAGAATCGCAGGTCTGTCCATTCAGGCAAGGTATTCATGGAATCGATGTCGGATATTCACAACGAATATTGTGCACCAGTGCACACCGCACACGCAATCTTTTGATTTTTGTGTATTGATAAAACGCAAAGTCGCGCCGGAACCTGTTGGTGAGAAAACGATAAGTTGTAAATACCACCACTGTGCATTTTTGCACAGTGCTTGGGCGTTTCGTTATCTTTCGCGCAAATTCGAATGGGGGCACACTGCAAGGCTTCGCTTCCGGCTTACCGCATTGTCCAAAAAAATCTCAGGAGACAACACCATGCGTTTGACCACCATTCGACACTTTCCCTTACATCGCATTGCCTGCGCCGTGCTGGCCCTGTCCGGCGGCGCGCTCGCCCCGGCGCACGCGCAAACCGAGTCGGGCGCTCCCGCCGCCGGTCCCATCCAGGACGCCGGCGTGGTCACCGTCAGCGCGCGGCGCCGCCCCGAAAACCTGCAGGACGTGCCGGTCTCGGTCACCGCGTTCGGCGGCGACCAGCTCTCCAAGCAGGGCACGCCCGACATCACCGCCCTCGCCCTGTCGATTCCGAACACCACCCTCAAGGCCTCGCGCGCCACCAATTCGACCCTGACCGCCTTTATCCGCGGCGTCGGCCAGCAAGATCCGCTGGCCGGCTTCGAAGCCGGCGTCGGCATCTACCTCGACGATATCTACCTGGCCCGCCCGCAAGCGGCCGTGACCGACATCTACGACGTCGAGCGCATCGAAGTGCTGCGCGGACCGCAAGGCACCTTGTATGGCCGCAACACCATCGGCGGCGCGGTCAAGTACGTGACGCGCAAACTCGGCTCCAAAACCGACATTCGCGGGCGCGTCACCCTGGGCGACTACAGCCAGCGCGAAGCGGTGCTCACGGCCAGCACGCCCTTGTCGGAAACGGTGCGCGTGGGTGGCTCGGTGGCCCGCTTCAAGCGCGACGGTTACGGGCGCAACTTGCTCACCGGCGCCCACAACTACGACAAGGACATGACCGCCGGCCGCCTGTCGGCCGAATTTACGCCCACCCCCGACCTGTTCATCCGCTTGTCGGGCGACGCCACGCAAGACGATTCGAGCCCGCGCAACGGCCACCGCGTGACGGTCGGACGCACCAGCGGCGCGCCCATCCTGGAGAACGTGTACGACACGCGCGCCAACCTGGACCGCGCGCTCGGGCACGAGCAGGAGGTTAGCGCGCACGGCTGGTCGGCGCTGCTGGAGTACACCATCAACCCGCAACTGAGCGTCAAATCGGTTACCGCCTCGCGCCGCGACAAGTCGTACGCGCCGATCGACTTCGACTCGCTGTCGATGGTCGACTTCGAAGTGCCCGCGCTGTACAAGAACAAGCAGTTCAGCCAGGAATTCCAGTTCACCTACACCGGCGACAAGGTCCAGGGCGTGGCCGGCGTGTACTACATCGACGCCAACGCCTACAACGTCTTCGACACCGTCTTGGCCGGCGCCTTCCCCAGCTCCACCTACACGCTGGGCGATATCGACACCAAGGCCTGGGCCGCCTTCGCCGACGCCAACTATAAATACACCGATGCGCTGAGCTTCTCGCTGGGCGGGCGCTACACGGTCGACAAGCGCGACGCAACCATCCTGCGCCAGATCTACCTGGGCCTGAACGGCTCGCCGGCGCTGGGCAAGCCGAACGCCGTGCTGTTCCGCACCGACACCGACTTCACCCATGGCGAACTGAAACGCGAAGACAAGAAGTTCACCCCGAAAGTCGGCATGGCCTACAAGGCTGCCGCCAACCAGAACATCTACGCCAGCTGGGCGCGCGGCTTCAAGGGCGGCGGCTTCGACCCGCGCATGAACGTGGTCGGCACCAAGATCAGCGACGCCACCGCGCGCGCCGGCTACCTGCCGGAAACCATCGACACCCTGGAGCTGGGCCTCAAGTCCTCGTATAACAACAACCGCATCCTGACCAATATCGCCCTGTTCGACAGCAAATACAAGGATGTCCAGATTCCCGGCTCGGTGGAGGTCGACACCAACAACGACGGCCGCCCCGACAGTTTCGCCGGGGTGACCACCAACGCCGGCAAGGCCAAGATCCGCGGCGCCGAAATCGAGGCCAGCGCGAAATTGAGCGATGCCGTGAGCGTGACCGGCATGTACAGTCACATCAACGCCGAATACACCCAGTTCCTGACCTCGCAACTGGTCGGCGGCGTGCCGGCCTTGGTCAACGTGGCGGGCGAGCGCTACTTCCAGAACACGCCGAAGAACTCGGCCAACCTGCGCGCCACCTACGACATCGCCCTGCCGCTGATGGGGCGCGGCGGCAGCGCCAGCATCAGCGCCAGCGCCGCCTACAAGGACGACACCAGCCAGTTCGAATACGTCTCGGTGCTCGACCAGCCGGCCTACACCCTGTACGACCTGAGCCTGACGTGGACCAGCAGCGACAACAAGATCCGCGCCGGCCTGCACGGCAAGAACCTGGGCGACAAGCGCTATCGCACCGGCGGCTACGTTTTCCCCAACCTCGGCAAGGAGGGCGTGCTGACGGCCTTTTACGGCGCCCCGCGCACCGTCTCGGCCACCCTCGAATACCGGTTCTGAACATGGGAGTTTCGGTGCATGAACACGATGGCGTCCACGCCGCCCACTTTCCCCCGGCCGCCAACGAAGCGCAGGCGGCCCGGCAATTCAACGACGTCAGCTACCTCAGCGACGACGGCCTGACCCTGTACGCGCGCGACTACCCCGGCCACGGCGGCCGCGCGCGCCTGCCCGTGATCTGCATCCACGGGCTCACGCGCAACTCGGGCGACTTCGACGAGCTGGCGCCGTGGATCGCCAGCCTGGGACGGCGCGTGCTGGCGCTCGACGTGCGCGGGCGCGGCCAGTCCGCGCGCGACCCCGACCCGGCCCACTACAACCCGGTCGTCTACGCCGGCGACGTGATCAAGTTGGCGCACGACCTGGGCATCGAGCGCGCCGTGTTCGTCGGCACCTCGATGGGCGGCATCATCACCATGACCCTGGCGCTACGGCGCCTGAAACTGATCGCCGCCGCCATCCTCAACGACGTCGGCCCGGTGATCTCGCAAAAAGGCTTGTCGCGCATCGCCACCTACGCCGGCAAGGGCGCCACCATGCTCAATTGGGAACAGGCGGCCGAGTACATGCGCGACATCAACCAGCCGGCCTTTCCATCGAACGACATGGGCGAATGGAACAAGTGGGCGCGCCGCGCTTTTTCCGAAAACGATGCCGGGCACCTGGTGCTGCGCTACGACCCGAACATCGCCCTGCCCCTGCAAAACGGCAAGCTCAAGCCGTCGTCGTGGACCTCGCGCCTGGCGTTCCGGCGCCTGGCGCGCAACCGCCCCACCTTGCTGGTGCGCGGCAGCCTGTCCGACCTGGTCGAGCCGGAACAGGCCAGCTACATGCAGCGCGCCGCGCCACGCATGCAGTACGCCGAAGTGCCCGGCGTGGGCCACGCGCCGATGCTGACCGAAGCGCCGGCACGGCAGGCGATCGAACGCTTCCTGGCGCAGGTCGACTGAACCGCATCAGCCCCACCATATACCTATAAAACAGCCATCCCAAGAGGAGACACGATGTACAAACTGAACACCCTGGCAGCGGCCGTCCTGGCCACCCTCGCGAGCACCCTGGCAACGTCCGCGCTGGCCGCGGCCGACCTGAAAATCGCCCTCATCGCGGGCAAGACCGGGATCCTCGAATCCTACGCCAAGGAAACCGAAACCGGCTTCATGATGGGCCTCGAATACCTCACCGGCGGCAAGATGGAAATCAACGGCCGCAAGCTGAAGGTGATCGTCAAGGATGACCAGAGCAAACCCGACCTGGGACGCACCCTGCTGGCCGAAGCCTACGGCGACGACAAGGCCGACATTGCGGTCGGCACCACCTCGTCCGGCTCGGCCATCGCCATGCTGCCGGTGGCGCAGGAGTACAAGAAGATCCTGATCATCGAGCCGGCCGTGGCCGACGCCATCACCGGCGAAAAATTCAACCGCTACATCTTCCGCACCGCGCGCAGTTCGATGCAGGATGCGCTGGCCGCCGCCAGCACGCTCAAGGCCGGCAGCGTGGCCTTCCTGGCCCAGGATTACGCCTTCGGCAAGGATGCGGTCAAGGCCGGCCGCGAAGCGCTGGCCGCCACCGGCAGCAAGGCCCAGGTGGTGCACGAGGAATACGCGCCGCAAGCCACCAGCGACTTCACGGCGCCGGCCCAGCGCCTCTTCGACGCCCTGAAAAACAAGCCCGAGCCGCGCCTGCTGCAAATTGTCTGGGCCGGCCCGAATCCGATGAACAAGCTGGCCGACATGAAGCCCGAGCGCTACGGCATCATCCTCTCGCCGGGCGGGAACATCCTGCCGGTGATGAAAACCTGGAAGAACTTCGCCGGCACCCAGGGCACCATCTACTACTACCACGGCTTTCCGAAGAACAAGATGAACGACTGGTTCGTGGCCGAGCACAGCAAGCGCCACAAGGGCCCGCCCGACATGTTTACCGCCGGCGGCTTTGCGGCGGCCAGCGCGGTCGTCACGGCCTTGACCAAAGCGAACTCGGGCGACACCGAAAAGCTGATCGCGGCCATGGAAGGCATGGACTTCGACACGCCCAAGGGCAAGATGACCTTCCGCAAGGAAGACCACCAGGCCTTGCAGTCGATGTACCACTTCAAGATCAAGAAAGACCAGAAGAACGAGTGGGACTTGCTGGAACTTGTGCGCGAAATCCCGGCCAGCGAGCTGCCGCTCCCGGTGAGGAACAAGCGATGACGCCGGCGGCCATGCCGTCGCTGTCGACGCGCGAACTGAGCATCCGCTTCGGCGGGCACGTGGCGGTCGACCGGGTCAGCGCCGATTTCTATCCCGGCACCCTGACCGTGATCGTCGGCCCCAACGGCGCCGGCAAGACCACCTACTTCAACCTGATGTCGGGCCAGTTGCCGGCCACCTCGGGCACGGTCCTGCTCGACGGCGCCGACATCACCCGCTTCGGCGCGGCCAAGCGCACGGCGCTCGGTATCGGGCGCGCCTTCCAGCTGACCAACCTGTTCCCGCACCTGACGGTGGCCGAAAACGTGCGCCTGGCGGTGCAAAGCCGCTCTGGCGCCGGCCTGGGCGTGCGCTCGATGCTGACGCGCTGGTCCAGCCACCAGGACCTGATCGTGCGCGCTGACTATTACCTCGAACGCGTCGCCATGGCCGCGCGGCGCGACACGTGCGTGGCCGCCCTGTCGCACGGCGACAAGCGCAAGCTGGAAGTGGCGATCCTGCTGGCGCTGGAGCCGGGCGTGATGATGTTCGACGAGCCGACCGCCGGCATGAGCGTGGACGAAGTGCCGGTCGTGCTCGACCTGATCCACCAGGTCAAGGCCGAACGCAACAAGACCATTTTGCTGGTCGAACACAAGATGGACGTGGTGCGTTCGCTGGCCGACCGCATCATCGTCCTGCACAACGGCGCCCTGGTGGCCGACGGCAATCCGGCCGAGGTGATGGCCTCGGCCATCGTCCAGGAAGCCTATCTGGGGACGCCCGAGGGGACGCCCGAGCATGCGTGATCCGATCCTTCAACTGAGCGCCGTCCACACCCACATCGGCGAGTACCACATCCTGCAAGGGGTCGACCTGACGGTGCCGCGCGGCGGCCTGTCGGTGCTGCTGGGTCGCAACGGGGCCGGCAAGACCACCACCCTGCGCACCATCATGGGGCTATGGAAAGCGTCCGCCGGCACGGTGCGCTTCGAGGGGCGCGACATCGCGGCCCTGGCCACGCCCGACATCGCCCAGCTCGGCATTGCCTACGTGCCCGAATCGATGGCCGTATTTTCCGACCTGACCGTGCGCGAAAACCTGTACCTGGCCGCGCGCAACGGGCCGCTCCAGGAAGCGCGCGTGGAATGGATCTTCGGCTTCTTTCCCGCCTTGCGCAAATTCTGGCACTACCCGGCCGGCAATTTGTCTGGCGGGCAAAAACAAATGGTGGCGATCGCGCGCGCCATGGTCGAACCGCGCAAGCTGCTGCTGATCGACGAACCGACCAAGGGCCTGGCCCCGGCCATCATCCAGAGCCTGATCGCCGCCTTCGCCGAACTGAAGCAGACCGACACCACCATCTTGCTGGTCGAGCAAAACTTCAGCGTCGTCAAGCACCTCGGCGACACGGTCTCGGTGATGGACGACGGCAAGGTGGTCCACGCCGGCGCCATGCGCGCCCTGGTCGAGGACGACAAGCTGCAGCAACGCCTGCTCGGGCTGTCACTGAGCGCACATCAATAATGAATACGGAGACCACCCACGTGACCACCCAATCGCCTCCAGTGAGCGCGGCCACGGCGCTGCCGGCCGCGCCGCTCGATACGCCCTTGCCCGCAGCCCGGCGCGACCTGGCGCCGCTGCTGCTGGTGCCGGCGCTGATCCTCTTGACGCTGCCGCTGGTGGGCAGCTTTCCCACCTGGGTCACCCTGACCATCGCCGGCCTGGCGATGGGCATGATGATCTTCATCATGGCCAGCGGCCTGACGCTCGTGTTCGGGCTGATGGACGTGCTCAACTTCGGCCATGGCGCCTTTGTCTCGGTCGGCGCCTACGCCGCCACCATGGTCCTCATTCCCATGCGCGGCTGGCTCGAGGTCGATTCGCTGGCGCTCAACCTGGGCGTGCTCGGGCTGGCGATCGCGCTCGCCATGCTCGCCACCGCGCTGCTCGGCTGGGCCTTCGAGCGCATCATCATCGCGCCCGTGTACGGCCAGCATCTCAAGCAGATCTTGATCACCATGGGCGGCATGATCGTGGCCGAGCAACTGATCAGCGTGATCTGGGGCGCCGAGCAGATTCCCCTGCCGCTGCCGGCCAGCCTGCGCGGCGCGGTGCTGCTGGGCGACGCGGCGGTCGAAAAATACCGGCTGGTGGCGGTCGCGATCGGACTGGTGGTGTTCGTCGCCATGTTCCTGGTGCTCAACCGCACCAAGATCGGCCTCTTGATCCGCGCCGGCGTCGAAAACCGCGAGATGGTCGAAGCCATGGGCTACCGCATCCGCCGCCTGTTCGTGGCCGTGTTCGCCGCCGGCTCGGCGCTGGCCGGCCTGGGCGGCGTGCTCTGGGGCTTGTACAAGGAAACCCTGAACGCGGCCATGGGCGGCGAAATGATGGTGATGATCTTTATCGTCGTCATCATCGGCGGGCTCGGCTCGGTCGGCGGCTGCTTCATCGGCGCGCTCCTGATGGCGCTGGTGGCCAACTATGCCGGCTTCCTGCTGCCCAAATTCGCGCTGGTGTCGAACATCGCCCTGATGATCGCCATCCTGCTGTGGCGCCCGGCCGGCCTGTATTCCAACCTGCGCCGCTGAGGACACACCATGCTCAATCAATTGCTATCAGGCGACTTGCCGCGCAGCCGGGCCTTGTCCGCCACCCTGCTGCTGATCCTGCTGGGACTGGCGCTGGCCCCCTTCATCACCAGCGGCGCGCGCCCCCTCAACACCGCCGCCACCATCTGCGTCTACATCGTGCTGGTGGCCTCCTACGACTTGCTGCTCGGTTACACCGGGATCGTGTCCTTCGCCCACACCATGTTCTTCGGCATCGGCGCCTACGGCGTCGGGCTGGGACTGTCGCACGGCGAGCCGGGCTGGGGCGCGCTGCTGGGCGGGGTCGCGCTGGCTCTCTTGCTGACCCTGGCGCTGGCCCTGGTGGTGGGCCTGTTCGCGCTGCGCGTGCGCGCCATTTTCTACGCCATGATCACGCTCGCGGTGGCGGCCTCGTTTGCCGTGCTGGCCTCGCAACTGTCCGACCTGACCGGCGGCGAAGACGGCAAGACCTTCAGCGTGCCGGAATGGCTCACGCCGGGCTTCCGCCTGTTCGAGGCCGAGCTGTTCGGGCGCGCCATCGACGGCAAGCTGATCACTTACTACATCGTGTTCGGCGGCTGCCTGCTGCTGTTCCTGTTCCTGCTGCGCGTGGTCAATTCGCCGTTCGGACGGGTGCTGCAAGCGATTCGCGAGAACGAGTTCCGCGCCGAGGCGCTCGGCTACCGCACGGTGCTGTACCGGATCTGGGCGAATGTGCTGGCGGCCCTGGTGGCGGCGCTGGCCGGCGCGCTGATGGCACTGTGGCTGCGCTACGTCGGCCCCAAAACCATGCTCGGCTTCGAGGTCATGACCGACATCCTGCTGATCGTCGTCATCGGCGGCATGGGCACCATGTACGGCGCGGTGGTGGGCGCCACCCTGTTCATCCTCGCCCAGAACTACCTCAAGTCGCTGATGGCGCAAGGCTCGGCCGCGCTCGACGGCGTGCCGCTGCTGGCCCAGGCCCTGCATCCGGACCGCTGGATGCTGTGGCTGGGCGTGCTGTTCGTGCTGTCGATCTACTTTTTCCCGATCGGCATCGTCGGTAAACTGCGCTTGCGAAAGATTGCCGCGCGAACCGCCACCAACTGATCGTCCCGCTCGCTCCTTGGCGTCCCTGTGCTGGCAGGGACGCTTTTTTTCGTCCCTCTTTTTCGTCCTTCTAACGCGCGCCATCAAGCTTCGTCGCGCCTGTTCCTATAAGTTCCCCGGAATACCCCGAAAACGCCCCCTGTTCTTTAAGCGCACATCAATGCTGGCGCCACCTCCACTCCTATGATGAGTCAACCGTGGCCTCGCGCCTGCCAGCGCGAGTGGAAGTGCCATCCTTCTGGCAACTGCTGAAAGAACGACATGAAACCCCATCAACAACTGATTGCCATGGCGGCCATCGCCGTGGCCGCCGCGCTGCCCGCCGTCGCGCACGCCGCCGATCCGATCGTCGTCCTCAACGAAAACTTCAACGACATCGGCACCCTCAACAACTGGCAACTGATCAACAACAGCGTGCCGCCTGGCCTGGCCTGGTCGCAGGGCAACGCGGGCGTCTTCCCCGCCCCGTCCGGCCCGGCGTCGTCATATGCCGCCGCCAATTTCCTGAGCGCGCAGAACGGCATGGGCAGCATCGACAACTGGCTGATCACGCCGGTCGTGACCCTGCTCGGCCCCAGCGAGCTGTCGTTTTTTACGCGCTCTGCCAGCGCCTCCGGCTTCGGCGACACGCTCGAAGTGCGCTTTGCCCCCGGCAGCGGCAGCGGCACCGCCGGTTTCGACACCGTGCTCGGCGTGCTGGGCGGCATCTCGGACTACCCCACTGCCTGGCAGCAGGTCATTTCCAGCGTCGACTACAACGGCCAGGGTCGATTCGCATTTCGTTACATCGGAGACGCCTCGGCGGCGAACTATATTGGCATCGACGCTGTCTTAGTCACTACGGTGCCTGAACCGGGCGCCTACCTGATGCTGCTGGCCGGCTTGGGCAGTCTGGTATTGCTTCGCCGCAGGCAGCTAATGTGACCTCACCCAGGAGAATCCCGATATGTTGAGTAAAACCCTGATCACCTGCTGCGCGCTGGCTGTCCTCTCGACGGCTGCCGTGGCGGCAGAGCAATCCGCCGGCATGGCCGTGGTGCGCGACAAGCAAACCGGACAACTGCGTCCGGCCACCGCCGCCGAACTGCGCGCCATGCGCGGCAAGCTGCCGCAGCCGCAGGTCGCGCTCCCGCAACCGCAGGTCAGCGTGCGCGCCGACGGCACCCGCAGCGCGCCGCTCGGCCAGCGCGGCGTGGTGTATTCGGTCGCCTCGCGCGCGCCGGACGGCAAGCTGGTCCAGCGCTGCGTGGAAGGCGAAAGCGACGCCGTGCATGCCGCCCATCACGATGCCGCCACGCCGGCCGGGGAGCGCCAGAATGAGCAATAAGCGCACCCCCCTGCGGCAGGCCGCCGCCATCCTCGCCCTCGCCTGCTGCACCTTGGGCGGCGCGCATGCCGCAAGCACCATCACCATCGTCAACGGCAACGCGCCCAACGTCGGCTTCAACGATCCCACCCCGGTCCAGCCGGTCGGCGGCAACAGCGGGCGCACGCTCGGCGCGCAACGCTTGATCGCCTTCCAGCACGCGGCCGACATCTGGGGGCGCACACTCAACAGCCCGGTGCCGATCAGGGTGGCCGCCTCGTTCGAGCCGCTCGAATGCAACGCCGAGGGCGCGGTGCTCGGCTCGGCCGGCGCGACCGAAGTGTTTTCCGACTTCCCCAAGGCGCCCATGGCCAACACCTGGTATCCGGGGGCGCTGGCGAGCAAGCTGGCGGGCCAGGACCTGGCCTCGCCGGGCCAGGCGCACATTCGCGCGCGCTTCAATTCCCGCCTCGGGCTGTTCCCCGACTGCCTGCCCGGTTCCGGCTTTTACCTCGGGCTGGACCGCAAGGTGGGCGAGCAGATCGACCTGGTCGCCGTGTTGCTGCACGAAATGGGGCATGGACTGGGATTCCAGAACTTCACCGACGAGAGCACCGGCGAGTTTTTCCTCGGCACGCCATCGGTCTGGGATCACTTCCTGACCGACATCCGCAACAACAAAACCTGGATCAACATGAAGAATGACGAACGGCGCCTGTCGGCCATCGGCGGCCCCACCCTGTCCTGGAACGGCGAGCGCGTCCACAAAGCGGCCGCGCAGATCCTCGCGCCCGAACCCCAACTGCTCATCAGCGGCATGGCGGCGGGCAAGGCCAGCGGCAAGCACCCGGTGGGCGATGCCTCGTTCGGCCCGCAACTCGGGCAAAACGCCGTGACGGGCGAGCTGATGCCGCTGATCGACCAGGCCAACGGCAGCGGCCTGGCCTGCACCCCGCTCAGTCCGGCCAACGCGCTGGCCGTCAGGGGCAATATCGCCCTGGTCGACCGGGGCGCCTGTTCCTTCGTGACCAAGGCGCGCATCTTGCAGAACGCGGGGGCGCGCGGCATGGTGGTGATGGAAAACACGGGCGACCCGGTCAGCCCGCTCGGCGGCAGCGACCCGGCCGTGCGCATTCCGGCGGTACGCATCGACAAAGCCACCGGCGAGCAGCTCAAGTCGGCCATGTACCGGCGTTCGCGCACCTCGTCCGGCGTGATCGCCAGCCTGGGCGTCGATCCCGACAAACTGTCGGGCACCGACTGGGTGCGGCGCGTGCGCATGTACAGTCCCGAAGAATACTCGCCGGGCTCGTCGGTGTCGCACTACTCGGTCGATACCAAGCCGAACCAGCTGATGGAGCCGGCCATCAACGCCGACCTGCTGCACGATGTGGTTCCGCCGCATGACCTGACCTATCCCTTGTTACAAGATATCGGTTGGTAACACGGCGCTGTAAACGCACGACGCGCTCCCTGAGGAGCGCGTCGTCTACTGCCTGATACCGCCGCTGCCACTGGCGGTGGCGGGCTTACGCCTTGTCGGCTTTGTCTTTATCGTACGCGGCGATACCGTTCATGATTTCCGCCTTGGCATCGTCAGGACCGCCCCAGCCTTCGATCTTGACCCACTTGCCTGGCTCCAGATCTTTGTAGTGCTCGAAGAAGTGCTGGATCTGCTGCAGGCGCAGCTCATTCATGTCTTCCGGTTTCTGCCAGTGCTTGTAGATCGGCAGGATCTTATCGACCGGAACGGCCAGCACTTTAGCGTCGCCGCCGGCTTCGTCGGTCATTTTCAGCACGCCGATGGCGCGGCAACGGACCACGACGCCAGGAATGAGCGGGAATGGGGTGATGACCAGCACGTCGCACGGGTCGCCATCGTCGGCGATGGTGTTCGGAACGTAGCCGTAGTTGCATGGGTAGTGCATGGCGGTGCCCATGAAGCGGTCGACGAAAATCGCGCCCGATTCCTTGTCCACTTCGTACTTGATCGGATCGGCATTCATCGGGATTTCGATGATCACGTTGAAATCGTTCGGCACGTCGCGGCCGGAGGAGACTTTATTCAAACTCATGGGATATCCTTAGATTGCGGAGGGGGTCAGTGGCCGACATTATAACGAAATTTCACGTGGGCTTGTGCATTGCAGCAAGTGGGGGCATACATCGAACGAAGCATCCAGCAGCTTCAAAACCGTCGCCCCCGTGCACACGGGGGCCTAAGTTCGCCGCTCAGTCATCGACTACGGAGCAAGCTTGGGCCCCCGTCTGCACGGGGGCGACGGGTTTCAGCTTAGCGGTATCGACTAAACTGCCTACAAAATACTCGCCAGCGCACACTGCCTGAAATGCGCATTCGCCTCTTCGCGCTGCCCCAGCGCTTCGTGCATCTGCGCCAGCTTCAGGTGCGCCTCGCGCACCATGCGTGGCTCGGTCGCGTCCGACAAGGCCTGTTCCAGGTAACGCTGCGCCTTGCCCCACAGTTTCTGTTTCAGGCACAGCGAACCGAGCGTCAGCGCCAGCTCGGCGTCGGTCGGACGCTGTTTCATCCACGTTTCGCAATGCTCGATCTGGGCCAGCAAGGCGGGCGAACCGGCCTGCGCTGCGGACTCGCGGTAGGCCCGCACTACGCGGTCGTCCCAGTCGGCGCGCAGCGCTTCTTCGGCGCTGGCGCGCGCTTCGTCGTGCAAGCCGCGCGCATTCAAGGCCGCCGCCGCCCGCGCCGCCACGTACGGCTTGACCCGGTCGGCCGTCGGCACGCTCGCCCACACGCGCAGGATCGATTCGGCGTCGTGCGAACTGTCGGACAGCAAGGCGTCGTAGGCCAGCTCGCGCAGCCGCGCCGACAAGGCCGGATGCAGCGCCTTGTGCTTGTCGAGCGAACGCACCAGGCGCAGCACTTCCGGCCAGTTTTTCGCTTGCTGGTGCGCCTTCATCGACCATTGCAGCGCGTGGATGTGGCGCGTGCCGCTGGCGTTGAGTTCGGCCACGGCGTCGAGCGCCGCCTGCGGCTGGTGGTCGTCCACCAGCAGTTCGGTCATGGTCATCAGGCGCGCGGTTTTCAGCGCATTGTCGTGCGCCACCCCGGCCAGCCAGTTGTCGCGCCGCGCGCCCTGGCGCATGCGGTGCGCCGCGCGGGCGCCGATCAGGGCGGCGATGCCGGCGTTTTCGGGCAGTTCGGCGGCGCGCATGGCGGCTTTTTCGGCATGCCCGAAGCGTCCTTCGAACAGGGCCTTGAGCGCGTCGCGCAAGCCCTTGTTGCCATCGCGTTCGCGTTTGCTCTTGCGGTAGGCGGCAACGCGGGCCGGCATGCCGAAGGTGGCGCGGGCCGCGCGCAGCAGCGCGTACACGACCAAAAACAGCAGCGCCACGACCACCACGAAGAAATTGAGCGACATGTCGATCCGGTGCGGCGGGTAGAAAAACACCACGTTGCCCGGATTAAAGCGTGCCGTCACGGCAATGCCGATGGCCGCTGCCATCAGCGCGACTAACCAGAGAAGAAGGCGCATGTTATGGCTTCGCCTTGTAGTTGCGCACGGCGTTCAGGCTGTCGGACAGGGATGGCATCTCGATCGCCAGATTGCTGGCCTGGACCTGGCGCAGCAGCGCTTGCGCGGTCTGGGTGGTGCCGGCGCGCGTGTCGAAATACTTGGCCAGCGCATCCTGCGCCGCCACCAGGTCGTTGCGGAAGGCCACTTCATTGCGCGCCAGCAGCGCCATGCGCGCGTTCAGCAGGCGCAGCTTGACGTTTTCGCGCACAAAGTAGGTTTCCGACGGCGAGAGCATCAGCGCTGCGGGCGTGTCGACGCGGCGCACGCGGATCAGCTGGCGCATTTCATCCCACATTTCGCCAGTCCAGCTCTGCCACACGTCCTGCACCTTGTCGAGCATCGATTCCTTGACCACGACCGGGGCCGCAACGCCGGCCAAGCCCGCTTTGACTGCCAGCGGCGCGGCGGCCACCTTGTCGGCCCGCACCGGCTTGGCCGGCAGCGCCGGTTTTTCGTCGGCCAGCATCGGCAGCGTATTGACTTGCGTAATCACGTTGTCGAGGCGCAGCGCCACGCCGGTCAGGTCCAGCGCCGGCAAGGCCTTGAGCTTGTCGATGTCGCCGGCGATCGCGCGCCGGATGGTGATGAATTGCGGCTTGTCCGAGCGCGACAGCGAACGGTCGGCGTTTTGCAGCGCGATCAGCGCGCCCTGCACATTGCCGGCCAGTTGCAACTGCTGGCTGGCGGTCGAGAGCACCTGTTCGATTTCGGCCAGCGCCCATTCGTCGCGGTTCTTCGACAAATCCTGGTACAGCTGTTCCAGCGCCAGTTGCTGGCTCTGGGCTTCGACCTGGCGGTTTTCGAGCAGGCTCACCTTGGCCTGCAAGTCCTTGGTCTGGTCCTGCACGGTACGCGCC
The DNA here is from genome assembly GCF_011682155.1 of Massilia sp. CCM 8734. Taxonomy (NCBI): domain Bacteria; kingdom Pseudomonadati; phylum Pseudomonadota; class Betaproteobacteria; order Burkholderiales; family Oxalobacteraceae; genus Massilia; species Massilia sp. CCM 8734. The sequence goes on from NZ_WHJI01000004.1 coordinate 153,553, forward strand.
AGCACGCTCGTTTCGGTATTGACGACATCGCCCTTTTGCAGGCGGTTGGCCATTTCCATGCGCAGCTTGAGCAAATTGCTGCGGGTCGACCAGGCGTGCGCGGCCAGCAGCAGCGCCAGCAGGATCACCACCACCGTCATCGGACGCTGCAAGATGTCGCTCATGCTCTCGCCACTGGAGGCGCGGGCGCGCGCAGGCGGCGCACTGTACTGGTCCGCGGGAGCTGGCTGGGGTACAGCGCCGGGCGCTGCGTTGTGTTCAGGTAATGTAGGCAATTCGTTCATGCTCGTGATTGTAACGCGGCAAGCAAACGTTCGTCGCCTGATCCGCACAGCGTCAAGCTGGTCAGGCCCAGCCCGCTTGCCGTCTCGGCAATACGGGCGTGCGGCACGATCAGGTGCTGTTGTTGCATTTTTTCCACAAGGGCCGGGTCGTCCAGCTGCGCCACCAGCGCCACCAGAGCGCGCAGGGCTTCGGAACTGGTGATGATCCAATCGTTGTCGCCCTGCAAAAGCGTGCGCAACTGCTGCGCCAGCGCCTCCGTCAGCACCGGCACGCTGCGCCGGTAGGCCGGCACGGTGGCGACGATCACGCCGGCCGCGCGCAGCCCGTCGGCCATCAGCTCGCGTCCGCTTTCGCCGCGCACGATCAGCACTTTCTGGCCGGCCAGGGCCGCCAGGTCGAGCGTCTCGAGCAGGTTTTCGGAGTCGCTCCGGGTCGGGTCGCGGGGGCTGACGATGGTGGCCGTGTTGCTGTTGATGCCGTGGCGCTCCAGCGCCGCGCGGCTGCCCTCGCCCAGCACCGCCAGCGTCACCCAGGTCGGCCACACGGTAATGTGGGCGAACGCCGCATCGATCGCGTTGGGCGACACAAAGGCCACCATGGCGCAGTCGTGCATGCCGGCCAGCGCCGCCTTGAGCGGGCCCTGGTCCTCGAGCGCCGAAATGTCGAGCAGCGGCAGTAGCACCGCCTCGCGCCCGAGCGCCCTCACCTGCTCGGCCAGCGCGCCGGCTTGCGCCAGCGGACGGGTGATGATGACGGGATCAGGCATCGGCCGCAGGCGCGCTGGGGATGGCGGGCGCGGCGGCGGCGCCGGCGGCGGCGTCCGCCATGGCGGCATCAGCCTTGCACTCGGCCAGGATGGCGCGCGCGTCCTGGGTGTCGAGCAAGTCCGACACTTGCTGGCCGAGCAGTTCCGGATCGTCGGCCGGGCCGCGCAGTTCGGCGTGCGCGCTGCGCTTGCCGTCCGGCGTGGCCACCATGGCGCGCAGGTGCATCACGTCGCCGTCGATGATGGCGAAGGCCGCCAGCGGAATCTGGCAACTGCCGCCGAACACCTTCGACACCTTGCGCTCGGCCGCCACCCGCTGCGCCGTCGGCACGTGGTTCAGGGGCGCGAGCACCGCGCGCAGGTCGATGCCATTGGTGCGCCCGGAGACGATTTCAATCGCCATCGCGCCCTGTCCGGCCGCCGGCAGCGAGTGCGCCGGGTCCATCAGCGAACGGATGCGCTGCGGCAGCCCCAGGCGCTTGAGCCCGGCGGCGGCCAGGATGATGGCGGCATAATCGCCGCGATCAAGCTTGCCCAGGCGCGTATCGAGATTGCCGCGCAGCGGTTTGATCACCAGGTGCGGGTAGCGCGCCGCGATCAGCGACTGCCGGCGCAGGCTGCTGGTGCCCACCACCGCACCCGGCGGCAGTTCGTCCAGGCTGGCGAAGTCGTTCGACACGAAGGCGTCGCGCGGGTCTTCCCGCTCCAGCACGGCGGCCAGTTCAAACCCTTCCGGCAAGTCCATCGGCACGTCCTTGAGCGAATGCACGGCCAGGTCGGCGCGTCCCTCGGCCATGGCCACCTCGAGTTCCTTGACGAACAGACCCTTGCCGCCGACCTTTGATAAAGTACGGTCAAGGATCTGATCGCCGCGGGTCGTCATTCCGAGAATCTCGATGCTGCACTGCGGATATAATAAAGATAATTGCGCGCGAACATGCTCGGCCTGCCACATGGCGAGCCGGCTTTCGCGCGAAGCGATAATGAGCTTGGAGGGCTGCTGCGGACGCGAAGGCGTACCAGTCAATTCAGTTGCTTTCAAAACGGATTCTTTCACTGTCGTAAAACCTCAAACCGGTTATGGCAGTCATCGGCACATGCATAAGATCACAAATTTTATCATGCGTCCCCTTTGCAGAACCTGGCCAGAAGCCTTTGCACCAACTTTAACTCTGTGGTCCAACATGGTAAATTCATCCGCTGCACAAGAAAACCCTCCCCTCCTCGACAAGGACGCTCCGCTGAAAGAAGATATTCGCCTGCTTGGCCGCCTGCTCGGTGACGTGCTGCGCGACCAGGAAGGCGAAGCGGTCTTCGATGTCGTCGAGACCATCCGCCAGACCGCCGTGCGCTTCCGGCGCGAAGACGACGCCCAGGCCGGCCAGGACCTGACCGCCCTGCTGCACAAGCTCACGCGCGAGCAAACCATTTCGGTGGTGCGCGCGTTTTCGTATTTTTCGCACCTGGCCAACATCGCCGAGGACCAGCACCACATCCGCCGCCGCCGCGCCCACCTCTTGGCCGGCTCGGCGCCGCAACAGGGCAGCGTGAGCTTCGCGCTGTCCAAGCTGAAAGCCGCCGGCGTGGCCAGCGACACGGTGCGCACCTTTTTCAGCGACGCCCTGATCGCCCCGGTCCTCACGGCCCACCCGACCGAAGTGCAGCGCAAGAGCATTCTCGACGCCGAGCATGACATCGCGCGCCTGCTGGCAGAACGCGACCTGCCGCTCACGCCGCGCGAAAGGGTGGCCAACATGGCGCTGCTGCACGCGCGCATCGCCACGCTCTGGCAGACGCGCATGCTGCGCTACTCCAAGCTGACCGTGGCCGATGAAATCGACAACGCCCTGTCCTACTACCGCATCACCTTCCTGCGCGAGCTGCCTGGCCTGTACGACGACATCGAAGAAGAAATCGCCGCCCACTATCCGGACGGCGCCCAGGCCCTGACCGAGAACTCCTACGTCCAGATGGGCAGCTGGATCGGCGGCGACCGCGATGGCAACCCGAACGTCAACGCCGGCACCATGCAGCACGCGCTGGTGCGCCAGGCCACCACCATCCTCGACTTCTATCTCGACGAAGTGCACGCGCTCGGCGCCGAGCTGTCGATTTCGACCCTGATGGTCGGCGCCAGCGACGCCCTGCAAGCGCTGGCCGACGCCTCGCCCGACCAGTCGCCGCACCGCAGCGACGAACCATACCGGCGCGCCCTGATCGGCATCTACGCGCGCCTGGCGGCCACCGCCCGTGCGCTGGGCGCGACCAATATCATGCGCCGCGAAGTCGGGCACGCCGCGCCCTACCTCGATGCCGCCGGCTTCTGCGCCGACCTGGACGTGCTGGCCGATTCGCTGCGCGCCAATCACGGCCAACTGCTGGTCAAGCCGCGCCTGGCCACGGTGCAGCGCGCCGCCGCCATCTTCGGCTTCCATCTGGCCTCGCTCGACATGCGCCAGACCTCGGACGTGCACGAAAGAGTGCTGGCCGAGCTGTTCGCCGGGGCCGGCGTCGAAGCCGACTACACCAAACTGAGCGAAGAACAAAAGGTGCAACTGCTGCTGGCCGAACTGGCGCAACCGCGCCTGCTGTATTCGCCGTACGCGGAACTGAGCGAGGAAACCGCGTCCGAACTGGCGATCCTGCGCGCGGCGAAAGATATCCGCCAGCGCTACGGCAAGCGCGCGATCCGCAACTACATCATTTCGCACACCGAGACCGTGTCCGACCTGCTCGAAGTGCTGCTGCTGCAGAAGGAAACGGGCCTGCTGCGCGCGCGCGACAAACAGCTCGACGCCATGGTCATTCCGCTGTTCGAGACCATTCCCGACCTGCAGCGCGCGGCCGGCATCATGAACGAGTGGATGGCGCTGCCGCTGGTCAAGGAACTGATCGCGCACCAGGGCCAGCTCCAGGAAGTCATGCTTGGCTACTCGGACTCGAACAAGGATGGCGGCTTCCTGACCTCCAACTGGGAGCTGTACAAGGCCGAAATCCACCTGGTCAAGGTGTTCGCGGACGCCGGCGTCAAGCTGCGCCTGTTCCATGGCCGGGGCGGCACGGTCGGCCGTGGCGGCGGACCATCGTATGAAGCGATCCTGGCGCAGCCGCCGGGCACCGTCAATGGCCAGATCCGCCTGACCGAACAGGGCGAAATCATCGCCTCCAAGTTCTCGAACGCCGAAATCGGCCGCCGCAACCTGGAACTGCTGGTCGCCGCCACCCTGGAGGCAAGCCTGATGCCGCATGCGGCCGAAGGCGCCAAGGCGCAGCAACTGGGCCGCTTCGAAGCCATCATGGCCGAGCTGTCCGGGCGCGCCTACAAGGCTTACCGCAACCTGGTCTACGAAACGCCGGGGTTTACCGACTACTTTTTCTCGGCCACGCCGATCGCCGAAATCGCCGAACTCAATCTCGGTTCGCGTCCGGCCTCGCGCAAGTCGACCAAGCGCATCGAAGACCTGCGCGCCATTCCGTGGGGGTTCTCGTGGGGCCAGTGCCGCCTGCTGCTGCCGGGCTGGTACGGCTTCGGCTCGGCCATCACGCAATGGGTCGAGGAAGGCGATCGCGACGAAAAAATCGCGACCCTGCAAGCCATGTTCAAGGAGTGGCCGTTTTTTGCCACCCTGCTCTCGAACATGGACATGGTGCTGGCCAAGACCGACCTGGCGATCGCCTCGCGCTACGCCGGGCTGGTGGCCGACGTCGAACTGCGCGAACGCATCTTCAAGCGCATCGCGGCCGAACACGGCACCACCTTGCGCTGCCTGGAGATGATCACCGGCGCGCATGAACGCCTGGCCGGCAATCCGCTGCTGGCGCGCTCGATCCAGAACCGCTTCGCCTACCTCGATCCGCTGAACCACTTGCAGGTCGAGCTGATCCACCGCCACCGCGCGCTGTCGGGCGAACCGGGCAAGGTCGACGAGCGGGTCCATCGCGGCATCCACCTGTCGATCAACGGCGTGGCCGCCGGCCTGCGCAACACGGGTTAAGACCCGGCGCGCGCCGCCCGCCTGTCCCCTCGACCATCCGCCGCCAGCCTGGCGCCGGATGGTCGTTTTTTGTCCGCGCCCACCCTGCGCCGCGGCGCACGGCGGGATTGAATCAATTCTCCAACACTACATGCACGCGGCATACGGGCGATTCGTCGTCCTGTACAAATTGCACCGGTCTCAACAAGTTGGCATAGAATGAACTGACCAACAACCTGTCTGAAACACGAGGGGGTGCGCATGAAAACGTGGAGCGTGGAGTCGCTTTGCCTGACCGTCGCCGCCATCGTGCTGGTGCTGGCGTCACTGGTGGGCTTGATCGCCGTGAGCGACGCCCACGCGCTGCCGCGCTGGCTGTTCTCCCTCGTCATTGCGCTGTCCGGCGCCGCGCTGGTGGCCAGCCTGCGCATCCGCGCGCTGGCCATCGCGCGCAACCATGCCCAGAGCCGCTACCGGCACTTCATCGACACCGCGCACGAAGGCGTCTGGACGCTCGACGGCGCGGCCCGCACCACCTTCGCCAACGCCCGCGTGGCCCAGATGTTCGGCGCCACGCCCGGCACCCTGCTGGGGCGTCCGATGCACGAGTTTCTGGGCGACAATCCACCCCGCGACCTCGCCGAGATGACCAGCGCCGACGCCGCCCATGTCGGCTGCACCCACGACCTGTCGTACCGCCGGGTGGACGGCAGCATCGGCTGGGCCATCGTGAGCGGGCGGCCGATGCTGGGCGACGATGGCATGGCCGCCGGCACCTTGCTGATGCTCACCGATATCACCGGGCGCAAGGCGGCCGAGCTGGAACTGGCGGCGGTGCAGATCGGCCTGGAAGTGCGCATCCGCATGCGCACGGCCGAGCTCGAGCGCAGCAACGCCCGGCTGCGCATCGAAGTGGCCGAGCGCCAGATGGCCGAGAATGCGCTGGCCGAATCGTTCCGCGAGCTGCGCCAGTTGAGCTCCCATCTGGAAACGATCAAGGAAGACGAACGCAAGCGCATCGCCAAGGGCATCCATGACGAGCTGGGGCAGAACCTGATGGCGCTCAAGATCGACGTGGAAATGCTGCACGCGCGCGCCAGCCTGCGCCATCCGCTGCTCAAGCGCAAGGTGGGCGATGTGCTCGACACCATCGACCTGACCATCCGGTCGGTGCGCGCGATCATGAACGATCTGCATCCGAGCACCCTGGAACTGGGCTTGCCGGCGGCCGCCGAGTGGCTGGTGCAACAGTTCGGAAAGCGCAGCGGCATCGCCACCTCGCTCACCGTGGTCGAGGGTGACGGACCGCTGCCGGACAGCCACCACACCGACGTCATTTTCCGCATCATCCAGGAGTGCCTGCTCAACATCTTGCGGCACGCCAAGGCCACCCGGGTCGAGATCGGGCTCGATATCGGCATCGAATACCTGACCATCACCATCGTCGACAACGGCGTGGGCATGGGGCCGGGCGACGCCGCCAAGGTGGCCTCGTTCGGCTTGCGCGGGATCCGTGAACGGGTCGATGTGTTCGGCGGGCAGATGGTGATCGACAGCCGGCCGGGCGGCGGGACCACCCTGGCGATGATGATTCCACTCGAGAGCGAGGCAGCGGCGGCGCTGGAGGATTAGCGCGGATACAACAATACACGAAATGTAACAGAAAAGCGTGTCGACGTATGTACAATGGACACCGGTAAAGCAGGTGCGGCAAGGTCGGCCTGGTTTATTGACTACCCCCTGTTTGCGCGTCCGGGCCTTCCGGATGCGCATTTTTTTCGGGTGACCAGGTGGGTGTCTTGTTTTTCTCCGATTCCATTATCTCGGCGTTCTTTTCATACTGTCGCTCAGCCATTTTTCCCTGGTCAGATTGCAATTCTTCAGGATCGCCTCCGATGGCGTATTTGCAATAAAGTAGTCTTCGCGCGCTTTTCCCTTCAGCTTCGCGGGGGCGTAGACAAAGGTATCGGTCGCGTCGCAGGTCGACGCCAGGTTGTTGCTCGCCGCTTTACGGTGGGCGTTCTCCGCGCTCATGCACGCCACATCGCTCATGAAGCCGGCCGGATCGTATTTCTTCTTGCACTCGGCCAGTTTCGCGTGCCGTGCCGTGGTGTCGCCCAGATAGCGCGCCACCAGCGCGGGGTCGGGGGTGGCCATGGTGTTGGCCGCCAGGACGGCCGCCGGCGACGCCATCAGCGCGAGCGCGAGCAGCAAGATGCGGCGGGAAGGACGGCGTGTGAATGTGATCTGCATTTTTTCCTCAATCAATCATGAAGTAATAGCCTTCGAGCATAGCATTTTTAATAACGCGCTGGGAAACATTTATTGCCATTAAGTCCACACCGGGACGCTGGGTGCCTCAGGAAAACCGATGCCGCCACGGAGCGGACGTAAAAAAACCGTGCGCACCCGACGGGTGGACACGGTTTTTTCGCCATCGCGCAGGCCAGGCGGCCGGCGCGACAAGCGCTTCTTAATGGTTGTGCAGGAAGCTCTTGAGCTTGTCCGAACGCGACGGCTGGCGCAGCTTGCTCATCGCTTTCGCTTCGATCTGGCGAATCCGCTCGCGCGTGACGTCGAACTGCTTGCCCACTTCTTCCAGGGTGTGGTCGTTCGACATCTCGACACCGTAGCGCATACGCAACACTTTTGCTTCGCGCGGGGTCAGCGAATCGAGCACTTCCTTGATCACATTGCGCATCGACGCGTGCAATGCGGCGTCCAGCGGCGCCAGGGTGGCGTTGTCTTCGATGAAGTCGCCCAGTTGCGAATCGCCATCCTCGCCCATCGGGGTTTCCATCGAAATCGGCTCTTTGGCGATCTTCATGATCTCGCGAACCTTGTTCTCCGGCATTTCCATCTTCAGGGCCAGGGTCGCCAGGTCCGGCTCGCTGCCGGTTTCCTGCATGATCTGGCGCGAAATACGGTTCATCTTGTTGATCGTTTCGATCATGTGCACCGGCACCCGGATGGTGCGCGCCATGTCCGCGATCGAACGCGTGATCGCCTGGCGGATCCACCACGTCGCATACGTGGAGAACTTGTAGCCGCGACGATACTCGAACTTGTCGACCGCCTTCAACAGGCCAATGTTGCCTTCCTGGATCAGATCGAGGAATTGCAAACCGCGGTTGATGTATTTCTTCGCAATCGAAATCACCAGGCGCAAGTTGGCAACCGTCATCTCGCGCTTGGCGTGACGCGCGCGCTTTTCGCCGGCCGCCATCTGCTTGTTGATCTTGCGCAGGTCTGCCAGCGGCAAGGCCACGCGCGCTTGCAGGTCGATCATGCGCTGTTGCAGTTCCTTGATCGCAGGCACGTTACGGCTCAATACCACGCTGTACGGATAGGCGCAGTCGACTTCGCGGTCGACCCAGGCCAGGTCGGTCTCGTTGCCGGGGAATACCTTGATGAAGTGGGCGCGCGGCATGCCGCAGCGGTCCACGCAGATCGCCAGCACGGCTTTTTCGATATGGCGCACTTCATCCATCTGGCCGCGCAGGGTGTCGCACAGCTTTTCGACGACCTTGGCGGTGAAACGGATGCCGAGCAGCTCGTTCGAAATGACTTCCTGCGCCTTGACGTAGTTCTTGGTGCCGTAGCCATCCTTCTCGAAGGCCTTGGCCATCTTGTCGAATTCGGTTTCGATGATCTTGAACTTGTCGAGTGCGTTCCTGCGCAGCTGGACCAGCTGTTCGGCCGAGAACCCGGCCGCGCCGCCATTGGCGTCGCCGTCTTCTTCCTCGACTTCTTCTTCCTCTTCTTCGTCATCTTCCGATGGGGCGGCGTGCACCACCGGCGCGGCCGGGGCCGAGCTCTCGTTGTGATCGACAAAACCGTCCACCACTTCGTCGACCTTCAGGTCGTCGTTGGCGATCTTGTGCGACAGCGCGATGATTTCGGCGATCGTGGTCGGGCAGGCCGAAATGGCCTGGACCATGTCTTTCAGGCCGCCCTCGATGCGCTTGGCGATTTCGATCTCGCCTTCGCGCGTGAGCAGCGCGACCGCGCCCATTTCGCGCATGTACATGCGGACCGGATCGGTGGTGCGGCCGAAGTCGGAATCGACCGTCGACAGCGCCGTGGCCGCAGCCGCTTCAACTTCGTCGTCGCTGGTGGCGGTGGCGACCGTATCGGTCAGCAGCATCATTTCAGCATCCGGCGCGCGCTCGTAGACCGCGATGCCCATGTCGTTGAAGGTGGCGATGATGCCTTCGACCGCTTCCGGATCGATGATGTTTTCCGGCAGTTGATCGTTGATCTCGGCATAGGTCAGGTAGCCGCGCTCCTTGCCCATGTTGATCAGGTTCTTGATCTGCTGGCGGCGCCGTTCCATATCCGCTTCCGAAGCTTTCGGATCGGCGGCCAGCATGCCGTTCACGCCGCCCTTGGCCTTGCGTTCCTTGGCTTTCGAGACCGCTTTCAGTTCGGCGCGCTCGACCGCGTTGAGCGCGGCGACTTCATCGTTTTCGGGCGTGAATTCGCTCGGTTTACGGCCACGGCGACCCGGCACCTTGACCGACGGCAGCAGGTAGCCGGAGGTATCGATCGCGGCCAGCGCGGCCGCGTCCGTGGTCTGGCTGACCGCCTGGCCGGCGGTCTGGATCATGGTCGGCTCCGGGTCCATCTTCTTGACCGCGGTGCGCGCCTTGGGCGCCACCTTCATGCCCGGCACCAGGTCGGCATCGACCCCGGCGACCAGGTCGGGACGCACGGCCAGCTTGGAGCGCTTGCGCACCACCACCGGCACGGCGGCGCCGTCGGCGGCCGGCGCGGACGCCAGCATGGTCTCGGCAACGACCGATTCCTGGAGCGCGTGCTCGATGGTCTCGGCAGGCGCACCCACCTCGACCAGTTCGACCGGATCGGCCGCAGCCATCACCGCGGCCAGGCGCGAACCCTTCTTGACCACCGTGACCTTGGCCGCCGCTTCCGTTTCGAGGAAGTAGGAGGTTGCGGTTTTCGGTACGGCCAGTTGGGCACTGCTCTTGCGCGGCGCTTTGGTGGCGGTCAGGGTTAAGGTCTTCGCGGTGTTCTTCATTAAAACTCCAGTCAATAATCCACCCGAGCTCGGCGTACCGCGCTCGATGGAACGTGTATCAGGATGGCCCTAGCTAAGGGCGATGTAGCCGAATTGCAAGCACGACCGGATGCATCGATGGCCCTGGTGGGCGTACCCCGTGCGGGGGTGCTGTGGTGCGTATGCTATGATCAAAATGGCGCTATGCATGGCGGAACGAAAAAAAGCCCGTGGCAAAACGGGCTTGAATCTATTTTCAGATGAACAATAGAAGAGACAATCACCATTATGCACCATGGCGAGATATCGCGATAATTGATATATCGAATACCAGATATAAGCCAAAGATATAATCTTGACTGATAACCGCCGGTGCCGGGACGCCTTCTACCTGCTGACTGAACCTTCTGCGCTTCGTCAACCCGCGCGCAGGGCAAGAGGAGCATGATACACGATTTCCCGGCCCTCCGCGCATGAACCCAATGCCCAACAGCGAATAAAATCCACGCACGCGCCTATGGCCGCATGCTATCCTTCCGGTTCCAGCTCTTACAATGAAGTCAATGAATACAACTAGTCTTGCCGCCGAGTCCGCGGACGTTCCCGTCACCGCACCCGCTCCTGCTCCTGCTTCAGCTCCAGCCCCCGCGCAAAGCGCGCGCTCCCTGCTCAAGCAATTGCAACAACAGTTCCCCGCCTTTCGCGACTGCCTGCCCCTGGCGATCGGCATCGACAAGCAACTGCTGGCGCGTGTTCCCGGCCTGGACCGCAAGACCATGCGCGCCGCGCTGGGCATCCATACCGGATCGCTGCGCTACCTGCGCGCGATGGAAAAAGCCACGGTCCGCTACGACCTCGACGGCGTAGCCGGCGCGGAAGTGAGCGACATCCATCGCACCCACGCCAAAGAAACCTTGCAGCAACGCTTCAAGAAAGAAGCCGAGCGCAAGAAGGCCGAACGCGACGCCGCCCAAGCGGACGAAGCGAACCGCCTGCGCCAGGAAAAGCTGCTCCAGCTCGCCTCCAAGTTCTCGCGCAACGGTTGATCCCGGCCTCGATGACGACCGATCCGGACGCGTTGTTGCCGCCTTACGACGGCATCACGATGGCCAGCGTACGCATGGTCCGCTCCGAGCAGGATGCGGCCGGCGCGCTGGCGGCGCTCTCCTCGACCGACGTGCTCGGTTTCGACACCGAATCGAAGCCGACCTTCCTCAAGGGAGAACAGTCAACCGGCCCGCACCTGGTGCAACTGGCAACCGACGAGGTCGCTTACCTGTTCCAGATCGGCGCCGGGCCGGCGGCCGAGGTCGCCATCAGCGTGCTCAAGGCCGTGCTCGAATCGAAGTCCATCCTGAAGGTGGGTTTCGGTTTGAAGGATGACATTTTGCGCCTGCAAGGCAAACTCGGCATCGACGCCCACAACGTGCTCGACCTGTCGACCGCGCTGCGCAAGGGCGAACGCAATACCCTTGGCGCGAAAACGGCGGTGGCGCGCTTTTTCGGCCAGAAGCTGCAAAAATCCAAGAAGATCACCACTACCAACTGGTCGCTGGCGCGTTTGAGCGACAAGCAGATTCTGTACGCGGCCGACGACGCGCATGTGGCGCTGCGCGTGTACCGGCGCTGGCGCTCGGAGCAGGCGGTGGCCAAGGCCGCCACCTGACGCATCCCGCACGTCGCCCGCTGCGCTCGTGCCAGCCTGGGCGGACCCAAGGTCGACATTCCCGACGCGCCGTCCAACCTGGACGCTACTTAGAGCCTATCTCAGTAGATCGGAGTCGCTGCTGGCGCGCCTGGCAAGCGAGTGCGGCCTCGGTATTCCTTCGGAATACCCTCGTCGTTGCATGGCTAGCCATGCGGCCTCCTCGCGCCTTGCCCTCGCTTGCCATGCATCGCCTACGCGCATGTCGCCATCAGCTTCCCCGATCTACTGAGATAGGCTCTTATCGCCCGCAAACCCGCGCCACTGCCTCGATTTCGATCAAGGTCTGCGGCGACGCCAGTGAAGCGACGCCGATACCGGTCAGGGCCGGGCGCGATGCGCCGACATGCCTGGCCATCAGCGGCGCCAGCTTGTCCATGTGCTCGCCGAGCTCTCCCCTGACATATACCCGCAGTTGCAGCACATTCGCGAACGACGAGCCAGCCGCCTCCAGCACGGTCAGCAGATGCTTGATGGCGCTCTCGGCCTGCGCCTCGATGCCGTCGTGCCTGACCTGGTAATCGGTCCCCCAATCGACCTGCCCCGATACAAAGACAAGCCCACTGCCGCTATCGACCGTCGCCTGCGACATGCCGAACGGTGCGCCGTCATACAAAGCGGCGGGATTAATCTGCGCAATACTCATGAAAAACCTCACTGGTGAACGAAATGAGGCCGCAGTATGCAGGCGCGCCACCGACCTATCAATCGAGGCGCGCTTGCAAGCGATACAAGCGAACCCATGGTCAGGCCGGCAGCAGCAGGCGCACCCGCCCCAGCAGCCAACGCAGGAAGGGATCGTTGTTTGCGCTGGGATGGTAGGCCGCCACGACTTCATATCCGGGCGGGTATTTTTCCAGCGGGATGTCGAACAAACCATCGCACGGCAGCAGGCGGGTCGGGATAAAACCGATCATGGTCGACTGCTTCAGATAGTCCAGCGCCATGAAAAACGAGGGCGCCGACATGACCACGTTGCGGCGCAAGCCCTGCCGCTCGAACCAGGCATCGGCCGATCCCTTGAAGCTGCCGATACCGGGCGAGGTGATGATAAAGTCGTAGCCCACCAGCCTATCGAGCGCCATGACGCCGCCAGCGAGCATGGCCGCGTCGGCCGCCACGCAGCGGTACTGCTCCACGAACAGCGGCTCGGAAACCAGCCCAACCGGCACGTAGCCGTCCGAGGTGAAGGTCAGGTCGATCTCGCCCTGCTGCATTTTTTGCGTCAGGTGATGCACCTCGATGCCGCTGACGATGATTTTCACCTTGGGCGCGGCACTGCGCAGGTCGCGGATCAAGGGGCCGACGATGACTTGTTGCGTGTAATCCGTGGCGCAGATCGCCAGCGTGCGTTCGATCCGGTCAGGGGCGAGCGCATCGGGCAGCGGAATGGCGCTGATGCCCGCCAACACCTGATGAATATGCGGCTCGATCACTTTGGCATACGGCGTGGCCGCCATGCCGTGCCCGGTGCGCACGAACAGCGGGTCGTGCAGCAGCACGCGCAACTTCTTCAACTGCAGGCTGATGGCCTGCTGCGACACGCCCAGGCGCTCGGCCGCCGCCGACAGCTTGCCGAACTTGTACAAAGCGTCGAGGATTCTTAAGTGATGGATCTCCAGCTTGTCGATCATGAACGTGGTTCCTGCCTTTCGTGAAACAGCTCTTCGGATCGGCAACGCCCGTCCTGATCCGCTTTTTCGCTCCGCGCTGCACCTGTCGTGCCCTGCCCCGAGGCGCTATGATGTTGTCACCGGTAACCTTATCAGAGAATCATCCATGCGAAACACCCTTACCCGCGCACGCGTGCTCGGCGCGCTGGCGTTCGCGGCGCTCGCCGCGGCCCCGCTGCAGGCGGCCGAGCGCCCGGCCGTGCTGCCGGACACCATGGCCCAGCGCCTGCTGGCCTGCGCCTCCTGCCACGCCAAAAAGGATGTCAACGACGCCTACTTCCCGCGCATTTCCGGCAAGCCGGCCGGCTACCTGTACAACCAACTGCGCAACTTCCGCGAAGGCCGGCGCCAGTATCCCTTGATGACCTACATGGTCGATCACCTGCCCGACGCTTACCTGCACGAGATCGCTGGACATTTCGCCGCCGAACACTTGCCGCCACCGCCGCCGCAAGCGACCCAGGCCACGCCCGCCGTGCTCGCGCGCGGCCGCCAGCTGGCCCTGCAAGGCGATGCCGCCATCAAGGTGCCGGCCTGCATCGCCTGCCACGGCGACAAACTGACCGGCGTGAGCCCCGCGATTCCCGGCCTGGCCGGCTTGCCGCGCGACTATATCAACGCCCAGTTCGGCGCCTGGCGCACCAAGACCCGCCGCGCCCACGAGCCCGACTGCATGGCCGTCATCACCGAACGCCTCAGCCTGGAAGACGTGAACGCCGTCTCGGCCTGGCTCGGCACCCAGCAGGTCGCGCCCGAGGCCCGCCCCGCCGCCGCCATCGCGCGCCCGCTGCCCATCGCCTGCGGCAGCGCCCCGGACTAAGCCAGGAATCGATTCATGAAAAAGAAATTACTCATCAGCCTCGCGGCGCTCACCGCCGTGCTTGGCGTCGCCATCGCCGTGGCCTGGCCGCGCAACGACTTCATCGCGTCCAAATCACCGGCCGACTTCGCGCCGACCGCCCAGAATATCGCCCGCGGCGCCTACCTGGCCAAGGCTGGCGACTGCATGGCTTGCCACACCGTGCGCGGCGGGGCCGAATACGCCGGCGGGCGCGCCCTGGAAACGCCCTTCGGCAGCCTGGTCGCACCGAATATCACGTCCGACCGCGAGACCGGCATCGGCGCCTGGAGCGCCGACGACTTCTGGAACGCGCTGCACAACGGCAAGTCGCGCGATGGCCGCCTGCTGTATCCGGCCTTCCCGTACACCAACTACACCAAGGTCAGCCGTGCGGATGCGGACGCCCTGTACGCCTTCATGCAAAGCGTTCCCGCGCATAAAGCGCCGAACAAGCCGCACAGCCTGTCGTTCCCGTACAACCAGCAGATCATGCTGGCCGGCTGGCGCCTGCTGTACTTCAAGCCGGGCGAATACGTGCCGGTCGGCACCCGGAACGCGCAATGGAACCGTGGCGCCTACCTGGTCGAAGGCCTGGGCCACTGTGCCGCCTGCCACAGTACGCGCAACAGCTTCGGCGCCAGCGAAGAAGGCTTGTCGGGCGGCTTGATTCCGATGATCGGCTGGTACGCGCCCTCGCTCACCTCCGACGCCGAGGCGGGCCTGGGCAGTTGGGAAGTGCCGCACATCGTCGACCTGCTCAAGACCGGCGTGTCGCCGCGCGCCACCGTGTTCGGGCCGATGGCCGAAGTGGTGCAGCGCAGCTTGCAGCACCTGGAGACCGAAGACGTGACGGCGATGGCGGTGTACCTGAAGTCGCTGCCGGCCACGCCGGCGCCGGCGCTGGAGGCGTCAAACGATCCGCGCGTGATCACGGTGCTGGCGCAGGGCAAGAAGCTGTACGAAGCGAACTGCATCGAGTGCCACGGCGCCGACGGCAAGGGCTTGCCGCCGCACTATCCGCCACTGGACGGCAACCGCGCACTGACCATGAAGGAAGCGGTCAACCCGATCCGCATCGTGCTCAACGGTGGCTTTGCGCCCGGCACGGCCGGCAATCCACGGCCGTACGGCATGCCGCCGTACAGCCACCTGATGGACGATTATGAAGTCGCCGCCGTGGTGAGCTACCTGCGCAATAGCTGGAGCAACAAGGCGCCGCCGGTGACGGCCTCGGAGGTCAACAAGTACCGGGGCGTGCCGCTCGATTGACGCCCATTCAGGCCGACCTCTACGGCCGCTCCCTACGGCCGTCCCGCATCGAAGCGCGCCGACAGCACGTCGCGGTAATACACCCCGGCCGCATCGTTGCCGCCGATGACGAACAGGCGCCCGTCCACCTCCACCGCCCCCAGGCCGGCGCGCCCGTTGGGCAACTTGCCGGTGGGCGCGATGCGCCAGCGGCCCAGTGCGTCCGGCAAGCTTTCGTTGCGCTGGACATAGTTATAGTTGATCCAGTTGGCGTAGGCCCCGGTACCCGGCTGGCCGCCCACGGTCAGCAGCATCGGCGCCTGCGGCCCTTGCGGCGACGGCACGAACACCGAGGCATGGCCGTACAAGCCCGAGGTCAGGCGCGCGGGCGACGTTTGCCATGGCGCCAGGGTGCCGTCCGGACGCGGCGCCGTGACCTGCACGTCGTCGTACACATCATGCAAGTCGAGGTCGCCCCAGCCGCCGATCGTCACGATGTGCTTGCGCACCGCCAGCGCCTGCGGCGAACTGCGCCCGCCTTTGATGTGGAAGTTGGCGATTTGCCAGGGACCGAGCGCGCAGTCGTTGCCGATTTTGGCGACCTCGACATTGTCCAGGTGCACCGTATCCGGTCCGATCTGGGTCACCCCCGCCACCGCGTACAAAAACGTGCCCTGGTCGCCCGACATGGCCAGCAGGCTGTGGTTCGAACGCGGCGTTTTCAGGCGCGCCGGGCTGGTGCTCCACGCCGACAGGCGGCCGTTGGCCTGGATGCGCGCGAACTGGACATCGTCGTAGTAATTGAGCGAGGTCGGCGTCGACGAGCTGCCGCCACCGAGGAACAGGCAGTTGCCGGCCTGCGCCAGCGCCGTCCCCGCGCGCGGCGTGGCAAAGGCGGGTTCGACGCTCCACACGCCGAGGCGGCCGTTGGCCCCGACCCGCGACAGCAGCACGCTGTTGTAGTAAGTCACCACCCCGGTCGACGCGGTGAACTGGTAACCGCCGGCGACGTAGACATTCTTTCCGGCATTCGTGACCGCGTGATAGGTGCGCGCTTCCGGCAGCGATGGTTCCGGCTCGAACGGGCAAAAGGCGGGCGCGTCGGGCGGCATCCACGACTGGCGGCAGTCGCTGTGCTGGGCAAACGCGGCGGGGAGGATCAAGGCGGCGAGGAGGGGCGCGTACAGCGGTTTCATGGTCAGCTCCGGTTCGATTCCATGCCGGGACGCGCGCGAAGCCCTGGCGGGGCGCCTGCTCCGCCGGCATGCATGCAGAAGCGAGCTGCGCATTAATTGGGAAGTCGATCCTTATGCTAGACCGCAGGGCATGCCGAAGTTTGCGCCAGATCAAACAAGGGCTTGAGAACCGTTGTGCGGGCGTTGGTGCGCATTGCTCAGATGAGAGTCAGCGTACGATTGAGCAGATCGATCAGCAAATCAAGCTGGCAATTGTATGCGGCGATCCCTGTTGTACAGATCCTGGAGCAGATGGGAGTGAATTGCGCGCAGCGCCGCAAAGGAAAAATCGTCGAAATCCAGGGTGAATTGTCCGATGCGAGCGTGACTCAGCTTGACTTCAGCAACTTCCAACGCATGCTCATCGGTGATGCCCAGCTTATTGATCAGTACGTTCGAATTTGGATAGCAATAGCGGCCATCCTCGCCCGTGCCGTACTTAGCGGCCATGCTGCTTCTTGACGGTCGCCGCGCCTGGTTCAACGACCGGGTGGCCGGCGTTTACCGGGGACGACACGAGGCTTTCGAACCGAAGGCTGGCGCCTGCCGGGGGCGGCACCAGCCCTTCGAGCCGCAGGCTGGGGCGGTAATTTTCGAAACGTAACTTAAAGAAAATTTGTCGCTTTTTTTCATTCGTCAACATAGCCGAATCCCCAACGCTACAGGTGCACTGCTTACAAAGATTGTACCTGAAGGTCTTCCTTGCCACCCTCGTCAAGTCTGCCCACGTTGTCAGGCCAGCCGCGAAATCGCTTGGCTGGCCCGCAAGGTGGCCAGCCCGAAAAAACTGGCTTACGCCGCGTCCAGCATCCCGCTGTAACACGCGTCCGCAAACCCGATCCGGTCGGTGGTCGCGTTGCGCGCATCCTCGACGCTGATCTTCTTCTCGCGCAGCAGGTTCACCAGCGCCGTGTTCATCGAATGGCAGCCCGCGTTGAACTTGCCGGTGCCGCCATCCATCAGCGAGCGCACTTCGCCCACCCGGCCCGATTCGATCATGCGCACCACTTCCGGATTCGAACTGAGACATTCGGTGGCCAGGTAATAGCGCTCCCCGCCCACCGACGGCAGCAAGGCCTGGCACAGCACGCCGCGCAAGGCGCTCGCCAGTGCCTGCGCCTGCGCGTCCGAGTTCCCCAGCAGGCGCAGCATCTTCTGCAAACCCAGCTCGGTCGAACGCGCGTGCAGGGTGGCCAGCACCAGCGGTCCCGATTCGGCCAGCGCCAGCGCTTCCTGCGCGGTCTGCGCGTCGCGGATCTCGCCGATCACAATCACGTCCGGCCGCTCGCGCAACGCGTCCAGCGCGCCGAGGTAGTAACTCTCCACGTCGCCGTCGAAGCCCACTTCGCGCTGGGTGATGATGCACTTGCGCTGAGGGATCAGCGTTTCGACCGGGTCTTCGATGGTGATGATGTGGCCCGAGCGCGTCTTGTTGATCTGGTCGATCATCGAGGCGATGGTGGTCGACTTGCCCTGGCAGGTGTCGCCGATGATCAGTACCAGCCCGCTGGTGAGCAGCGCAAAATCCTGCTCGGCCGCGCGCAGGCCCAGTTCATTGAGCGGCAGCGGTTCGCGCGGAAAGCGCCGCACCACGCAGCCGAGCCGCTTCTTGCCCTGGAAAGTAAAACAGTTGGCGCGGATGCGCGCCGTATGCAGGTCGATCGAACGGTCGAACGCGCGCACGGCGATGCGATCGGACCAATCGGGTTCGATCACTTCGAAGAACTCTTCCAGCTCCTCCTTGGTGATCGGCGAATCGGTCACCGCCACCAACCCTTTCGGCTGGCGCAGCATCAGCGGACTATTCTGGTGAATGATGATGTCGCTGAAAATGAGCTTCGAATTGAGCAGGTGAAGAATCTGTTCGACCAGGGTGCCGAACACCGGATGGTCTTCATTCTCGACATAGGACAGGGTACGAATTTGCGAGGACTGGTGGTTTTCCATCTGGCTCTTGGCGTGATCAATAGTGCCGATAATTATAAGACCAGTCCCCGCAAAAAATTGCAATCCTGAAAGATAATTTTTCAGAATTGTCACATCGCAGCCCTTCCAGTGTCACTCCAGCGCAACAGCGCGGCGCGCACCGGCCAGGCGCGCCAGGCCGCCAGCGACTCCCACCGCGATCACGGCCGCCAGCGCCGCCACCGGCGCCATGCCGGTAAGCCTGCCGTCGGCCGCTTCGCCCAGCTGCCAGCTGGTCACCAGCGCGGCCGCGCCGATGGCCACATCCTGCACCAGGCTTTGCAGCGACATGAAGCCGGCCCGCTCGTGTGGCGACGGCACCTGGCTGACGGTGGCCGCCATGGTCACGTTGCGCCCCGCGTTGCCGGCCATGAACAGCACGAAGAACAGGATCGGCAGCGCCGCACCCAGGCCGAAAAACGGCGCCAGGCCGGCGCAGAAAGCGGTCGACGCCAGCGCTGCGGCCAGCACCGGGCCGGCGCGGTCGGCCAGGCGGCCGAGCAGTTGCACTGTCAGCAGCGCCACCACGCCGCCGGCGAAATACAGCATGCCGAGCTGCGCGCGCGGAAAACCCAGGTTCAGCAAAAAGTAGGCCGAAAAATGCGGAATCACCAAAAAGGCCGAGAACGCGCTGCCGGCCTGCAGCAGCATCGCCAGGCGCACAGTGGGACGCGCCAGCAGCAGGCGGGCAGAGACCTGCGCCGAGACCTTTTCGCGCGCGTTCAGGTGCCCCTCCAATGCCGGCAGCAGCCACGCCATCGCCGCCAGCACCAGCGCCGCCAGCGCCGCCACCATATAGAACGGGGCCTGCCAGCCACCCATGCGCGCCAGCTCGAGGCCGAGCGGCACGCCGGCAATCGCCGCCAGCGAAAAGCCCAGCATCACCTTGGCCATGGCCTTGCCGCGCTGCTCGGGCGCCGTCATGTCGATCACGATGGCCATGCCGATGGCCACCGCCGGCCCGCCGAAGGCACCGGTCAGCGCGCGCGCCACCATCAGCGCCGGCAAGCCGTGGCAAAAGGTCGTCGCCAGGGTCGCCAGCGCCAGCAGGCCAAAGGTGAGCAGCAGCGCTGGTTTACGGTCGAAGCGGTCCAGCAGCCGGAAGGTGATCAGGCTTGATACCGCCGACGCCAGCGTGTAGGCTGCCGCCAGCCAGCCCAGGCGATCCACCGCAAAGCCATGCTCGCGCGCCAGGTCGGGCCCGAGCGGCAACACCATCATGAAGTCGACCAGGTAGACGAACTGCAGCGCCGCGACCAGCAGGATTGCGCGCGACTGCTTAGACATCGGCGCCTCCGCGACGGGCCGCCACGTGCGCGCGCAGGGCCGCGCGCGCGGCGCGCAGCATGGCCGCCGTCTCGCCCCAGTCCACGCACGGATCGGTCACCGAGCAGCCATAGCGCAGCGCCGACAGTTCGGCAGGAATCGCCTGGTTGCCGGCCTCGATGAAACTCTCGATCATCACCCCGGCCACGCTGCGGTTGCCCGCCAGGCGCTGGCGCACCACGTCGGCCATGACGCCGGCCTGCAGGGTGTGGTTCTTGTTCGAGTTATCGTGCGCGCAATCGATCACGATGTTGGGCGGCTGGCCGCCCTTGTCCAACGCCTGTTCGGCCAGCGCCACGCTGGCCGCATCGTAGTTCGGCCGCCCTCCTCCGCCGCGCAGCACCAGGTGACCGTACGGGTTGCCCGGCGTGCGGATCACCGCCGCGCGGCCATCGGCGTCGATGCCCAGGAAAGCATGCGGGTGCGAGCTCGATGCGATCGCGTTGACCGCCGTATCGACCTTGCCGTCGGTGCCGTTCTTGAAGCCCACCGGCATGCCCAGGCCCGACGCCATCTCGCGGTGCGTCTGCGACTCGGTGGTGCGCGCGCCGATCGCGGCCCAGCTGATCAACTCACCGACGTAATGCGGCGAGACCGGGTCGAGCGTCTCGGTCGCCGCCGGCAAACCCAGCTCAGCCACCTCGATCAGGAAGCGCCGCGCCAGCGCCAGGCCTTCATCGATGCGGAACGAGCCATCCATGCGCGGATCGTTGATCAGCCCTTTCCAGCCGACCCGCGTGCGCGGCTTTTCGAAGTACACGCGCATGACCACGAACAGCGTGTCGGCCACTTCCTCGGCCAGCGCCTTGAGCCGGCGCGCGTAATCGCGTCCCGCGTGCAGGTCGTGGATCGAACAGGGGCCGACCACCACCATCAGGCGCGGATCGCGGCGGTCGAGAATATCGCGCACGCTCTGGCGCGCGGCGCCGATCGTCAGCGCGCCGGTATCGGACAGCGGCAGTTGCGCGCGCAATTCGGCGGGCGACGGCAACGGGCCGGGCGTGTCGTGCGACAGCGGGGACAGGTCGCGCTTCATGCGCGCTCGCCGCAGGCAGGGGCGTGGGCGTGGGCGGCATGGGCCGACGCGGCGGGCAAAAGCGCGCCCGGCTGGCGAACGGCGAAGTGAAATGCGGGCATGGTAGGTCTTCTCAAGTGGGATAAACAATTGCCATCGTTGACAGGTGTGAAACTTAAGCATACCATACTCGCTAAATGCGAATCAATCTCATTTGCATTAATATTTAGGTTGTAAATGATTATCATTCCGGTCTATAGTTCGGTCCCGCCTATCCGGCGAAACGCTCCGACTGCCCTCCTAACGCAAGGAACTTCAACATGAATGACAGACTGCACGGCCACTACCTGAGCCGCACCAGCGCGGCCGACCTGTGCGCGCACTACGAAGCTGGCACCACCCTGTTTTCGTCGCCCGGCCACACGCTGCTGGCCAGCGGCAAGCGCAGCATCCTGGCGCCGCAGTCCGGGGCCGCGCTGGCCGATGCCGCTGGCGCCCTGCTGCGCGCCGCGCGCCGCGACGGCGAAGCGCTGCCGGTGCTGATCGGCGCCGTGCCGTTCCTGGCCGACGCGCCAGCCCACCTGTTCATTCCGGAGCATGTGCTGATGGCGACCGGCCCGGCCAACCTGCCGGCGGCCACCCCGCAAGCGCCGGCGGCGCGCGCGCGCTTCCCGCGCACCATCGCCGCCGTTCCCGACCAGGGCCAATACTGCGGAGCCGTGGCCCGCGCGGTCGAACGCATCCGCGCCGGCCAGCTGGAAAAGGTGGTCCTGTCGCGCTCACTGACCCTGGAAACCGAGATCGATGTCGCCGCCCTGCTGGCGCGCCTGGGCGCCCGCAACGCGCACGGCTACACCTTTGCCATCGACCTGACGCCGGACGATGACGGGCGCCGCACGCTGATCGGCGCCAGCCCCGAGCTGCTGCTCTCGCGTACCGGTACCCGCGTGCGCTGCCATCCGCTGGCCGGGTCGATCCCGCGCAGCGCCGACCCGCAGGAAGACCAGCGCCGCGCCCAGGGCCTGCTGGAATCGCAGAAAGACCTGCACGAACATGCGCTGGTGGCCGACATGGTGGCCGACTCGCTGCGTCCTTACTGCCACTCGGTGACCGTGCCGGCCGTGCCCTCGCTGATCGCCACGCCCACCATGTGGCACCTGGGCAGCGAAGTAACAGCGGAACTGAACGAGCCCGGCATGACCTCGCTCGCGCTGGCCATGGCGCTGCATCCCACCCCCGCCGTCTGCGGCCACCCCGCCGCGGACGCGCGCAGCTTCATCAACGAAGTCGAAGGTTTTGAGCGCGGCTTCTTCGCCGGCCTGGTGGGCTGGATGGACGCCAACGGCGACGGCGAATGGGCCGTGACCCTGCGCTGCGCCGACGTGCGCGCCCACAGCGCCACCCTGTACGCGGGCGCTGGGATCGTTGCCGGTTCCGACCCCGAACTCGAATATCTCGAAACATCCGGCAAGCTGCGCACCATGCTGCGCGCGATGGGCCTCGAAGCGGTACTGGAGGAAGCGGTATGAGTAGTGACTATCTGCCCGGTTTCACCCCGTATCCCGACGACTTTGCGGCGCGCTATCGCGAAGCCGGCTACTGGACTGGTGAAACCTTCGGTTCCCTGCTGCGCCAGCGCGCGGCCCAACATCCCGACAGCACCGCGCTGGTGTGCGGCGCGCGCCGCTGGAGCTACGCCGAACTTGATGCACGCGCCGACCGCTTCGCCGCCGGCTTGACCGGCCTGGGCATCGCCGCGCGCGACCGCGTGGTCGTGCAGCTGCCCAACGTGGCTGAATTTTTCGTCGCCTGCTTCGCCCTGTTCCGCATCGGCGCCCTGCCCGTATTTGCCCTGCCCGCGCACCGCCGCCACGAAATCGGCCACCTGTGCGCCTTTACCGAGGCCGCCGCTTACATCGTCGCCGACAGCGACGCCGGCTTCGACTACCGCACCCTGGCGCGCGAAGTGCGCGCCGAAGTGCCAAACCTGGCGCGCGTGATCGTGCTCGGCGAGAGCGCCGAATTCATCGCCTTCGATTCGCTCTACGCCGACCCCGCGCCAATGGCCGGCCCGCAACCGGGCGACGTGGCCTTTTTGCAGCTCTCCGGCGGCACCACCGGCCTGCCCAAGCTGATCCCGCGCACCCACGACGACTATTTATACAGCGTGCGCGCCAGCGCCGACATCTGCGAACTCGATCGCACCAGCGTGTATTTATGCGCCCTGCCGGTGGCGCACAACTTCCCGATGAGTTCGCCTGGCTCCTTCGGCGTATTCCATGCCGGTGGCTGCGTGGTGCTGGCGCGCCGGCCCTCGCCTGACGAAGCATTCCCGCTGATCGAAGCCGAAGGCGTGACCATCACCGCGCTGGTGCCGCCGCTGGCCATGATCTGGCTCGACGCCGCCGGCGCCACGCGCTACAAACTCGATAGCCTCGAACTGCTGCAGGTGGGCGGCGCACGCCTGTCCGCCGAAGCCGCCTGCCGCGTGGGGCCGGTGCTCGGCTGCGCCCTGCAACAGGTATTCGGCATGGCCGAAGGCCTGGTCAACTACACCCGCCCGGACGACACGCCAGAACTGACCGCCCACACCCAGGGCCGCCCGATCTCGCCCGCCGACGAAGTGCGCATCGTCGATGACGAAGACCGCGACCTGCCCGATGGCCAGATCGGCCACCTGCTCACGCGAGGGCCCTACACCATTCGCGGCTACTACCGCGCCGAAGAACACAACCAGCGCGCCTTCACCAGCGACGGTTTTTACCGCACCGGCGACCTGGTGATGCGCCTGCCCTCGGGCCACCTGGTGGTCGAAGGCCGCGCCAAGGACCAGATCAACCGGGGCGGCGACAAGGTCGCAGCCGAAGAAGTCGAAAACCACCTGCTGGCCCACCCCGCCGTGCACGACGCCGCGCTGGTGTCGATGCCCGACGCCTACCTGGGCGAGCGCAGTTGCGCCTTCATCGTCACGCGCGGCGCGCCGGTGCGGGCGATCGAGCTCACGCGCTTCCTGCGCGAACGCGGCGTGGCGCAGTACAAAATCCCCGACCGCATCGAATTCGTCGAACGCTTCCCTACCACCGGCGTCGGCAAAGTCAATAAACGCCAGCTGCGCGAACAGATCGCCCAGTTGATCGGCATTCAATCACAAGATCGGCAAGCACCATGACCATCCCGAAAATCGCCTCCTACCCCATGCCCACGGCCATGCCGGACAACCGCGTCAGCTGGATGCCCGAACCGAAACGCGCTGTGCTGCTGATTCACGACATGCAGGAGTACTTCCTCGACTTCTACGACAACGCCGCCGCGCCGATTCCCGAACTGATCGCGCACATCAGGCAACTGCGCGACGCCGCCGACGCCGCCGGCGTACCGGTCGTCTACACCGCGCAACCGGCCAAACAATCGGCCGAGGATCGCGGCCTGCTCACCGACTGGTGGGGACCGGGCCTGACCGCGCACCCCGAACGCGCGCCGGTGGTGGCAAGCCTGGCGCCGCGCGCGCAAGACGTGGTGCTGACCAAATGGCGCTACAGCGCCTTCTTCCGCAGCGACCTGCTGGCGCGCATGCGCGAACAGGGCCGCGACCAATTGATCGTGTGCGGCGTGTACGCCCACATCGGCTGCCTGATGACGGCCGCCGACGCCTTCATGAGCGACATCCAGCCCTTCCTGGTGGGCGATGCGCTGGCCGACTTCTCGGCCGAACAACACCAGATGGGCCTTCACTACGTGTCGCAGCGTTGCGGCGTGGTCGCCAGCACGGCGACCGTGACGGGCGCGCTCAAGCCTGCGGCCACCTGGCACGCCACGCGCACCGCCCTGCAAGCCGAAGTGGCGGACCTGTTGGCCGTTCCGGCGTCCGACCTGCTCCCCGACGACAACCTGCTGTACGCCGGCCTCGACTCGATCAGGTTAATGAGCCTGATCGAACGCTGGCGCCGCGCCGGCATCGAAACGAGCTTCGTCGAACTGGCCGAGCGCCCGACCCTGGCCGACTGGTGGGAACTGCTCGACGCGCGCCGGGTGAACCGGTGAGCGGCGCGCGCCTGGCGCTGACCAGTGCCCAATACGGCATCTGGCTCGGACAGCAGCTGGATGCCGCCAGCCCGGCCTACTGGACGGCCGAAGCGGTCGAGCTGAGCGGCCCGCTGGACGCCGCCCTGTTCGAAGCCGCGCTGCGCCAGGCCGTGCGCGAATGCGACGCCCTGCACATGCGCTTTGCCAGCGACGGCGACGCGCTCTGGCAAACGCCCGAGCCGCTCGATGACTGGCCGCTGGTGCGCCACGTCATGAGCGACGCCGAAGCGCGCCTGTGGATGCAGGACGACCTGAAACAGCCGGCCGACCTGGCGCGCGGCCCGCTGTTCGCCAGCGCGCTGCTGCAAACCGGCCCGGATAAAACGCTGTGGTACCTGCGCGCCCACCACATCGCCCTCGACGGCTTTGCCTACGCCATGCTGGCGCAACGCGTGGCGGCCCTGTATTCGGCCCGCTGCGCCAATACCGACGCAGCGCCCGCGCGCGCCGGCAAGCTCGATCCGGTGGTGGCGGAAGACGCCGCCTACCTCGCCTCGCCCGCCTACGCGCGCGACCGCGACTTCTGGATGGCGCGCATGATGGACGCCGGCGCACCGGCCATGCTGGCGCCGCCGGCCAGCGTGGCGCGCGGCGTGCGCCGCGTACGCGGCGGCATCGCCACCAGCACCATCGAACGCTGCCAGTCGGTGGCTGCCGCCGCCGGCGTGGACTGGGCCGCCGTGCTGGTCGCCGCCACCGGCGCCTGGCTGCGCCGCCACGCCTCGGCGGGCGAGCTGACCCTGGGCCTGCCCGTCATGGGCCGGCTTGGCTCGGTGGCGCTGACGATTCCCTGCATGGCGATGAATATCGTGCCCCTGCGCCTGGCGCCGGTGGCGTCGCAATCGCTGGCCGACCTGGCGCGCGCGGTGGCCGCCGAAATGAAGGCCATCCGCCCGCACCAGCGCTACCGCTACGAACATCTGAAGCACGACCTGGGCATGAGCGGCGGCGCGCGCCGCCTGTTCGGCGCGGTCATCAACCTGATGCCGTTCGACCGCCCGCCGGTATTCGGACCATTGCAGGCGCTCTCGTACCCGGTGTCCGCCGGTCCGGTGGAAGACCTGTCGATCACCATCGCGCCGGGCGCGAACAGCCGTATCGACATCGAAGCCAATCCGGATGCCTACGACGACGCTACCTTGCGGGCCCTGCACGCATCGCTGCTGCAAGCGCTGGCCGATCTTCTTGAACAACCCGACGCGCTCCTGTCCGACGTCCTCGGACTAGCGCCGCACGCAACACCGGCCCTGGCGTCCGGCGGTCCCTTGCCGGCCGCTCCCGTATCGGTCCTCGCTTGCCTGCTGCGGCATGACGCGCAAAGAACCGCGCTCGTTCACGGCGACACCGAACTCAGTTATTGCGACCTGCTGACAGCGGTCCGCAACATGGCCGGCCGCCTGCGCGACGCCGGCGTGACCGAAAACAGCCGCGTGGTCCTGCTGCTGCCACGCAGCCCTGATGCGATTGTCGCGATGCTGGCCATCATGTGGGCCGGCGGCGGCTACGTGCCGCTCGACCCGGACGGTCCCGCCCTGCGCGTGGCGGCCGTGCTGGAAGACGTCAAACCCACGCTGGTCGTCAGCCTGCGCAAATACGCGCCGCTCCTGCCCACCGCACTGCCGCTGCTGTGCGTCGACGAAGCCGCACCCAGCGAACCGATGCCAGCCCCGCTGCCGGTTGCCGACAGCGCCCTCGCCTACATCATCTACACCTCCGGTTCCAGCGGCCGGCCGAACGGCGTGATGATCGAGCGCGCCGCGCTGGCCCACTTCGGCGCCGGCGCCGGCGCGCGTTACCAGATGAGCGCGGCCGACCGCGTGCTGCAATTCGCACCACTGCATTTCGACGCCAGCGTCGAAGAGATTTTCCTCACGTTCGGCGCCGGCGCCACCCTGGTCCTGCGCGACGACGCCATGCTCGAATCGCTGGAGCGCTTCATCGACGCCTGCGCGCGCCTGCGCATCAGCGTGCTCGATCTGCCGACCGCGTTCTGGCACGAACTGGCCTTCCACGTGGGCCAGGCTGACGCCACGCTGCCGGAGTGCCTGCGACTGGTGATCATCGGCGGCGAAGCCGCGCTGGCCGAACGCGTGGCGCGCTGGCGCACGGCAGCGCCGCCGCATCTGGTGCTGTTCAATACCTACGGCCCGACCGAAGCGACCGTCATCTGCACCACCGCCCAACTGGCCGGCCCCGACGCCATCGTTTGGAACGGCGACGCCGTGCCGATCGGCCGCCCGCTGCCCGGCGTCGATATCGCTGTCTGCACGGAGCACCCGGTCGGCATCGGCGAAGAAGGAGAACTGTGCCTGATCGGCGGCGCTCTCGCGCGCGGCTACTTCGACCGCGACGCATTGACCGCGCAGCGTTTTGTCACCCTGCCGGACGGGCGCCGCGCCTACCGCACCGGCGACCGCGTGATCCTGGACGAAGATGGCGAACTGCGCTACCTGGGCCGGCTTGACGACGAAGTCAAGATCAGCGGCCACCGCATCGACCCCAGCGAGATCGAAGCGGCCCTGCTGCAATACCCCGGCGTGCGCGAAGCGGCCGTGGTGTGCCAGCCGCAGCTTGACGGCGGCAAGCACTTGCGCGCCTTTGTCGCCACCGCCGGCAAGCTCAATGCCCCGGCCCTGCGCGCCTTTCTGGCCGAGCGCCTGCCGGCAGCGGCGGTACCGGCCAACTACGCCAGCCTGGCGCGCCTGCCGCGCAACGCCAACGGCAAGATCGACCGTTCCGCATTGCGTGCCAAAGAGCCCGATGCCGCGCCAACGGCCAGCGACGCCACGCCACTCGAACAGTCGGTCATGGCTGTCTGGCGCGAGGTGCTGGGTGTGGATGCGTTGACGCCGCTGGACGACTTCTTTGCCCTCGGCGGCAAATCGCTGCAAGCGATCCAGGTCGCCAACCGCCTCGGCGCGGCCTTGAAGCGCGAAGTGGCGGTATCGGCCCTGTTCCGCCACCGCACCGTGGCCGCGCTGGCGCATTCGCTGGGCACCGTCGGCCATGCGCCGCCGGCGGCCGCCGCCGGCGGCGAGTTCGCGCCGCTGCTGACCATCCAGCGCGGCAGCGGCCCGGCCCTGTTCTGCGTGCACCCGGCCGAAGGCCTGTCGTGGTGCTACCTGGGCCTGGCCGCCTACCTGCCGCATACGCCGATCTACGGCCTGCAAGCGCGCGGCATGAGCGGCGCGGCGCCGACCGGCATCGACATGCAGGTCGACGACTACCTTGGCTTGGTCAGGAGTGCCCAGGCGCACGGCCCGTACCGCCTGATCGGCTGGTCCTCCGGCGGCGGCCTCGCCCACGCGCTGGCGGCGCGCCTGCAAGCCGCTGGCGAAACGGTGTCGCTGCTAGCGATGATGGACTCCTACCCGAGCGACATCTGGGAAGGCAAGCCGGAAGCGGAAGAGCGCGACGCCCTGGTCGCGATGCTCGACGTGATCGGTGCGCCCTCGGTCGACGCCGCCGGCCAGCCGCTCGCGCGCGAGGTGCTGCTGGCGCAGTTCCGCCAGCCGGGCAGCTCGCTGGCCGCGGCCGACGACGCCCACCTCGAGCGCATCACCACCACCGCGCTGCTGTCGATGCGCCTGTACCGCCAGCTGCGCCATCCGCGCTATGAGGGCGACGTGCTGTTCTTCCACGCCAGCCGGCGCGGGCTTGAGGCCCCCGACTGGAAAGGCTGGACCCCGTATGTGAACGGCCAGCTCGAACGGATCGACGTCGATTGCACCCATTCGTCCATGAGCCAGCCGGCGCCCCTGGGGCACATCGGCCGCGTGCTGGCCCAACGCATTGACCCGAAAGGCAAATGATGACCACTCCCAAACGCACGCCCCCAAGGATGCTGTACGTGCGCCGCACCTTGCAACTGACTCCGCTGATGCGCCGCATTACGCTGGCCGGCGACGCACTGGCCGGCTTTCCGCTAGAGAGCGACGGCGCCCACATCAAGCTGCTGCTGGCGCGCGACGGCCAGCGCGAACCGGTGCTGCCCACGCTCGGCCCCGACGGCCCGGTGTGGCCGCCGGCCGACATCCGCCCGATCGCCCGCACCTACACCGTGGCGCGCTACGACGCCGAAGCCGGCGAGCTCGATGTGGACCTGGTGCTGCACGGCGACGACGGCCCCGCCTCGCGCTGGGCCGTGCACGCGCAACCGGGCGACGCCGTCGGCGTGGCCGGTCCCGGTGGCCCGCCGCGCTTCGTGCCAGGCGCCGACTACCACTTGATGATCGGCGACCCGAGCGCGCTGGCCGCGCTCGCCGCCGCCCTGCGCGGCGTGCCCCGCAAGGCGCGCGGCACGGTGCTGATCGAAGTGCCCGACCATTCCGAAGTCCAGGCGCTGCCCTACCCTGCCGCGTTCACGGTGCACTGGCTGTCGCGCCGTGGCGCGCGGCCCGGCGCGAGCACCTTGCTGCTCGACGCGGTCAAGGCCCTGGCCTGGCCGCCGGGACGCGTGTCGGTCACCTTGGCTGGCGAAAGCAACCAGCTGCTGGCCGTGCGCGATTTTTTGCTGCACGAGCGCGGC
The DNA here is from genome assembly GCF_011682155.1 of Massilia sp. CCM 8734. Taxonomy (NCBI): domain Bacteria; kingdom Pseudomonadati; phylum Pseudomonadota; class Betaproteobacteria; order Burkholderiales; family Oxalobacteraceae; genus Massilia; species Massilia sp. CCM 8734. The sequence continues at coordinate 183,217 of NZ_WHJI01000004.1, forward strand.
GTGGCCCGCACAGACATGTACGCGGTCCCGTACTGGAAAGACGAACACACCGAAGAGGCGTACCACGCCGAACGCCACCGCATCATGGATGAACTGGAAGAAGCCGAATCATGATCACATTCTCCCCCCTGCGCCGCGCCGCATTGTTTGCTCTCATGGCCCTGTGCGCCGCGCCGGCGCTGGCCCAGCGCAACATCGTCGATGCCGCCAACCGCACCGTCACCGTGCCCGAACGCCCGCAACGCGTGGTCGCCCTGTCCGAACTCGATCTCGACGCCGTGCTGGCCCTGAAAATCAAGCCCGCCGGCGCCACCAAGGGACGCGGCCAGACCGCCATGCCGCGCTACCTCGGTCCCGCAGCAAGCACGATTCCCAGCGCCGGCAATTTTGCCGCGCCCGTGCTCGACCTGGTGGTCGGCATGCAACCCGACTTGATCCTTGCCGGCGGCATGAGCGACCCCGAGCTGCTGACCCAACTCGCCAAGATCGCCCCCACCGTCGTCACCTACCAGCCGGGCGAGAACTGGCAGGCCACGTTTCGCCGCATCGGCACGGTAATGGGCAAGTCGCCCGAGGCCGACGCCTTTCTGGCCGACTACCTGGCCAAAGCCGGCGCGCTGCGCCAGCGCCTGGGCGAGCGCGCCAACGCCACGGTGAGCGTGGTGCGCTGGAATCCGCAAGGCCCGTCGTACATGCTGCGCGATTCGTTTGCCAGCCTGGTGCTGGCTGACCTCAAGATGCGCCGCCCCGCCGCGCAGATGCAGCCCGGCGCCGCGCACTCGCGTCCACTGAGCCTGGAAGCGCTGGCGGCCATCGACGCCGACTGGATCTTTGTCGGTACCCTGGGCACCAGCGGGCCGGCCAACGACGCCCTGGCGGCGGCGCGCCAGTCGCCACCATTCCGCCAGCTCGGCGCATCACAGCGTAACCAGGTGCGCGCGGTCGATGGCTCGCTCTGGACCAGTCCCGGCGGCCCGCTGGCCGCCCTGGCGATCCTGGCGGACGTCGACAAAGCCCTGGCCGCGCCTTGAGTCCAGCCGGCCGCATCGCGCTCCTCGCGCCCATCCTGCCGGCATTGCTGCTGGCATCGATGCTGACCGGCGCCGGCGACGCCGGCATGGCCGACCTGCGCGCCGTGCTGGCCGGCGGCGACAACTCGCCGCTGCAGATGATCGTGCGCGACGTGCGCGCTCCACGCACGCTGGCCGCGCTGCTGGTCGGCGCGGCCCTCGGCGTGGCCGGCATGCTGATGCAAACCGTTACCCGCAACCGCCTGGCCGAACCTGGCCTGCTCGGCGTGAATGCCGGCGCGGCGCTGGGCGTGGTGGCCGGCATTACCTGGGCCGGCGCCGAATCCGGGCTGGCCTACCTGCTGTGGGCAGGCGCCGGCGCCCTGCTCGGCAACGCCTGCGTGCTTGGCGTGGCCAACGCCGGGCGCGGCTCTGGCAGCCCGCTGCGCCTCGTGCTGGCCGGCGTGGCGCTGGGCGCGACATTTCACGGCCTGAGTTCGGCCATGCTGCTCAGTCAACCATCCGGCTACGACCAATACCGCTTCTGGGTTCTCGGTTCGCTCGCCGGTTCGAACGGCGGCATGCTCCTGCTGGCCGCGCCCTTCATCATTTTCGGATTGCTGGCCGCGCTGTTCCTGGCGCGCCCGCTGTCGGCCATGCTGCTCGGCGACGACATCGCCCGCTCGCTCGGGCACTCGCCGCGCATGCTACGCGGCGCCGTCGCCTTCACCGCCACGCTGCTGACCGGTAGCGCGGTTGCCCTGACCGGGCCGATCGCCTTCCTGGGTTTGCTGGCGCCCTTCCTGGCGCGCGCGCTGGCGCAGGGACTGGCGGCGCAACTGGCCGCATCGGCCTGGGTCGGCGCGATCGTTCTGCTGTTCGCCGACCTGGGCGCGCGTCTGGTGGCGCAGCCGTTCGAAACGCCGATCAGCGTGCTCAGCGCCCTGCTCGGCGCACCCCTGCTGGTGTGGCTGGCGCGCGGGAGCGCTAGATGATGGCGCCCGAAACAGGCCTCGTCGTGCTGCGTGGCGGCGCGCTGTCGGTGCTGGTGGCCAGGCGCTCGCTGTACGCCACATTCGCCTTGCTGCTGGCGCTTGCGCTGGCGGTCGCGGTGGCCTTGTCGGCCGGCCCGGCGTGGCTCATGCCATCGCAGCTACTCGCCGTCTTCGAAGGCGATGCACCCGGTGGCACCCGCCTGATGGTGCTGGAATTTCGCCTGCCGCGCGTGCTCACCGGGGTGCTGGCCGGCGCCTCGCTCGGTCTTGCCGGGAGCCTGATCCAGACACTCACCCGCAACCGCCTCGCCTCGCCCGACATGCTCGGCGTGGCCGATGGCGCCATGCTCGGCGTCTTCATGGCCCTCATCGCCGGCGCCACCGGCATGCTGGGGCCGTGGTGGGTGGGACCGCTCGGCGCCTTGGGCGCGGTGGCCCTGCTGCTGTTGGCCAGCGGCCCGCTCGACAGCCGCGGGCACCGCCTGCTGGTGGTCGGCATCGCAATTGCCAGCCTGCTGCGCGCCGGCGCCGAACTGGTGCTGTCGCAGCAGGAGCTGATGCACGCCAGCGCCCTGTACGCGTGGAGCATCGGAAGCTTGAGCGGGCGCACCTGGGGTTCGGCGCTGCCGCTGGCCGTCGCCCTGCTCGTGCTGCTGCCGCCGGCGCTGCTGGCCAGCCGCCGCCTGGCGCTGCTGCGTTTTGATCCGGACATCGCAACCAGCCTTGGCCTGCCGGTGCGCGCCACCCAGTGGCAGGTGCTGCTGTGCGCCGTGCTGCTGGCCGGGATGGCGGTCGGCGTGTGCGGGCCAATCGCCTTCGTGGCGCTGGCCGCACCGTTCATCGGCGAACGCCTGGTCGGCTATGGGCGCGGGGCGCTGCTGGCGTCGGCCTTGTCCGGCGCGTTGCTGGTGGCGGCCGCCGACACGCTTGGCCGCGTGGTCCTGGGCGACGCCGAGCTGCCGGTCGGCGTGATCTGCAACCTGCTCGGCGGTCCATTTTTGCTGTACCTGCTCCTTCACGAGCGCAATGGAGAAACGCAGTAATGGATAAACAAGTGACAGAATTACTTGTGCGCGACCTGCATGCCGGCCATCCGGGACGCGCGGTGCTGCACGGGATCAACCTGGCGATCGAGCCGGGCAAGGTCACCGCCATCGTCGGCCCGAACGGCTGCGGCAAATCGACCCTGCTGCGCTGCATGGCGCGCCTGCATCGGCCGCAGCAAGGCAGCATCACGCTCGGCGCGCACGACCTGTGGCAGATGCGCCAGCAACAAGCCGCGCGCAGCCTGGCGATGCTGCCGCAGTCGCCGCAGGCGCCCGAGGGCATTACCGTCAGCGCTCTGGTTCGCTTCGGTCGCCATCCGCACCAGGGCATGTTCCGCCAGTGGTCGCGCGACGATGAACTGGCGGTGAACGCGGCCATGTCGGCCACCGATGTCATCTCGCTGGCGCAGCGCCGGCTCGATCAGCTGTCCGGCGGGCAGCGCCAGCGCTGCTGGCTGGCCATGACCCTGGCGCAGGAGACGCCGATTTTGCTGCTGGACGAACCCACCAGCATGCTCGATCTGGGGCATCAGGTCGATGTGCTGGACCGCGTGCGCGCGCTGGCCTCGAATGGCCGCGCGGTGGTCATCGTGCTGCACGACCTGGCCGCGGCGGCGCGCTATGCCGACACCCTGGTGGCCATGCGCGATGGCCGCATTGTCGCCGCCGGTGCGCCGCGCGACGTGGTCACCCCCGGGCTGGTGCGCCAGTTGTATGAACTGGCGGTGGACGTGCTGTCCGCGCCCGGCGACGGTGCGCCGGTGGTGGTGCCGGTCAGGCGTTTTCACTAGCTTTCACTCGTTTTCACTAATCGAACAAGGAACAAGATGGGCAATCAATTCGAAGGCAAGGTCGCACTGGTCAGCGGTGCGGCGCAGGGTATCGGCGCGGCCGTGGCGCGCCAACTGGCCGCCGGTGGCGCGGCGGTGGCGGTGATCGATGTCAAGGCCGGTGCGGTGGAAGACATGGCGGCCACCTTGCGCGCCAGCGGCGCCCTGGCCATCGGCATGGCGGTCGATGTGACCGACAGCGCGGCCGTGAACGCGGCGGTGGCGCGCGTGCGGCGCGAGCTGGGCGAGATCGATGTACTGGTCAATGTGGCCGGCATCCTGCGCATGGGGTCCATCCTGGACTACAGCGATGACGACTGGGAGCGCACGTTTGCGGTCAACGCCGGCGGCGTGTTCCGCCTGTGCCGCGCGGTGGCGGCCGGCATGGTGGAGCGCAAGCGTGGCGCCATCGTGACGGTGGCCTCGAATGCGTCGACGGTGCCGCGCATGCAGATGGGGGCGTATGCGGCATCAAAAGCGGCGTCCACGCAGTTCACGCGCTGCCTGGGACTGGAACTGGCGCCGTACGGCATCCGCTGCAATGTGGTCTCGCCCGGATCGACCGATACCGAGATGCAGCGCCAGTTATGGAATGGGGCCGATGGCTCGCAAGGCGTCATCAAAGGCTCGCTGGAGACGTTCCGGCTGGGGATTCCGCTAAAACGGATCGCAACGCCCGAGGATATTGCGGACGCGGTGCTGTACCTGGCGTCGGACGCTGCGCGCCACATCACCATGCATGATCTGAGGATCGATGGCGGGGCGACGCTGGGCGGTTAAGGTGCAGCGACGATCGGGCTTCTACGGAAGAGGATCGGTGTTGGCCGTGTTGGAGTGCAGCATGGCTTTGATCCGCCGGATATGGATGTCCGATTGCTCCACCCGCTCGGCATAGGATGGGCTGGCGGTGCCTTCCGTCCCCATTTTGACGAGCAGGTTCTTGTTTTCTTCAAACATGCGCAGGGCCACCCACAGGGTTTCCTCCATCTTCGCCGTCTGCTCCGCCAGCAGCGTTGCCACCGTATACGCATGACCGGTATGGCAACGGAAGCGCAGATGCTCTCCCACCTTCATTTGCCACAACACGCCGCCGCAGCCAGGACAGTTGAAGGGCACCTGGGTACCAAGGAAATCGACCGATTCCAGGTCGCTCAAAACGCGCTGGGCGATCTTGGCCTCGATTGCGACATCGGCGGGGACAGCGATTCGAGCTCCCCGCTCGCTCAGCGCGAGCCGGGTCAGCAAGCTCCCCATCTCCGCCAGCGGCACGCAGTGATCGACCTTGACATGATTGAGCACGTTTTGCGGCATGTCCGGATAGGCGGCGTCGGCCGGGTCCTGGACGACGCAGATTCCGCCGCAGCGCCGGATCACCTCCATGCCCGAGGTACCATCGTCGAGATAGCCGGTGAGGATGACACCGATGACCCGATTTCCGAATTCAACGGCGGCGGAACGGAACAGGGGATCGATCGCGGGCCGCGCCCGGTTTTCGCGCGCGCCTTTGGTTGCCAGGGTTTTGCCTTGCGAGATCATCAGATGGTGATCCGGCTGCGCCAGATAGATATAACCGCTCTTGATAACGCCATGCTGTGCCGCTTGTTTGCAGGGCAAATTTCCCTTGTCGGCGAGCAGGCGCAACATCGCTTCGTTCGAGCTTGTCGCCGCCATGTGTTGGACGATCAGGATCGCGGCGGGGAAATCCGCCGGCAATTGCGCAACCAGGACGCTAAGCGCACTTTGTCCGCCGGCGGAAGTACCGATTACGATGATCGGAAAGTCGCTCCGATTCGTCGCAGAAGCGGTGTTCACCGTCTTTTTGGTGGATGGTGCCGTCATGAAATTCCTATGGATCGCCAATGCAGGGGTGCTGCCCGGAATGATGCCATACATGACGCGGCGGCGGCGCGCACGAGCGCGGTGATGATCTGTGTCGTGGTGCTGGTCGAAAGTAGCGCCTTTTGGCTCTGGCTGCATACCTACTACCGCCACCGGATGCCGGAGGTCGTTCAAGACTGGGCGCCAGTGTATATATTTGTCGTCGCCACTTGGTTCTTCATCGCGCATCGCCTCAAAAACCCTCCGCAGGAATAGGTCAGGGAATCCGCTCGATGTGGCGGGTGAACTCCGCGTCAGTCAGGCCACCTTGTCCTCGCTGTTTGCACATTGCGGTTTCCTTCATGCGCAACTCTGCTGCGGTCTACTTTTCGAGCTCAAATTTATTCCAAAGCAGGTCTACTATTGCTGCATATTCAGACTGTCTATCGGTGTAGGAACGCATTGCTTCATAGCCAGTGGGTTTGATATTTGACAGCGCACTAAGCCAGGTGGCCCCGAGCTCGCGTCGGCAAAGGGGACGGCCTTTGGCCTGCTCAACGCAGTAAAGGAGTTTGTCGACTATGAGCGGCGCGCACGTAGTAACGATCATCGTTTGGAATCCGCGTGGTTCGGACAGGGGCTTCATTGAAGGAAATGGCACTTGAGCAAGCACTTATGATGATTGTCTGACCTCTCACACTTGCATCATGGGCCCGGCCGACATCGGCCGGGATTTTAACGATGCTATAACTCAGCAGTACGACGCGGGACGGTCTCCTGTCGGGAAACGGCTGAAGCGACACATTCCAGCGACAAAAGCCTCCTCGGGTTGAATGTTGTAACTTATCGTGCGAATGCGCCAGCGCACCTGATCGAGCAACTTTGTTGATTGGTGGCATGACGTGGCTGTCATCAGGTCTTTATGTTCACTTCAGGCCGAAAGCTCCACTTTGGTCTTGATCAAATTGTCCTTATCTGGCATGTTAACGTTTTTGAAACGTCCATATAGCGGCCACTTTACATCGGTAGCTCAGAACTTGGCGCTTCAGCTGGCGGCAAATCGGGTTGCGTAGATTCGATGATGCTTTTACCCGCGCGGTTTACCTCCTGTGGTGATGGTCGCCGTTTTGGCAGTGGGACGCGCAGTGCACGAACTTGGGTCGGCTCTTTATTCTTTGCTGCTTAGGTGATGTGGTTTCGGTACTTGCTGGGTTCGTTTGAAATGAACGGCTATTTGTCCAACAATGCAGTCAACTGGACTTCTTCAAGCTGCGCGTTCGGCAGCTAGTTATCTGTCACGTATCGTTCGAGTACCCTCCGCGAAGTCGTATTTCAAACTTTTCTTGAAAGGTTTAACTATGAACGTTTTCACAAAAATCAGTCTCTTGACCGCAATAGTCGCATTAGCCTGCGGTTGCCAAAGTATGACGCAACCGCAGACTTGTCCTCCCGGATCATCTGCTCTGAATGGAATAGGTGAAGACAAATCGGATGGAAATGCCTCGGCGAAGATTGAGACGCCGGATGGTGGCTTCAAGCTTGATGTTGTCGATGAAAAAGTCATTCCCATCAAGGCTACTGCGGAGGTTAATGCTTCTATTTCTCGGTCTATGAAAACGGCCTGTCTAAATGAGGCGATTGTCAAATCAATAGCCGCCAGTCCTGAGCGCTGGGTATTCAAGCTTAAATCGGATGGCTCCTATGAACTATCGGCCAAGTAGTTCTTGTGCATTGGGCGTGACGATAGTGACCTTATTTTCAGCATGCGCCACTGAGCCACCGTGTGGAAAATTTAGTGTTCCCTTGCATGGTTCCGTTGTTACCTCAAACTCCGGTGTTATCGGGGTTCGTGTTAACAGCGGAGGACTTGAGCATCAACAGCCCGTAATAGCAGTTGACGGGAATGCGGTTCTTGCGAACTCCAGGATGGAGACGCTATGTGTCTCAGAATCATTTGCAAAAGTTATTGCGCTGCATCCTGATCAATTCGTAATTAAGACAAATGAAAACGGCCAAGTGAGCATTGATCTAAAGGATTCGCCTGGGCTGCCAAAGCTTCCTAAATTGCCAAGTCTAAATGAGCTCTAACTCATCATTCCAGCGGGCTGCCTTAGGCAGTCCCGGAATGCAAACGTTAAGCGTATATGCAACTGCTCTGATACTTGGACACCCGTGACGGTACGCTCCCGGAAATTGTTTGGTGATTAGCGCTGATCTTCAGCATAACTGAACTTCGGTCGCCGTTACGTGTCCAACTTTGCATATGCGTCCGTGGTGGCGCAGGCGGGAGAAGATTATGGCAACGATGAATCGGGTCCAGTTTCAGGCGGGCATGAGTGTGACGCAATTCATGGAGCTCTACGGGACGCAAGCGCAGTGCGAAGCGGCACTGGAAAAGATTCGATGGCGCGACGGATTCGTCTGCCCCATGTGCGCTCGCAACGAGCATTACGTGGTTTGGCATGGTAAGGCAAAAACGTTCCAGTGCCAGGCTTGCCGGTACCAGACGACCCTCACGAGCGGGACCATTTTCCACTCGAGTAAATTGCCTCTCACGAAATGGTTCCAAGCGATGTACTTCCTCACGCAAGCGAAGAACAATGTGGCGGCGCTGGAGTTGATGCGCCTCCTCGGTGTCTGCTATCGAACCGCTTGGCGCCTTAAACACAAGATACTGGAGGTGATGGCCGAGCGCGAGTCCGAACGCCAGCTGGTGGGCCATGTAGAGGCCGATGACGCCTACTTTGGTGGTGCACACCCCGGTGGGAAACGGGGGCGCGGGTCGGAAAATAAGGTGCCATTCATCGCGGCGGTGCAAATCTCGCCGGAAGGCCATCCGGTATATGCCATATTCTCCAGGGTGAAAACGTTCGGAAAAGCCGATGTGGCGCAATGGGCATTGAAACATCTGGCAGCAGCGAGTATCGTCGTCTCCGATGGTTTGAACTGCTTCACGGCAGTGCAGGCGGCCGGTGCAAAGCATGAGCCATCGGTCGTGGGCACTGCCCGCAAGAGCAGCGCAATGCCTTGTTTCAGGTGGATAAATACCGTTCTGAGTAACCTGAAAACCGCCACCGGCGGAACCTACCATGCTTTCAATTTCGATAAATATGGTTTTCTCTATTTGGCCGAGGCTCAGTATCGATTTAACCGGCGCTTCGATTTGTCGACCATCTTGACGCGCCTCTTGTACGCTGCTGTCGCCACGGGCAACCGAACCGAAGCGTGGTGTCGGTTAGCTGAAGATCAGCGCTAATCACCTATTGTTTTGACGTTTTCTGATTCATCCCGTGTTAATTTGGCATTTAAGCATTTAAGCATTTAAGCAGTCGTTCACGTGCGGAGCTCGCGATGTGACCGCTGTTGGCTGGAGCATATGTGAACGGGGGCTTGACCTGGGAATAACCCACACTGTGTGACGGTAGGCGAGCACCGATGTTTCCAATAGCTGGAGGCCGGCACGCAAGCCGGCCCAATTAGCGAGCACGACGTCAGCGATTGGAATGCCTGAAAAATTCATGAATGCGACTTGAGCATGCTTTCCCGAGCCAGCAGCGCTCAGCGGAACTTGTAACGCTCGCCCGTCTTCAAATCGAGCGCGAACTTGACGCCATTCTCGGTCACCGGCACTTCATCGGGCGGCTCATCGCCGGCCAGCGCGCCTTCCACGAACGCCAAGCCTTCGCCCTTGCGCACCAGTTCATCGGCGCGCTCGTAGACATTGCGGCAACCGGTTTCGGCGATCAGGGTCTGCACGATCGGCACCTTCCACGCGTCCACGCCGGCCGCCTGGAATTCACAGATCAGATAACCGTCTTTGCCGCCGTACTGCTCCACCAGCAAACCCGGCAAGTTATCCGCCTCGGCGTTGACCAGCTTGACCACCTGGTCCGGGCGCGCCTTCTTCGCCGCCGCCGCGCTTTTTGCCAGCGCCGCTTTTACGCGCCGTTTGATCAGCGCATGGTCGACCGGCTCGCCTTCGTCGAAAGTCCACACCCGCGCGCGGATCTGCGACTTGGAATTGTAGGCGGCGCGCGCCAAAAATTTGGTCGACGACGACTGCACGATGGCGGTGCCGCCGGCCTTCATTTTTTCGTTCGGCTTGCCGTCGACTTTCTCGATGGCGGAGGCGTAAATCCAGGGCTCGCCGGCGAGCAGGCTCTTTTCCTTGCCCTGTTTGATGGTGATGATCAGCATGTGGTTCCAGTGAAAATGCATTGCAATGCCACATGATACCGCCTGCCGGCCCATTTAGAGCCCCTCCTCTACCCCCGAGAAATATTTGTTGCGTCTGGACCGATCGGTCTATAGGATTGACTGCATGAAAACAAGCGATGCCAAACAGCGCCTCATCGGCGCCATGATTGACGCCCTGCAACGCCGTGGCCTGCACGGCAGCGGCCTGACCGAACTGCTGGCCGCCGCCGACGCGCCCAAAGGCGTGCTCTACCATCATTTCCCAGGCGGCAAGACCGAACTGGCGGTGGCCGCCATCGAACTCACCATTGCGCGCCTGTGCGACAGCATGGAAGCGAGCATGGCCGCCAGCGGCGATCCGGGCGCGGCGCTGATGATCTGGATTAACGGCGCCCAGAAGCGGCTCGACGCCAGCCACTACGAACGCGGCTGCCCGCTGGCCACCATCGCGCTCGAAACCACTGCCGACGACGTGGCGATCCGCGCGGCGCTGGCCAGGGGCTTCGCGGCGGTGCGCGACCGGATTGCCACGGGCCTGGTCAACGCCGGTTACGAAGCGGCCAGCGCCCACGCCACGGCGGCCCTGCTGCTGGCCGCCTACGAAGGCGGCCTGCTGCAAGCGCGCGTGGCCGGCACGCCGGAACCGATGGCGCTGGTCAGCGCCGCCCTGCTCACCTATCTGAAACTGCAGCGCCCCAAGGAGCCCGATCATGAGTAAGCCTGTCGAAGCCGAATCGCTGACCTTGAGAACCGCCGACGGCTACCCGATCGCGGCGCTGCGCTACCCGGCCGCCGGGGCAACGCGCGGTCACCTGGTGGTGGCCGGCGCCAACGGTGTGCCGCAGGGCTTCTACCGGCGCTTCGCCCTGTACGCCAGCAGTTGCGGCTACAACGTGATGACGCTCGATTATCGCGGCATCGGCCTGTCCAAGCCGGCCTCGCTCAAGGGCTTTCGCATGGATTACCTGGACTGGGGCCGCCAGGACCTGGCCGCCGCCGTCGACGCCATGAGCGCGCCCGGACTGCCCTTGTATATGGTGGGGCACTCCTACGGCGGCCACGCCTTTGGCCTCTTGCCCAACCACGACAAGGTGGATGGCCTGTACACCTTCGCCACCGGCGCCGGCTGGCATGGCTGGATGCCGCCGATGGAACGCCTGCGCGTGCTGCTGATGTGGCGCGTGGTCGGCCCGGTCATCGTGCGCATCAAGGGCTACCTGGCCTGGAACTGGATGGGCATGGGCGAAGACCTGCCGCTCGATGTGTACCGCCAGTGGAAGCGCTGGTGCACCTTTCCGCGCTATTTTTTCCAGGATCCGCGGATGACCCACATCGCCGCCTCGTACGAGAGCGTGCGCAGCCCGATCATGGCCTGCAACGCGCTCGACGACCTGTGGGCGCGCCCGCCCTCGCGCAACGCCTTCATGTCGGCTTATCGCAACGCCGGCTGGCAGTCGACCGACATCGACCCGCGCCAGGCCGGCTTGGGGCCGATCGGCCACATGGGCTACTTCAAGGCCCACTGCCAGCCCTTGTGGGAAGGGGCGCTCGGCTGGCTGGAACAGCACGGACGGACTGGCCCGGCCGCTCCATCGCGCTAAATTGCAGCCTGTCCGGCGCGCGCCGCAGTCTGTCGCAAACGACACGCCGCGCGCCGCCGGCTTACCTATTATGCTGATCAGGAACACCGTCCGATCATCCATATAGAGGAAGCGCCATGACCCAAGCACCGACAGCCCGTTTCGCCCTGCGCCACCTTGCCCTTGCCGCCGTTCTGGCCTGCGCGCTGCCCGCCAGCCAGGCGGCCGGCGGCTGGTTCGGGGGCGAAAAAGTCCAGGGCAGCACCATCGTCAAGCGCCAGGCGCGCGCGCTGGGCCACTTCACCGGCGTGGGCGTGAGCCTGCCGGCGAAGGTGGAAGTGCGCATCGGAGGCACCGAAGGCGTCACCATCGAAGCCGACGACAACCTGCTGCCCCTGATCGAAGCGGTGATCGAAGACGGCACGCTGCTGCTGCGCCCCAACAAACGCAAGCTGAATCTGCAGTCGCGCAACATCAAGATCGTGGTGCAGGCCAAAAACGTCGATCACCTGTCGATCGGCGGCGCCGGCAGCATCGATGCCGACGCCCTGCGCGGCGACAAGGTCACCATCACCGTCGGCGGATCGGGCAGCATCGTCGTCAAGGGCATCGAAGCGGACAACGCCGTCATCGCGGTCGGCGGCAGCGGCAGCCTCTCGAGCGGCCCCGGAACGCTGAACAAGGCGTCGATTTCAATCGGCGGCTCGGGCGACGTCGACCTGGGCAAGGTCAAGGCGCGCGACGCAAAAATCAACGTGGCCGGCTCCGGCGAGGCGACCGTGTGGGCCAGCGCCAGCCTGAGTGCCTCGATTGCCGGCTCGGGCGGCGTCAAATACTATGGCGACCCGACCGTGAGCAAGTCGGTGGCCGGTTCCGGCACCACCCGCCGCATCGGCGATGCGCCGCCGCGCTGACCCTTACAGATCGAAACGCAACTCCGCCACCGCCGTGCGCTGGGTGTACGGGTGGAAGGCCCAGTAGCGCGCATTGTTCACGTTGTCGATCCCGAGCGCCGCGCTCCACTGCTTGTTGATCTTGTAGCGCACCCGCAGGTCGGCCACCAGATAGTCGGATACGCCCATGTAGGTGGCGCCGTTCGGATCGGTGTTATCCAGCGTGCCGTATTGCTTGCCGCTGTAGCGCACGCCCACGCTGCCGACCCAGTCCCGCCCCAGGTGGTAAGTGGTCAGCAGGTTGGCGCGCCACTGCGGCACGCGCGGCTGGCGTTTGCCGACGCTGGCCGCAAAGCCGCAGTTCTGCGCGATGGTTGAATCGGCGTAGGTCAGGCTGCTGTTGATGGTCAGGCCGTGCACCAGCACGTCGTCGCCCTGCCATGCCATTTCCAGCCCGTTGGTGCGAATCTTGTCGACGTTTTGCACCGTGTTCACCAGGTTGGTCAACGGTTGCGAGTACAAGGCGTCGCGCGTGGTTTCGTGGAACAGGGTGGCGCGCAGCGACGTGTCGCTGGTCACCCGTTCGGCGGTCAGCTCGCCCGTCCAGGAGCGCTCGGCGCGCAGGTTCGGATCGCGGTTGACGATCTGCTGGTCGACGATCGATCCCTGGAACAGTTCCGCCGCGGTCGGATTGCGCACCGCGCGCCCGGCCGAGGCCTTCAACGCCCACTCGTCCGTGGCCTGCCAGGCCAGCGCCGCTTTCGGCGACCAACTCGTTTCCGTGCGCTCGCCGAACGGCAGCGGCGCCACCGAGGCGGCGTTCGACACTTCGCCGCCGTACGCGCTCCAGCGCTCCGCGCGCATGCCGAGCGTGGTCTTCCACTGCGGCGCAAAGCGCCAGGTGTCCTGCGCGTACAGGCTTTGCAGGCGCGTGTTGCCATTGAAGGTGGAGACGGTGGCGCCGTCGCCCGCGCCGATCCAGTCGCTGCTTGAAAACACGCGCGTGCGCAGGGCCGCGCTGTCGCTCTGCACGCCCATGTCGACAACGTGGGCCGCAATCGGGCGCCAGATGCCCTTGAGCGCCAGGGTGGTCCAGCCGCTGCCGCCCATGTCGGTCACGTTGCCGCGCCCGGACTGGCCGATGCCGGCGACCGGCACGACGGGCGACCGCACCATATCCCTGGCGTAGTCGTATTTGCTGGCCGCCACTTCCCAGTCCCACACGCCCTTGCTGTGCTGCTTGAGCGAGAAGCCGTGCATCAGGTGTTCGAGCTTGCCGATGGTGGGCGCCAGGTCGGACGCCTTGAGCTCATAGCGCTTGCCGCCCATGTTGATGAAACCGTTGGCGTCGCCACGGACTACCTTCGCGCCGTTGGCGTCGCGCAGGTAGGTGTCGGCGGCGCGGTGGGCGTCGTTGCCCCACCATCCCAGCGTGTAGCTGGCGCGCAGCACCGGCGATACGTCGTAGGCCAGCTTGATCTTGGCGTGGTCCTGCACCGTGTGCGACTGGCCGCTGGCGCCGATGATCAGCCAATCCTTGTTGGCAGAATTCTTGTCCGCCACGGCGCCGGTGACCGGCAGCCCGGCCGCGCTACTCACGCCGCTTGACACCAGCTTGTTGGCGAACGCGATCGGCTGGCCGCGGCTGTCGAGGCGCGACACATCGACCCACCACGACCACGCGCCCTGGCGGTTGCCCACCGAGGCGCTGCCCTGCCCTCCGCCGAAGCGGTCGTCGGTCCCGTACTGGCGATAGCGCTGGCTGAAGGCGGACAGCTTCGCGTGCGCTTCCAGGCGGGTCGGCATGCGGGTCTGGAAGTCGACCACGGCGCCGGCCGAATTACCCGGATAGGCAGCCGAAAATGGACCGTACAGCACATCGACGCGCTCGATTTCCTCGGGCGAGACCATGCCCCAGCGCGGGGTGAAGGTGGCGCCGTTGCCGAGCAGGTTAGAGAGCAGGATGCCGTCGGCGTACACCAGCGAACGCGCGCTGTTGCCGGTGCCGGACGCGCGGCTGGCCAGCACCGCGTGGTCGTAGTCGCCGATGTAGCGCTTGCGCACATTCAGGCTGGGGAAGTATTTGAGCGCGTCTTCGCTGTCGGTGGCGTTGATGCGCTGTTCCACCTGGGCGCCGCTGATACTCTCGATCGTGGTCGGAATCTGGGTCGGCAAGGAGCTGGGACGGCCGCCGTTGACGGTCACCACCGGCAGTTTGTCGGGGGTGTGCGTCGCCTGCGCCACGGTGGAGATACAGGCGAGCAGGATCCCCAGCGCCGGCGCGCTGGTCATAAACGTTTTCATGGCGAGCCTTTAGTGGTGCGGTGCGCCGGCGACGGCGGGGGTAATCTCGATAAACGGTGCGGGCGAGGCCAGCTTCGCGCCGCTGGCGTCGGGAACCGCGTCCCAGTCCATGCGGCCCTGGTCGCACAGCTGCGTGACCTTGAAGTAATGCTTGCCGACGCTGGCGGGCAGCTTGACCTGCATGACGAATTCGTCGTAATGCGCATCGAGCAACGAGCCGCCTTTCCAGGTGACCTGGTTGGCCGTGCCGCTCAAGGCCCAGCTGGTTTTGGGCATCGGCTTGGCGCCATTGAAGCCGTCGGGCAGGGTTACGACGAGCGTATGGGTCGGGCTGCCCTTGCAACCGTGGCCGACACGGAAGGTCAGTTTTTGGTAAGCGCCGGCGTTGGCGCTGGTTTGTTCGAGCGTCACGTGGGCGTGCGCGAGCGGCGCGGCCAGGGCTGCGCAGGCGAAGAGAAGGCGAATGTTCATGATGGGGTCCAGGTTGGGTAGCGTATCAAGTTCAGTGGCCGGCGTGCGCACCGGGTTGGCTGACAAAGTTCAGCGGCTTGACGGGAACCTGGATGGTTATCGATTCGCGTTTCTTGTTCGGGTGTTCGACGGTCAGCGTGAGCGGCACGGCGTCGCCCGCCTTGAGCTGGCGTTTCAGGTCGATCAGCATGAAGTGGTAGCCGCCCGAGGCCAGCTTGACCGCTTTGCCGGCGGGGAGGTTGATGCCGTCGACCTGCTCCATTTTCATCTGGTCGCCCTTCATCTCCATTTTGTGCATTTCGACGGCGCCGGCCACCGGCGAGCTGGCGGCGACAAGGCGCACATCCTTGGCCGACAGCAGTTGCATGAAGGCGCCGCTGGTTTTCTGGACCGGCACCGTGGCGCGTGCCCACGGGGCGTCGACTTGAATCTGGGCGAAGGCGGACGAGGCGAGCGCGCACAAGGCGATCAGCGCATACATATTCTTTTTCATGATGGTTCTCTGTAATAGGTCTGGAGACGCGGGTCCGGACGCGGGCCTGCCGGGCAGGCGCGCGAGGTCGCGAGGGTGCGGCGCGCGCGGCGCCGCAAGCACTATCAGGGAACGGAAGGCGGGCCGCGCGGCGGGGCGGCGGTGAGCGCGAGCAGCGGCTGCGGCGCGCGGTAGAACAGGAACGGGCGCAGCTCGTGACCACCGAGGATGGCCATGCCCGTGATCTGGTTCGGCATCAGCGAGTAACTGCCGGCGTGCGGAAGGCAGTAGCCGCAATCCTGCATCATGCCCGCTTCGGAGTGCTTGAGCTGGTCGGCGACGAAGCCGATGGCCTCGACGGCGGGCGCGGCGCGCATGCCGGCATCGGTGAAGCAGATATCGGCGCCGGGAGCATCGGCGCGAACGGCCGCCAGCGCGTGCGAAACCGACGGCGCGAGCACGTTCATCAGGATCGCGAGACACGCGATCCAGATTTGCAAGCGCCACTTTGTCGACTTCATATTCATGGGGTGAATTATATCGCAGCGATGCTGCGTTCGGGGCGATACCTCCGGCGGCAAAAGGACTAGGTGCCGTGCGGCATTTGGCGTTTTGATTATAAAACAACAGTTACAAAAAAGATAATTTTTCCTTGGCGCTTGACGTACTATTTGAAGACGCCCAGCCTGCGCCCAGTACGGGACGCCCACTCCGAAGGAATGACCATGACCTTGTCCGCCCGGCACATCGCCATCACAGCCGCCTTGTTCGCTTCGCAGTGCGCGTACGCGAACGTGGTCCATATCGAAACGAGCGGCCTCACCTTCGACACCAGCTGGTCGCCGCAGGCGGAGACGCTGGTGTCGGACGTGAACGGGGCCGCCACCTTTTCGCTGGTCAACGCGGTCAGCTCCCTGCGCTTCCCGTTTCAATTCAATTACTTCAACGACTACGCCGGCGTGTTTCAGCTGAGCGCGCGCAACGGTTACAAGGTCACCGGCTACACGCTGTCCGGCGGCTTGTTCGGCACTGTCTATGTGGGGCGTTCGCCCGACGGGTTCGGACGTCCCGGCGGGGCCGACACCAGCGCCGGCGTCATGAGCCGCGCGCAGGATGCGGTCACGGGCGAAACGCTGGTGCAGCATGGCTGGTGGGGCGCCAACCTCCAGGGCAATGCCGACTTCAGTTTTCACAGCGGCGTGCTCAATCGTACCGGGGCGTTCAACATCTCCTTCGACGGCTACGCCTACGGCCAGGCGTCGCCTGCGATCTGGACCACGTACGAACCCGAGATCGGCGCGGTCAACCACTACGATTTCTCGCGCGCGGAAGTCGGGCTGAAGGACCCGCTGCTGCTGACAGTCTATACCGAGGCGCTTGCGGTTGCGGTGCCGGAGCCGCACACGTTCGCGCTGACCCTGACCGGACTGGCGCTGCTGGCCGGGGTGGTGCGCCGGCGCAGGCGCCCTGCGCGCGCGCAGGCATAGACCGGCCCGGGCACTTTCCCCATCAACCATTCCGATCAAGGATCAACCATGTTCACCTGCGTCCGGCATATCGCCGTCAGCGCCATCGCCGTCGCCGCCCTGCTCGCTCCCCGGTTCGCGCTCGCCGACGTGGTCCATATCGAAACGAGCAGCCTGACGTTCGACACCGGCTGGTCGCAGCGGCCCGAGACGCTGGTGTCGGACGCGAACGGGGCGGCCACTTTTTCGCTGGTCAACGCGGTCGACAATTTGCGCTACCAGAACACCTTGTACTACAACCACACGTACAGCGGCATGTTCCATTTGAGCGCGCGGGCGGGCTACAAGGTCACCGGCTACACCTTGTCCGGTGGCTTTGTCGGCGACCTGCGCATCGGGCGCTCGCCGGACGGATCGGGACGCCCCGGCGGCGCCGAGTCGATCGCCAACGCCTGGACCATGGCGCAGGATGCCGCCAGCGGGGCGTATCTGGCGTCGGGCAGTTACGAGGCCAGCAATTTGCAGGGAGTGGGCGACTTCACCTTCGCCAGCGGCGTGCTCGATCAGACCGGGGCGTTCGATGTCACCTTCGAGGGCTACGCGTACGGCTCGGCATCGCCGGCCATCTGGACCACGTTCGACCCCGACACGGGCCCGCGAAACCACTACAGCTTCTCGAGCGCGGTTATGGAGCTGAAGGACCCGCTGCTGCTGACGGTGTACACCGAGGCGCTTGCGGTTCCCGAGCCGCACGCGTTCGCGCTGACCCTGACCGGACTGGCGCTGCTGGCCGGGGTGGTGCGACGGCGCAGGCGGCCAGCGCGCGCAGGCGTGAACACCAGTTTCGCGTAAAACCCCCATCGACCATACTTATAGAGGAAAACCCATGTTCACTTACGCCCGTCGTATCGCCGTCACCGCCATCGCTTGCGCCGCCGTCCTCGCGCCGCACGCCGCCTTTGCCCAGGTCCATATCGAAACCGGGAGCCTGACGTTCGACTCGTTCTATTCGCCGCGTGGCGAGTACCTGGTGTCGGATGTGGACGGGGCCGCGACTTTTTCGCTGGTCAACGCCGTCGACCGCATGAGCTATCCAAACATGACGACGTACTACCAGGACTACGGCAGCATTTTCCAGCTGAGCGCACGCGAGGGCTACCGTGTCACCGGCTACAGCGTGAACGGCGGCTTTTACGGCACCCATTATGTGGGCCAATCGCCGAATGGCTCGGGCGAACCCGGGAGCGCCAACAGCGACGCCGCCGCGTGGGCGTATGCCAGCGACACCCCGGGAGGCGCCAAGTTTGCATCCGGCAGTCATTCGGTGTCAAACCTGAACGGGCATAGCGATTTCAGGATCGACAGCGGGGCGCTGGACAAGACGGGATCGTTCTATTTTTCGTTCGACGGCTACTCGTCCGGCTCCTCGTCGCCGGCCACCTGGTACGAGCCGGGGAAATGGTGGCCCTCGCGCGCATACTCGGCGGCCGAGATCGGGCTCAAGAACCCGCTGCTGCTGACGGTGTACACCCAGGCGGTGCCGGAACCGCACACGTATGCGATGACCCTGGCGGGACTGGCGCTGCTGGCGGGCGTGGCACGGCGCCGCACACGCGCCGGGCAGAAAAACCGAAATGCCTGACCGACGGCGTTCCCGCCTTGCGCCGGCGACAGGGCCGGGACAGGCTGCTAGCGCTTGCCGCACGAGGATCGCTACGTGCCGGAGTTGCGCCGCGCCGGTTTAACGCAGCGCCTTGAAATCCTCGCGCTCGATCAACACCGTGTTCACGCTGTCGGTCAGGTAGATCTGGCCATCCTGGATCGTGCATTGCAGCTGCATATTGCGCTGCGCCAGTGCTTCCAACTGCGCGCTGGCGTCGGCCGGGATGTTAATCACGGTCAGGTTCTTGGCCCGTTCGAGTTTGTTCGCGATCTGCTTGTACCAGATATGGCTGGTCGCGCTGTAGCTGTACACGATCACGCGTTCGCTGCGGCCGCACGCTTTCATCAGGCGCTTTTCGTCGGGCTGCCCAACCTCGATCCACAGTTCGATCGCGCCGGTCAGGTCTTTTTGCCACAGGTCCGGTTCGTCGGTATCGAACAGGCCCTTGGTGAAGGTCAGCGATTCGCTCGCGTGGATCGCAAACGCGAGCAGGCGGATCATCATCCGCTCGTCGGTTTCGGAAGGATGCCGCGCCAGCGTCAGGATGTGCTCCTGGTAGTAATTGCGGTCCATGTCCGCAATCTGCAGCTCTGCCTTGTAAATTGTCGCTTTAAGTGCCATTGATACGCCTGCCTTTAACTTCTGTGTTTGACTTCTTCAATTTATTTGAACACGACAGTCTTGTCGCCATTTTGCAAAATGCGGTGCTCCACAAACCATTTCACCGCGCGCGCCAGCACCACGCATTCGACGTCGCGCCCGATCGCGCTGAGGGTGTCGGCATCCATCGCGTGATCGACCCGCTCGACATCCTGCTCGATGATCGGGCCTTCATCGAGGTCGCCCGTGACGAAGTGCGCGGTCGCGCCGATCAGCTTCACGCCGCGGTGATGCGCCTGCGCATACGGTTTGGCGCCTTTGAAACTCGGCAAAAACGAATGGTGGATATTGATCGCCTTGCCGCGCATCGCCTCGCACAAGCCCGGCGACAGGATCTGCATGTAACGCGCCAGCACCACCAGGTCGATCTTGTGCGTGTGCATCAGGTCGAGCACGCGCGCTTCCTGCGCCTGCTTGGCCGCCGCATCCGCGCCGGTGGCCAGCGGCAAGTGGTGGAAAGGAATGTTGTAGCTGGCCGCCAACTGGTAAAAATCCATGTGGTTCGAGACAATGGCCGGAATTTCCACCGGCAGCAGGCCGCTCTTGTAGCGGAACAGCAAGTCGTTCAGGCAATGCCCGATTTTCGAGACCATCAGCATCACGCGCGGCTTGGCGCGGGCGTCGTGCAACTGGCCGTTCATGCCCATCTGCGTGCACAGGGCCTCAAAATCGGCGCGCAGCACGGCGTCGCCGACCACGCCTTCCTCCAGCGCAAAATGGACGCGCATGAAAAACAGCTTCGATTCGGCATCGCCGAACTGGGCCGAATCGATGATGTTGCAGCAATGCTCGGCGAGAAAGCCCGAAACACGGTGCACAATGCCGCGCTGATCGAGGCAGGACAGGGTCAATATGTATTCTGGATGCGTCATGGTCTTGTGGTGATTGGCGTGGGAACTGCGAACCTTGTATTGTCGCATGCGTCAGGGAAAATCGTGCCATTACAAAAAAGCACGCCCGTGCAGAATTGCGGTATAGTAGATAAATCACCACTTCACACAAGGACTCGCCATGACGACTACCGCACTGATGAACCAGCAGTTCCGCCTCGCCGCCCGCCCTGTCGGGATGCCGAAACGCAGCGACTGGGAGCAGTTAAGCGAACCGGTGCGAGAGATCAACGAGGGCGAGATCGTGGTCAAGGTCCTGTACCTGTCGCTCGATCCGGCCATGCGCGGCTGGATGAACGAAGGCAAGTCCTACATCCGCCCGGTGGCCATCGGCGAAACCATGCGCGCCGGCGGCGTGGGCGTGATCGTGGCCTCGAAGTCGGACAAGTTCGCGCTCGGCGACACCGTCTCCGGCGGCACCGGCGTGCAGCAGTACTGGGTCGGCGCGGCCGATGACAAGTCGGGCAACTTCTACAAGATCTTCCCGGCCATGGCGCCGCTGACCACCTGGCTCAACACGCTCGGCATGCCGGGCATGACCGGCTACTTCGGCCTGATCGAATCGGGCCAGCCGAAAGCCGGCGAAACGGTGGTGGTGTCGGGCGCGGCGGGCGCGGTCGGCATGACGGTCGGCCAGGTCGCCAAGCAGCTCGGTTGCCGCGTGGTCGGCATTGCCGGCGGCAAGGAAAAATGCGATTTCGTGGTCAATGAACTGGGCTTCGATGCCTGCATCGACTACAAGAACAGCGCCGTCAAGGATGGCCTGAAAGAACATTGCCCGAACGGCGTGGACGTCTACTTCGACAACGTTGGCGGCGAAATCCTCGACACCGTGCTCACGCGCATCAACCTGCGCGCGCGCATCGTCATCTGCGGCGCCATCTCGCAGTACAACAACACCACCCCGGTCAAGGGGCCGGCCAACTACCTGTCCTTGCTGGTGAACCGTGCGCGCATGGAAGGCATCGTCGTGTTCGACTACGCCGACCGCTATCACCTGGGCGTGGCCGCCATGGCCAAGTGGATGCAGGAAGGCACGTTCAAAAGCCGCGAAGACGTGGTCGACGGCCTTGAGAATTTCCCGGAAGCGCTGTTAATGCTGTTCGAAGGCAAGAACTTCGGCAAGCTCGTGCTCAAAGTCGCGGACGCGTAAGCCACGCGCCTTGCCCTGTTTCCCGCTTGACAACTGCCCTGAAGCATCGGGCCGCCCGTTCGCGGCGGCCCTTTTACTCCCTTCCCGCTTGACCTAACGCGCCTTCGCACAAAGTTCGTGGAACTTTGGCGCGCCTTGTCACGTCTATCACATGTCACTACGACGCACGTTCGCCTGAACGCGACGGCGTCCTTCCCCATGTTTTACGACAAGGAACGTCATGCCATCCTATTCAAACAGACCATCGATGCGCTCGCCATTCGAGACGCAGGTCCATTTTCTCACCGAGCTGGCGCGCGCGGGTGTTGATGCGCTACGCAGGCTGAGCGAGCTCAATCTGCAACTCGCGCGGCAACTTAATGACGATGCCATCAACGCAACGCGCGCGCTGGTGTCGTGCAACGATCCGTTCCAGCTGGCGGCGGTCACGGCGCGCGCGGCGGAGCCGGCCCTCGACCACTTGCGCAGCTACCAGCGGCAGCTTGGCGACGTGCTGTCCGGCGCCCGGCTCGACCTGGCGCGCGGCGCCGGGGCGCCGCAGGTGCAGTTCCGCCCGGCCACCGACAGCGCGGCCGGGCGGGACAGCCAGCAGGCACCCCACCACCAGCCGGAGTAATGACCGGCAAACAGCCCACCACGGAGTGTACCCATGTCTACCCACGGTAAGCCAAAAAGCGGCGCGGCGATCGACGCGCTCGAATTGCTGAAAGCCGACCATGAAAAGGTCAAAAGCCTTTTTCTCGAATTTGAAACTCTGCGCGAAAGCGACGATGAGGACGAACGCAAGTTCGAGCTGGTCGACGAGATCTGCTACGAACTGACCTTGCACTCGATGATCGAGGAAGAGATTTTCTATCCCATGCTGCGCTCGGTCATCGATGACGACGACCTGATGGACGAAGCCGAAGTCGAGCACAGCGGCATGCGCGACCTGATCAGCCAGCTCGAAGTGATGTATCCGAACGACGACCATTTCGACGCCACGGTCACGGTGCTGGGCGAGGAAATGGCCCACCACATCGACAAGGAAGAACGAGAAATGTTCGATGTCGCGCTCGAATCGGGCATCGACCTTGACGACCTGGGCGAACGTCTGGCCGCGCGCAAAGAGGAACTGGACGAGGACCTGACAGCGCCGCCGGCGCCGATCGACGCGACAGAACCGCATAACAACGCACGCCGCACCCCGCGTCCACCCGATTAAGAACCGCGCCGCGGCATCGCAAGGGAACTATTGAATTGAGCACTTCTCTAACCCAGAAGCCCGGTAACGCACGAGAGCGGGGTTCCGATATCTAAACACAAGGAGAACGACATGGCGACAAGCAAGGAAAGTGGAGGCAACAAGAACAGTACGTCCAGCGGCAATGCGCAAAAGAGCGGGAGCGGCAGCGGCAGCGGTCCGGCCAAGCGCGGCTTCGCGGCGATGGACCAGAATCAACAGCGCGAGATTGCCAGCAAGGGTGGCCAGGCCGCCCACCAAAAGGGCACGGCGCACGAATTCGATTCCGAAGAAGCGCGGCGGGCCGGGCAAAAAGGCGGTGAAGCGGTCAGCCGCAACCGCGAGCACATGGCCGACATCGGCCGCAAGGGTGGCGAGAGCCGGCAATCGGCCGCGCGCGCTGCCGCCGCCGCCGCCGGAAATGGCAATGGCGATGGCGCCGGCGCCGCCAAGGGAGCGCGCCAGGGCAGCAAGGAAAAGCCCAAGGACAAGGCGGCGGATTAAGGTCCGGTGGCGCTGCCGGCATGCGGACGTCACCGGCCCGCGCCTGCGCAAATGGCGTGGAGCCTGGGTGGCATCGCGTGCCGTGCCGGTGCCGCCCGCAAGGAACGCCGCTGATGGTCCAGGCAGGGCGGCCAGCGACGGACCTGCGCTGTCGTTCCCGCTGTCGCTCCTTGACGCGCCATAGTAACGATCCGCTTTTCAACGGCAGTGCCGGCCAGATCACCGCCGGTTGATTGTGCGCGTACGTTTCAGACGCAGCGACATGTGGTCGGCACGGCGTGATGTTCAATGAGGCACCTGCATGCATATGCAGATCGGCGACACCGCGCCACCATCGCGTGCATCGCCCGGCACCTTGGCGCGCCGCCTTGGCGCACCGCCTTGGCGCATAGAATCTCCCGCTGCGATCGCGTGCATATACGCACCGGTTCGCACCATCCCCGACGCATTCCTCACGCACATGCATATGGCAAGCGCGCCAACGTCAGTAAGGCGCGCTTTCAAATTAGTTCACCCCCGCATCTCCTCAAGAAATAACAAATAATCTAATATGCAACTCTGGAAGCCGCATCCAACGGCATCCCCATCCACATAGAAAGACGTTTGCCATGCCACGTTTCGCCTTGCGTTTGTCCGTGACCGCCATCGCCATCGCCGCAGTCTGCGCCGCTTCCAGCTATGCCCAGGCACCCTCCACAGTCGATACCGGGCTCGCGTTTTCCCACCCCAATCAACTGGTCGATATCGGCGGGCGACGCCTGAACCTGTACTGCAGCGGATCTGGAGCGAACACGGTCATCTTCGACGCGCCGTCCGGCATGGGAGGCTGGGTCTGGCACAACGTGCAGCCGGAGGTGGCGAAGCAGACGCGCGCCTGCGTCTTCGACCGCGCCGGCATGGGCTTCAGCGACCCGTCGCCGCGCCCGAACACTTCGGCCAACGTGGTGGAAGACTTGCATGCCGCCCTGGGCAAGGCTGGCGTCGCGCCGCCTTACGTCCTGGTCGGCAACTCGCTGGGCGGCGCCAACGTGCAATTGTTCACCTACCGCTATCCCGATGAAGTCAAAGGACTGGTGCTGGTCGAAGGCCACCATGAAGATGAAATCGACCGCATCAATGTCGTCTCGAAAGGCAAGTTCAAGGAAATGATGGCGGGAAGCCTCGCGTACGCCAACGCCTGCGAGGCCCAGGCCGCAAAAGGCTTCGTTCCCGGCAGCGAGCTGTTCACCAACTGCACGGGTGGCGTCCAGCCGCAATTCGGCCGCGCCCTCAATGCAGCCTACCTCGCCTCGCTCACCTCGCCAGCTTACTGGCGCGCGCGCAATGCCGAGGAAGACGCATTCGAAGTCAGCAACGCCCAGTTGCGCGCGGCGCGCAAGCCGTTCGGCGACCTGCCGCTGATGGTACTGACGCGTGGCGTGTCACCGTACGCCATTCCCGGCAAGCCGCAAAGTGAGCTGAACAAGGCAACGGAAAAGGAAAACTACGCGATCCACCAAGAGATGGCGGCGCTCTCCACGCGCAGTACGCACCGGGTGGTGCCGGGCGCCGGCCACATTATCCAGGCCGACCAGCCGCAGGCGGTGATCAAGGCGATCTCCGACCTGCTCGCGCAAATCAAGCCATAATGCCGGACCGGGCAGGCAGGTCGCCTGCGCCTGCGCAACACAAGGAACCAGCATGATCCCAGACGAGGTTAGGACCGAGATAATGACGCGCCTGGCGCGCACCGAGCGCGAGGAAGGCGTGCGCATTATCCTGGCGATTGAATCGGGCAGCCGCGCCTGGGGTTTTGCGTCGCCCAACAGCGATTACGATGTGCGTTTCATTTATGCGCGCGCGGCCGACTGGTATCTGGCCGTCGATCTGGAAGAACGGCGCGACGTGATCGAATATCCGATCGTCGACGACATCGACCTCAATGGCTGGGACCTGCGCAAGGCCCTGCGCCTGCTCTGGAAAACCAATCCGGCGATGGTGGAGTGGATCCAGTCGCCGATCACGTATATCGAGAGCGGCGGCTTTGGCGCCGGGGCGCGGGAATTGCTGCCGGCCCTGTATTCGTCCGAGCGCGGGATTTATCACTATCGCAGCATGGCCAAGACCAATTACGGCGACCATTTGCGCGCCGCGCTGGTCCCGCTCAAAAAGTATTTTTATGTACTGCGCGCGCTGCTGTCGGTGCATTGGATCGAGCGTTATGGCACGGCGGCGCCGATCGAATTCCACAAACTGCTGCATTTGCTCGATCATCGCCCGGATTTGCTGGCGCGGATTGACGCGCTGCTGGTGCAAAAACGCGCCGCGCCCGAACTGGGCCTGTCCGAGCCGATCGCCTTGCTCAATGAGTTTATCGAACAGGAGCTGGCCCGGCTGAAGTCGGTGCAACCATTGCCGGCGCCGCGTGCCCGGCCCCTGCCCGCCTTGAACGCCCTGTTCCACGCAGTCTTGCGCGAACACCAGGAATAAATCCGGCCCTCCCTGCCGGTGTCAGGTCTGACATTCGCCTGCCGGTGTCAGGTCTGACATTCGGACACGACCCCATCCTTTTGCCGGTGCCTCCGCGCGCCGGTGTCCGCGCCGGTGTCAGGTCTGACATTCGGACACGACCTCATCCTTTATAACTTGTTACATTAAGCATCAGCCAACCGGACATACACCCGCTTGCCTGTCCAGTTCGTGTCCGAATGTCAGACCTGACACCGGGCTGACACGAGCGGGCGCCCGCTTGCCTGTCCAGTTCCTATCCGACACCTACGGCAACATTCCAGGCCCTCCCCTGCACGTAATTCGTAAACCTTCTATAATTTCAGTAATTCCTGAAAATTCAATACTTCCAAAGACCTATAGACATGACCAATCTCAGTCCACTTGCCCAGAAATTCATCCTGCACTTCGGCGAAATGGGCAGCCGCTGGGGCATTAACCGCACCGTGGGGCAGATTTACGCCTTGCTGTACGTGCTGGCCAAGCCGCTCAATGCCGACGAAATCGCCGAACACCTGCAGTTTTCGCGCTCGAATGTGTCGATGGGCCTCAAGGAGCTGCAATCCTGGCGCCTCGTCAAGCTGCTGCACCAGCCGGGCGACCGCCGCGAATACTTCGAGCCGCCCAAGGATATCTGGGACATCTTCAAGGCCCTGCTCGAGGAACGCCGCCGTCGCGAAGTCGAGCCGACCCTCTCGATGCTGCGCGACGCCCTGCTCGAAACGCCGGCCACCGACGCCGACCGCGTCGCCCAGGAACGCATGCGCGAGATGTACAACCTGATCGAACTATCGAGCTCCTGGTTCGACGACGTGCAGCGTCTCTCGCCCGAAACCCTCACCTCGCTGATGAAAATGGGCTCCACCGTCAAGACCCTGCTCAACGTGGGCGATACCGTGCGCGGCACCTTCCGCAAGAAGCGCGCTCCCGAGCCGGCCGCCCCCGAAGCGGCAGCCGCCGCTGACCGCGACAGCGGCGAGAGCAACGTCAAAGGCGAATAAGATGCGCGCCCTTCTTCACCGCCTCCCGTTCGCACTGGCGATCACGCTGGTGCTGGTTTTGAAGGCCGTCATCCTGTTCATGCTCTACAAAGCCTTTTTCTCCACGCCCCAGGTTAAAAAAATGCGCATGCCGACCGCGCAGGTCGAACAGCACCTGCTCGCGACGCCCCGACCAACACCACCTGTTCCTGCCAAGGCCACGCCATGAGTCCCATCGATGATGTTGTCAGCCTGTCGCGCTTGCAGTTCGCCGCGACCGCCATGTATCACTTCCTGTTCGTTCCCCTCACCCTCGGCCTGTCGTGGATCCTGGTAATCATGGAATCGGTCTACGTCATGACCGGGCGCGAAATCTACCGCGACATGACCAAGTTCTGGGGCAAGCTGTTCGGGATTAACTTTGCCATGGGCGTCACCACCGGCATCACCCTCGAATTCCAGTTCGGGACCAACTGGGCCTACTACTCGCACTACGTGGGCGATATCTTCGGCACCCCGCTCGCGATCGAGGGCATGATGGCCTTCTTCCTCGAGTCGACCTTTGTCGGCCTGTTCTTCTTCGGCTGGTCGCGCTTGTCGAAAGTGCAGCACCTGGGCGTGACCTTCCTGGTGGCCCTCGGATCGAGCCTGTCAGCCCTGTGGATCCTGATCGCCAACGGCTGGATGAACAACCCGGTCGGCGCCGAGTTCAATTTCGAAACCATGCGCATGGAACTGGTGAGCATCTCGGATGTCATCTTCAATCCGGTCGCCCAGGTCAAGTTCGTGCACACCGTCGCCGCCGGCTATGTCACCGCCTCGATGTTCGTGCTGGGGGTGTCGGCCTTTTACCTGCTCAAGGCGCGCGACGTGCCGTTCGCTCTGCGCTCGTTCGCCATCGCGGCCGGCTTCGGCCTGGCCTCGACCCTGTCGGTAATCGTGCTGGGCGACGAATCGGGCTACACCGCCGGGGAAGTGAACAAGGTCAAGCTGGCCGCCATCGAAGCCGAATGGGAAACCGAGCCGGCGCCGGCCGGCATCACCCTCATCGGCCTGCCCAACGACGCCGAGGAGCGCACCGATTACGCGGTCAAGATTCCCTACGTGCTGGGCGTGATCGCCACCCGTTCGCTCGATACCCAGGTGACCGGCATCAAGGACCTGAAAAAGCTGCACGAGAAGCGCATCCGCAACGGCATGCTGTCGTACGCGGCCCTCACGCGCCTGAAAGGCGGCGACAAGTCGCCTGAAGCGCGTGCCGAATTCCTGCGCCTGAAGGACGACCTGGGCTACGGCCTGCTGCTCAAGAAGTACACCCCGCGCGTGATCGACGCCACCGAAGCGCAGATCAAGATGGCGGTCAACGACACAGTGCCGAAAGTCGCGCCGCTGTTCTGGTCCTTCCGCATCATGGTCGGCCTGGGATTCCTGTTCCTGTTTATCTTCAGCGCCTCGTTCTACTTCCTGATCCGCAAGCGCCTGGCGCAGCAGCGCTGGTTGCTGAAACTGGCCGTGGTCGCGATCCCGCTGCCGTGGGTGGCGGCCGAACTGGGCTGGGTGGTGGCCGAATACGGCCGCCAGCCGTGGACCATCGCCGGCATCCTGCCGACCCATTTGTCGGCGTCCACGCTGCAGGCGTCGAACCTGTATTTCAGCCTGGCCGGCTTCATCGGCTTCTACACGCTGTTGCTGGTGATCGAGATGGGATTGATGATCAAGTACACGCGCCTGGGACCGAGCGCGCTGCATACGGGTAAATATCACTGGGAACTGGAACACAAGGAGGCCGCATGATCTTCGACTACGACACGCTCAAAGTCATCTGGTGGGGCTTTGTCGGCATTTTGCTGATCGGCTTCGCGCTGACCAACGGCTTCGACTTCGGGGTCGGCATGTGGCTGCCCTTCCTCGGCAAGGACGACATGGAACGGCGCGTCATCATCAACGTGATCGGCCCGACCTGGGAAGGCAACCAGACCTGGTTCATCGCCGCCGGCGGCTGCATGTTCGCGGCCTGGCCGCTGGTGTACGCGGCCGCCTTCTCGGGCTTTTACGTGGCGCTGATGCTGCTGCTGTTCGCGCTGTTCTTCCGCCCGGTCGGCTTCGACTACCGCAGCAAGCTGGCCGACACGCGCTGGCGCAATGCCTGGGACTGGGGCCTGTTTACCGGGGGCTTCGTGCCGCCGCTGATCTTCGGCATCGCCTTCGGCAACCTGCTGCAGGGCGTGCCCTTCCACTACGACGACACCATGCGCATGGAGTACACCGGCAGCTTCTTTGGCCTGTTCAATCCTTTCGGCCTGCTGGCCGGCGTGCTGGGGGTGTCGATGCTGGCGATGCACGGCGCCACTTACCTGTACCAGAAGACCGATGACGTCATCGCCGGGCGCGCGCGCAAGGCGGCCATGGCGGCCGGTGCGCTGACCTTGCTCGCCTTCGGCGCGGCCGGAGTGTGGGTCGCAACCGGGATGGAGGGGTTTCGCATCGTCTCGATGCCGCCGGTCGACAGCGCCTTCATGCCGACCGCCAAAGTGGTCGAGCGCGGCGTCGGCGCGTGGATGGATAACTACGCGCGCTGGCCGCTGACGATCGCCTTCCCGGTCCTGGGCCTGCTCGGCGCGGCGCTGGCGGTGCTTTTATGCGCGGCGCGCCGCAGCCTGCCGGCCTTCCTGGCCAGCGGCGTGTCGGTCGCCTCGATCCTGCTGACGGCCGGCGCGGCCATGTTCCCGTTTATCATGCCCTCGTCGCTCTCGCCCGGCAGCGGCCTGACCGCCTGGGATGCGGTGGCCAGTCACAAGAGCCTGGGCGTGATGTTCTGGGTGATTGTGGTGATGCTCCCGATCGTGGTGGTGTACACCAGCTGGGTGTATTCGATCATGCGCGGCAAGGTCACCGCGGCGCATATCCGCGAAAACGAACACGAATCTTACTAGGAGCAGACCATGTGGTATTTTGCCTGGATATTAGGGATAGGCCTTGCCCTCTCGGCCGCCATCATCAACGTGATGTGGCTGGAGGCGAATTACGCGTTCGGCCTGCGCGACGAGGATGTCACGCAGGCCAGCTTTGAAGAGGCGAACAAAGAAAATCGCCTGTTCTGACGCGGGCCGACGGCTGGCCCGATGACACCTGGCGGTGGCCATCGACCTGCGTCGATGGCCGCCGCGACGACATGCTTAAACCGGAGTCGCGGTTGCGAACATTCCGACGATGACCATCAACCACATCAAGACGCCGAATCCCATCCACAGATAATTGGCGGTGGTCAGATTGTTATTGGCTGCGCCTTCCGGATCGCCGCAAGCCTTGTTGATATACGCCTGGGCGCTACGCATGCTGTAGCCAATACCGCCCAGCACGGCCAGCGCGACCAAGTTGCCCAGGAACGGGCCGAGGATGCTGGTGAGAAAGCCGTTCAGCACGTTGGCAACGACGAGCAGGACGACCAGCCCGGTGGCATGGCTCGCGAAATCCCAGCCCAGCGGTCGCTGCTTCGCATCCGCGTGCTGGTCCACGCGGCGGAACAAGGCGTGGATGAAGAAGAGCGCGAAAAAGGCGCGTGCCACCGGCCAGATATCGCTGTCGGTCGAGTTTTGCAGCTGGCATTGCTTCTTGTAGTTGCTCCAGTTCTTGTAGTACCAGTACACCTGGTACATCGAGAACGTCAAAATGAACATCAGCGTGAACTTGCGCTGCGAGACAACATAGAAGCTGTCATCGGAGCCGGCCGCCACTGGCGTCTTGCTCATGTCGGCTTGCGGAGGTGCATAAAGGTTATCTGTCATATAGTTCTTTCAGGAAAAGTTGCATAATTTTAACATAAATTTTCTCCTCGTGCCTATCTGACAACGGCGATTTTGTTGTTTTTTTGAGCAGATTGAAATCGATTTCATGTCGCCGGCCTTTGCCGCCGGCGGGTTCGACACGCCGCGTCCCCGACAAGCGAGCGGTTTCAATCGACTTCCTCGGGCATGAACAGGCTCATGACATCCTCAAACATGAACATGCTCACGAACACCACGCCCCACAGCAAGCATCCGAGGGCGATCCAGACGTAGTTCGCCCACGTCAGTTCGTTGTTGCTCTCGCCCTGCGGATCACCGCAACTGTGGTTGATATAGCCCTGCGCCAGGCGTTCGCGGTAGCAGGTGGCAAACACCAGGAAAAGCATCAGTCCGCTGTTGAGGTTCGTGTCCGACATCCAGTTCACGGCATGCGTGGCGCCCAGCAGCACGACCAGGATCAGCGCATGGGAGCGATGGTCCCACACCAGCGGGCGCGCCCTGGCCGCCGCGTGAGCGGCCACGGCGTTGAACAAGGAGTGGACAAAGAACAGCGCGAAGACGGAGCGCGCGGCCGGCCAGATCGTGCTGTCGGGGCCATACACAAGCCGGCTTTGGCGCCGGACGAGACACCAGTTCATGTAGAACCAGTAGAATTCGTATACGCCGACGGTCGCCAGGAACAGAATCGTGAACTTGCGCTGCGAAACTACGTAGAACATCTCGTCGGAACCAGCCGCCAGCGCTGGCTGGCTCATGTCGGCCTTGGGCGGCGCGTAGGGATTCTGGCTCATATGTTCATCTTATAAAATTGATAAACTTTAACATATGTACCTCCAAAGCATCCATCTCAACGCTGGCCCTGTCGCTTTCATGCACGTGCCGGTGGGCACGGCATGGTAAAGTGCTCCTATGCAACCCCTTAAATACCTGAGCGCCTACTCCGAACAGACGCAGGCGCAAGTGACCCAGCTGATCGCGCA
This sequence comes from Massilia sp. CCM 8734, assembly GCF_011682155.1. Lineage (NCBI taxonomy): Bacteria > Pseudomonadati > Pseudomonadota > Betaproteobacteria > Burkholderiales > Oxalobacteraceae > Massilia > Massilia sp. CCM 8734. The sequence goes on from NZ_WHJI01000004.1 coordinate 214,623, forward strand.
AAACAAGCTCGGCGACGTGCTCAAGCAGCGCTATCCCGCCGCCCACGAGGTGCGCACCGACCGCGCCCTGTACGACTACGTGCAAGACCTCAAGACCGAATTCCTGCGCAACGCCGACCCGATCAACAAGGTCGTCTTCGACAGCAAACTGCACGTGATCCAGCACGCGCTCGGCCTGCACACCTTCATCTCGCGCGTACAGGGCAACAAGCTCAAGGCCAAGCACGAGATCCGCGTGGCCACCGTGTTCAAGGACACGCCGATCGAATTCCTGCGCATGATCGCCGTGCACGAACTGGCGCACGTCAAGGAAAAGCAGCACGACAAGGCTTTCTACAAGCTGTGCTGCTACATGGAGCCGAACTACCACCAGTACGAATTCGACCTGAGGCTGTACCTGACGCAGCTCGACGTGTCGGGCCAGCGCCTCTGGTGATGGGACCCGGCGGCGCCTTACCGCCGCTGCAAGGACCACTGCTGGTTGGCCGCATTATTGAGCGGGTACTGGAGGACGGCCGCATTGTCCTGCGTGCCGCCGCCCTGCAGGTCCAGCGCCATCCCGCTCAACTGGTTGCTCACCGAATGCCAGCCCGGCGCCGGACTGGCAAAGCGCCACTTCTGCCCGCTGCCGGCCCAGTAATCCCACTGCGCGATGGGCGTGCCGGCCGTGGTCGAGTTACCGTAGTTATCCAGGCTGCGCAAACTGCCCGCGTTGATGATGCTGTAGATGCCATCACCCTGCCCGATCACGTACCACGACTGATGTTTCGCGCCGCTGTCGGCGGCCTGCCGCACCAGGGCGCCGTTGGCCGTGGCCGCACCGGCCACCGTCAGCACCTTGCCGCTGGCGCGTGACTTGATCGCATACGCGCCGTCGCTGATGCCGCCGCAGCCGGCAAAGCTGCTGAAATTGCGCGTCATGCTCGGCCAACCGCCGCTGTAGCTCATCTTCAGGATGTCCAGCTTGGCGTTGCCCTTGTCGCTCAGGTCATAGTAATGGGTCGAGACGAAATTGCAGCCATCCTGCTTGAGCACCCCCACATGGCCCGGCCCCTTGTACTTGCCGTCGGTGTTGGGCAAAATCGTGCGCGCGCCCGCATACGGTCCCGTCACGCTGGTGGCGCGCAGCACCTCCACGTAGTAGGTGCTGTCGGCCAGCTTGCAACAGGCCCCGCGGTTGACGAACAGGTAGTAGTACTGGCCATTGCGCGTGATGTACGGCGCCTCGATATCCTGGTGCCCGCCACCCAATACCCTGGTCACGCTGCCAGCCAGCTTGCCGTTGGCCTGGTTGATCTGCGCCACCCCGATCCCGCCGAAGAACGAGCCGTACGACATGTACACCTTGCCGTCATGGTCGCGGAACAGGGCCGGGTCGATCGCGTTGATTTCGGCCGGGCTGCCGAACGATTCGACCACGATGCCAAGGTCGGTCCACGCCGGGTTTTTCAGCGACGCCGAACGCGCCACGCCGATCGCCGACGTCGTCGAGCCCCACGAAGAGACCGAGTAATACAGGTAGTAGTAACCGTTCATGTGGATCACGTCGGGCGCCCACATGTCCCCGCTAAAGCCGGGGATCTTGTTGGCGATCCAGCCCGGATAGGTGGCGAACACCGGCTTGCTCTGCGCCGACCAGTTGATCAGGTCTTTCGACGTCGAGTGCCAGATGCCCGTTTTGCCGGTGGTGAAGTTGAAGTAGGTGTCGCCGTCCTTGGTGACGGTGCCGGGGTCGTGCGCGTTCTTGACGCCGGCCAGTTCGATGGCCGACGCCGGGGCGGCGCACATGGCCAGGGCCAGCGCCGCGATGAGTGGTTTTAACATGGGTCTCCGTTATGGTTGTGCTTGCCCTGCCAACTCAGGGTAGGCCTGGCGCGCCTTGCGGACCAATGAATTTTTCGCGTCGCGCGATCCCCGTTTCGGTATCACGCAGCGCGCCGCCCCACCCCCGCCCTTCGACATTCTCTCCAAATGTTGCACTTCCGCATCACAAGTTATCAGGACGATTACGAAGGGGAGGATAATGATCGACAAGCGCCACCCTGCTCTATAAAGTCGAAGCTGAACCCCGCGCTGGCCCAATTCCCGCTAGCCTGAAAAACAACATTCCCGCACCTGGCCTGAGCCACGCGCGCGCACCGACGTGCTGCGCCTGCGCAAGGCATGCTTCACCGGACTTCTATTTATGACCAAGCTTGCTTCCCACCCTGCCCCTGTCGTCACGCGCGCCTGCACCCTGGCCGCCCTGCTGCTGGCCGGCGGCGGCGCACGCGCGGCCGATCCGGACGGCCTGGCCTGGACCTTCGGCGGCTTCGGCACGGCCGCAGTGACCTACTCCGACAACCGCCACGCCGATTTTTCCTCCAGCGTCCTCAAGGCCACCGGGGCCGGCTACACCGACGCCTGGAGTGCGCATGTGGACAGCCGCCTCGGCGCGCAGCTCGGCGTGACCGTCAACAAGCAGTGGTCGGGCGTGGTGCAGGTGATCGCCGAACAGCGGCTCGACCACAGCTACCGCCCCATCATCGAATGGGCCAATGTCAAATACCAGGCCACGCCAGACTTGTCGCTGCGGCTCGGGCGCATCGGCCTGCCGATCTTCCTGGCGGCCGACTACCGCAAGATCGGCTATGCCTACCCATGGGCGCGCACGCCGGTGGAGGTGTACGGCGCCATCCCGATCAGCAACAGCGACGGGGTCGATGTCAGCTACCGCTGGCGCGCCGGCGACGTCAAATTCGTCAGCCAGGCATTCGCCGGCGGCACCACCCTTGAACTGCTGGACGAGAACAGTGTCAAGGCGCGCAAACTGACCGGCATCTCGACCACCGCCGAACACGGCGCCCTGAGCGGGCGCATCAGCGCCTTCAGCAGCGAGGTGACGATCAACCTGGCCGGCTATCTGTTCGACGGCCTGCGCCAGTTCGGCCCGCGCGGCGAAGACCTGGCGCGTCAATATGAAGTCGAGAGCAAGCGCTTTAACGCCCTGACCATCGGCGCCACTTACGATCCCGGCAACTGGTTCGTCATGGGCGAAATCGGGCGCTTCACCACCCATTCCTTTTTCGGCAAGTCGGTTACGGTGTATTCCAGCGCCGGCTACCGCTTCGGCGCCTTCACGCCGTATATCGCGTTCGCCGGCGCCAAGGCCAAGAGTGCCACGCGCGACCCCGGCCTGCCGCTGGACGGCTTGCCGCCGCAGCTGGCCGCACCGGCCGCCCAGCTCAATGAAGGCCTGAACTACCTGCTCAAGAGCGTACCGGTCCAGAACACCGTCAGCGCCGGGATGCGCTGGGATGTGCGCCACAATATCGCCCTCAAGCTCCAGTACGACCGAGTGCGCCCGGGCCAGCATTCGCGCGGCACCCTGTTCAACGTGCAGCCGGGCTTTGGCGCGCACCCGCGCGTGAACCTCGCGAGCGCGGTGCTCGACTTCGTGTTCTGAGGACGGCGCCATGAACAACAACTCACTTCGACGCGTGCTGGGCGCCTGCGCCCTGGCGGTGGCATTGTCCGCGTCATCGCTGCACGCCGCCGGCGCCGAACTGGTGGTGATCGTCTCGGCCAAAAGCCCGGTCGCCAGCCTGCGCGCCGACCAGGTGGCCGACATCTTCCTCGGCCAGGTCGGCACCTTTCCCGACGGCGCCGAAGCGGTGGCGCTGGACCAGCGCATCGGCTCCCAGCTGCGCGACGAATTCTATGCGCGCGTGGCCGCCAAGACGCCGGCCCTGCTCAAGGCTTACTGGACCAAGATGATCTTCACGGGACGCGGCCAGCCGCCCCAGGAAGCCGCCGACAGCGCCGCCGTACGGCGCATGGTGGCCGACAATCCGGCCCTGATCGGCTACATCGACAAGGCCGCGCTCGACCCGAGCGTCAAAGCCGTGCTGGTGGTGCGCTGAGCATGAACGGCATGCGCGCCCGCCTCACGCGCCTGCTCGGGCTCGGGCAGGAAACCCATATCTCGCTGCCGCTGTTCGCCATGCTGCTGCTGGTGATGATCTGGATGGCCACCGACCACTTCATCGGCATCGAACGCACCGCCGCGCAGAGCGCCGCGCGCGCGTCGAGCCTGGAACTGATCGACACCTACGAAGCGCAGATGCAGCGCAACCTGGGCAGCATCGACCAGACCCTGAAAGTGCTCAAGTACGCGGTCGAACTGAAAGGCACGGCCGGCGCCCTGCCCGCCCTGAACCAGCAAGGCTTGCTGCCTTCGGGCCTGGTGTTCGTGGTCAGCATCGCCGACCGCGACGGCATGCTGGTGGCCAGCAATCCGCCGGCGCGCATGATCGACGTGTCGCGCCAGGGCTACTTCGGATTCCACCGCGACAGCGATACCAGCACGCCCTACGTCAGCCAGACCCTGCGCGACGACGCCAATCCCGACTGGCACCTGCACTTCACGCGGCGCCTGAACGACAAGGATGGCAGCTTCGCCGGCGTCGTCATCGTCGAAGTCGACCCGGCCTACTTCACCAGCGGCTACGAGCGCTCGCGCCTGGGCGAGTCGGGCGCGCTCGGGCTGTATGGCACCGATGGCGTTTTCCGCGCCCTGCGCATCGGCGACAAGGTGGTCTGGGGCCAGGCCGCGCCGCGCTTCGCGCGCGAGGCCGGCGCCGGCCAGGCGCTGGCCAGCAGCTGGGACGGCGTGCGCCGCTACACCAGCGTGCGCCGCCTGCACGGTTTTTCGCTGACCGCGCTGGTCGGCCTGTCCGAACACGAGTCGATGGCCGCTTTCGAGCAGCAGCGCCGCAACTACCTGTGGGTGGCCGGCAGCGGCAGCGCCGTGCTGGTCGTCATCGTCACCCTGGTGTGCGTCTGGTCGTGGCAGCTCACGCGCACCCGGCACCGCATCCGGCGTGCCCAGGAAACCTACGCCGCCGCGTCGGAAGCGAGCCTGGATGCGTTTTTCCTCATGCGCAGCATCGTCAACGACGGCGGCGCGATCAGCGACTTCGTGATCGAGGCGACCAACACGCGCGCCGAAAAACTGGCCGGCATGGACAAGCCGGCCCTGCGCGGCATGCGCCTGTCGGCCATGCTGCCGGCCTTTCGCGACAACGGCATCTTCGAAGACCTGATCAAGGTCACCCTGGACGGCGGCGTGCACGAAGCCGAATGGCTGGCCGAACTGAGCGGCGCGCGTACCTGCTGGCTGCACCGCCAGGTGGTGGCGGTCGAAGACGGCGTGGTGGCGATCGTGCGCGACATCACCGAGCGCAAGGTGGCCGAGGAACGCATCCGCCACATGGCGCACCACGACGAACTGACTGGCCTGCCCAACCGCAGCCTGATCCGCGACCGCCTGGACCAGGCCATCGTCCAGGCGCAGCGCCGCAACCGCTGCGTGGCGGTGGCCTTCATCGACCTCGATGGCTTCAAGCTGGTCAACGACGGCCTCGGTCACAACGCCGGCGACGAACTGCTCAAGGTGGTCGGCACGCGCATGGCGGCTTGCGTACGGCGCGAAGACACCTTGGGACGCTTCGGCGGCGACGAATTCATCATCATCCTGCCCGACCAGCCGGACAACCCGATGGCGGTCGCGCCGGTGCTGGAAAAGATCCGCCAGGCCGTCACCGAACCGATCCTGCTGGGCGGCCAGGAAGTGCAGGTCAGCTGCAGCATGGGGGTGGTGATGTACCCGCGCGACGGGGCCGGGCCGAACACCCTGATGATGAACGCCGACGCCGCCATGTACCGCGCCAAGGAGATGGGCAACAACAACTTCCAGTTCTACACGCGCGAGATGAACGCCAGCGTGGAAGAAAAACTGGTGCTGCTCGAAGGCTTGCGCGGCGCCCTCGACGACGGCCAGTTCCACCTGCTGTACCAGCCCAAGGTGGACCTGCGCAGCGGCCTCATTTTCGGCGTCGAAGCGCTGATCCGCTGGGAGCATCCCGAGCATGGCGTGGTCTCGCCGATGCGCTTTATCGGACTGGCCGAAGAAAGCGGGCTGATTGTCGCCATCGGCGACTGGGTGCTGCACACGGCCTGCCGCCAGAACAAGGCGTGGCAGGATGCGGGCCTGGCGCCGGTGACGATGTCGGTCAATGTCTCGCCGCGCCAGTTCGAAGAAAAGCGCCTGGTCGAACGGGTCGCCGCAGCCCTGCGCGAGAGCGCCCTGACACCAAGCGCGCTGGAGCTGGAAGTGACCGAAAGCCTGATCATGCGCGACCTGTCGCAATCGGTCGACAAAATGCGCGAGTTGAAGGCGATGGGCATTTCGCTGTCGATCGACGACTTCGGGACCGGCTATTCGAGCCTGTCGGCGCTCAAGTCCTTCCCCATCAGCACCCTGAAGATCGACAAGTCCTTCGTGCGCGAACTGGCCGACAATCCCGACGACCAGGCCATCGCCAAGGCGGTGATCTCGCTCGGGCACATGCTCAAGCTGCGCGTGATCGCCGAAGGCGTCGAGACCGAGCAGCAGTGCACCTTCCTGCGCGATAACGACTGCGACGAGATGCAGGGCTACCTGTTCAGCCGTCCGGTGCCGCCGGCGCAGATCGCCTTGTTGCTGGAGGAACAGGCGCGCATGCAGGCCGGCTGCGACAGCGCCGGGCGTCCCTTGTTCGGCCCGCACGCCGATGCGGCATGACGACATTAAATTGAACTAACCGTGGTGCGCGCAGGTCCAATCGGTACATGAGTGATGTGCCTATGTTCTGATTGGAGGTTTTTCATGCTGTCGAAACTACTCAAGGCGTTTCCCGGCGTTTTTTCGTTGCGGCCGAGCAGCGACTACAGCGAGTACGGCGAGTACGGCGGAGTTCGGATACACCAAAGCGCTGCCGAGATGATGCGCGACAACTGGGCAGGGATAGGGCGCAGGATGGAAGCGGCCATCGACAAGGTAGGCCTAGATGTCGAACAGCAAAAAAACAAGTAGGTATGTGCTATCGACGCCGCGTGAAGCGGGCCGGGTTTTCGGCAATTGCGCCGATACCTTGCCAAGAAGCCGGGAGCGACGCCGCATGTTCATATCCTCGCATCCTCACGCAGCGACAAGTGATGATTCAGCGCCGGAGCGGCGGGTCAACGTGGCCGCATGCCGCCGCCATGCGTCCACCAGCTTTCTGCCTCCCCCTGACATCATGCGTCAGTACGGAGCAGTCATCGCCGATGCACCCGAGCGCATCCTGAAAATACTCGAGGCAGATTCGGCCCATCTTCGAGAAAGACAACTGAACATCATCAACGCCAAAATGAACGATATCCAACGCGTTCACTGGATGAGCTACAGCTTCATCGCCGGTGGATACGGTATGGCGTTGATTTTCGCCATGATGAATAAGGATGTTCTAGCTGGCATCGTTCTAACCACCACGATCATTGGCACAGTGACTAGCTTTATGAAGCAGCGCCATGATCGTGCAACTGACGTCTCCGAAAAGGCGACATCTTCAGAATAGACCGTGAGCATCGGGCACGATGCGCTTTACCTGACTGATGTGCCGTCACGCAAAGCGCATCGCCACCGCACCGCCGGCAATCATGCCGACCGCGCACAGGCGACGCACGCCGAGCCGCTCGCGCAGGAACACGCTGGCGATCAGCGCCGCAAACAGGATCGACGTCTCGCGCAGCGCGGCGATGACGGCCACCGGCGCCGCCGTCATCGCCCACAGGGCCAGCCCGTACGACGCCATCGAAACAAAGCCGCCGAGCAGGCCGGTCTTCCAGTACCGGCCCGCATAAGCGCGCAAGGCCTGGCGCTCGCCCATCACCGACACCAGCAGCACAGCGGCCGACAGCGCGAACAGCCACAGTGTGTAGGCCAGCGGTGCGCCGGACCGGCGCACGCCGATGCCGTCGACCAGCGTGTAGCACGCGATCACGGCGGCGTTGAGCAAGGCGAACAGGGTGGCGCGGCGCGAGGGCGGCGTGGCGCCAGCGGCGCGCCGCAGGCTCATCGCCAGCACGCCGGCGCAAATGAGCGCGATCGCGCCATACTGCCGCAGGCTGAGCACTTCTCCGACGAGCGCGGCGGAACCGAGCGCCACCAGCAAGGGCGCGCTGCCGCGCATCAGCGGATACGCGTGGCTCATGTCGCCATGCGCATAGGCGGCGGCCAGCAGACGGTAGTAAGCCAGGTGGCAGCAGGCCGACGCGATCAGCCACGGCCAGCTGGCCGGCGCCGGCAACGCCAGGAACGGCAGCGCCAGCGCGGCCAGCACAGCGCCGCCGCTGGCCACCAGCACCGTGGAAAGGAGTTTATCGGGGCCGGCCTTGACCAGTGCGTTCCAGCTCGCGTGCAGCAGCGCGGCGAACAGCACCAGCAGCACGGTGGCGCCGGACACGTGCGGGTACTTAGCGTGCCAGCAGGCGCGCCAGCAGCGCCTGCGGCTCGGCCTCGACCATCATCAAGCCGGCATGCTCCTCGCGCACGAAGGCTTCGCGATGCTGGTGCATGACAAACGCGGCCAGCAGGTCGTAGAAGCCGCCGGTATTGAGCACGCCGACCGGCTTGCGGTGGATGCCGAGCTGCGACCAGGTCAGCATCTCGAACAGTTCTTCGAGCGTACCCATCCCGCCCGGCATGGCGATGAAGCCGTCCGACAGCTCGGCCATCATGGCTTTGCGTTCATGCATGTCGCGCACGATGAACAGCTTGCTCAGGCCGTCGTGCGCCAGTTCGCGTTCGACCAGCGCCTGCGGAATCACGCCGACCGCTTCGCCACCCAGGCGCAGCACTTCGTCGGCGATGACGCCCATCAGGCCCACCTTGCCTCCACCGTACACCAGGCCGATGCCCTGTTCCACCAGCGCGCGGCCCATGGCGCGCGCGCTGTCCGCGTACAGCGGCGAGGCGCCGTACGAGGCGCCGCAATAGACTGCGATTGACTTCATTGTGTGCCGCTTCTTATTTGAGTTTTCTTATTTAAGCTTTTTGAGGTATTCCTCGGACAGCTTCTGGAACAGCAGGTGGGTGTCGCCGCGCAGGTAAGGACCGATCTGCGAGAGCACCTGGTAGCAGCCGCGTGCCAGCGCGTCCGACATGGCCTGCTGCTCCGAATACTTGCGCGGATTGAGCACGTATTCGTACGACAGCCAGTAGGTGGCCACCACCACCATGTTCGTGGCCATGGCATTGATGTCGGCGTCCGACGCTTCGAGCGACTTTTCGCTGCGCAGGTCTTCGCACAACTCCTTGGCCACCTTGATCTTGTGCGCCAGGATCAGCTTGAAATGCAGTTCGAGCTTGCGGTTGCGCGAGAGCAGGTCGTTCAGGTCGCGATAGAAAAAACGGTAGCGCCAGATCAGTTCGAACATCAGATGCAGATAGATCCACACGTCCTCGATGTTCGAGCGGCGCCCGTCCGGCACCGTCAGGATGCGCTCGATCTCGGCTTCGAACTGCACGAAGATCGAATTGACGATGTCATCCTTGTTGCGAAAATGGTAGTAGAGATTGCCCGGAGAAATATTCATCTCCTCGGCGATCACCGTGGTGGTGATATTCGGCTCGCCGAACTCGTTAAACAGCCGCAACGACAATTCGAGGATGCGTTCACGGGTGCGGCGGGGAGCTTTCTGTAGCATGGCGGGGCGGTCGGTGTTTTTTCTCATGCAAGCATAACACCGAACATGGCTGCCCTCACAGGGTCAAATGACGATACCCTGGCGTACGGTCAGCCGCCCTGCCCGCCTTTCGGCGCGGGCGTTTTGGCCGCTGCGCGCTTGCGTGGCGCCGCTGCGGCCTTGGCTACCGCCTTGGCGGCCGGCTTGGCAGGCGCCCCGGCCGCGCGCTTGGCTGCCGGCTTGGCTGCCGGCTTGGCTGCTGGCTTGGCTGCTACCGGCCTGGCGGGAGCCGCCTGAGCGCTCAGTTGCGCCACCAGCTTGCTCAGTTCCTCGACGCGCACGGCCAGCGCCTCGACTTCCGCCCGGGTCGGCACGCCCATGCCGGCCAGGGCGCGCGTGACGCGGTCTTCGAACACCTGCTCCATCTTGTCCCACGATCCGGACGCCTGGCGCGCCACCAGTTCGGCCACGCTGGCGGCGCCCTCGGCCACGCCGCCGGCCTTGTCCTCGGCCATCGAGCGGGTGCGTTTTTGCAGGTCGTTGCCTTCCTGGACCAGTTTGCTGAACACCCGGCTTCCCTCTTCCTGCGCCTTGGCGAACGCGCCAAGGCCGGCTTGCCAGATCTGGTGCGCCGAGGTGCGCACGGCGTCGGCCAGTTGCGAGTCGTCCTCGACGGCCTGCGGATTGAGTTTTTTTGTCATTGCGGAACTCCGTGAATGAAATGTGGGTCGGATCGCTGCGGTCCATTCTAGTGAGCTGCGCTAGAGAGTGCGTTCTAAAGCGCACCAGGCGCCAGTCAGACCCGGGACGCGACGCGCGCCATTGTGTCATACACATGCTTGTTGGGCGTGACCTTGAAGCGCGCATCGCGCGGGTAGCACGTGTCCGCAATCGAGACGCCATACAGACCGGCGAGCACCTCGGCCACGGCCGGGGAACGGCTGGCGCCGGCGAAACAGTGCACCAGCAGCAGGTCGATCCCGTCGTGGTCGAGCACCTCCCGCAGGTCGCGCAGGAGGGTCCAGCGCGGGGCCGGGAAATGACGACTCGGCGAACGAACACGCCGATCCGAACACCAGTGTTTTCCGTTCCAGCCGTTCCGCCCCGTCGTACTCGATGAGGACCGACAGCGTGCCGCCATCGGTGAGCAGCTTGACCGTGGTCGCGCCATAGTCGGGCAGCCATTGGCTGGTGTCGATCACGAGGACATCGCGTCCGATTTTCTTCATGTTATCCATCGTCCAAAAATTCGACTTTGTTGAGGCGCCTGCGGAAGGACGCAGCCCTTTCTGGTGAGCTATGCTGGAGCATGTTTTCCACAGCGCCGGCCGCATCGCTATCGCCTGTTGCCGCTCTCCGAGTCGCTCTGCGAAAGACGGTAATGATTCCGTAGAATTTCCAGGCGCGTCTCGGCGAAACCGGGCGCCGTCGCCGCGAGCAGGTCTTCGATTTCCTTGAACCGCGCCGCGCGCAGGCTGCGGTCCTGGTTGCGGATCCTGGAAAGCAGCGTGACCGCCTGATAGCCCGCCTCGTCATGCGGTCCGGCGGCCACGCGCAAGAGCGTCGTCACCACCTCCGGCGTCATCGGCGCCAGCCGGCCGATGCGATACACGGCCAGCCCGCCCTTGGTCACGGGATGGTTCCCGATCATGATACCGGGGCCGTTGCGGATGACCAGGCGGTAGCGGGAGACTGGCTCGGGCACCGGCTGATCGGCATCGCTTCCGAACGGCAGCGTCAGCAAGGTCGGCAAGACGCGCTCGCGGTGCCTGTGCAGCGCCTCCTTCGCGGCGGGCGCAAACAGCAAGGTTTCGACCGCGGCCAGCCTTGCATCGTACAGGCCGTCGATCTCCCCCTCGATCCGCGCCACCAGCAACTCGACCTTGCGCGCCAAGACCTGGCTCAGCAAGTAGGTGTGCTCCGCATTGCCACTGTCTAAAAAGCGCTCGTAAAGAAAGTCGAGCGCAGGACGGCTGTGGAAGTCCGCGATCATGCCCGCCACAATGGCCAGGCAGTCAGTGGCCCCGGCACGGGACGCATCGCCATAGGCGAGCTTTAACGTCGGCAAGTCGGAAGGCGGCAATGGCCCAACGCTCGCCAGCATGCTCGCCGACCTGCATGCCGCTTCAAAACACCCGGCCGTCGTACAGCCGGGGGCGGGCCTGGCGCCATCGAGGAGCGCGCCACGCGCGAGGTCGGAGAGCGCGCCGGTCCTGGCAATCGCCTTTGACAGCGCATCGCGATGCACGCCGTGCGCGCGATCGCCCGCCGCCATGGCGAGCAATCGCCGATGCGCCTTCGGGACGGCTTGGTTGAGTGCGATAAAGACGTCGGCAGCGGCAACGGCGGTCGAGGGATGGTCCAAGCGCTCGACAAAATAGTCGATGGTACGCGGTGACGCAATACCTCGTTGAATCAGGTTCAATGCCGCCGGCAACAATGCCGGAACGGTCACCGTGTTGAAAATCTGCCGATCAAGTTCCTCCGGAGACGCACGCTTTTTCAAAGCAAGGTAGATCGCCGTGTGCATGGCGGCGTCGCTGCTGGCCGCATACACCGTCAACAGATGGGCAATTCCGACGTCGTTGCCTTGTACCGCGAGAAACGGGTCGACCAGCTCGGCGCCAAGCTGCGGCATCCGCAAAGCCGCCCGCAACTGCGCCAGCGCGGGGCCGCCCCGTCTGCCCATGGCGGCCAGGAACGGCGCCAGGACCGCGACCGTGTGCCGGCTCAGGTTCTCCTCGGCCAGCATGACGTGGAGCGCATCGACCCGTTCGCGCTCATATCCTTGCGTGAATTTCCAGAACAGGTCGAAACCTTTGGGGCTGACCGCACCGCGGCTGCGCGGATCGGGATAATTTGTCAACAGGTAGCGCGCCCCCGAGGCCGCCGGGGCGCCTTGATCGGCCATGTGGCACCCCATGCGGGCTAAAAAGACGTCCGCGTCCGGTTCATCGGCATTCCCACGGCCGGGCGCCTTTTCCCGCCGTGCGATCGCCGTCCTGGCCAGGCAACGTGAAAAGGAACGTTCGTCATGCAAAAGACGCGTCAGCAAGGGGACAGCTTCCTCGCCCCATTCCACCAGCTTGTCTTCGTAACAATGCGAAGGACCGGTCGACGGCTGACCAAGAAGCTGCTCCAGACGCGCCGGCGTGAGGTCGGCAAACGCGCTCCCGCACCCCTCTTGCGCAGCCGATGGCGCCCCATAGGCAGCGAGAGGAAGCAACGCAAGCATGGCGATGCCCGCCCAACGTCCTATCGTTTGGGCGAATGTCATTGTGTCGCTTCCTGTTGTAAATATGAGGACTGGCCGCACCGGGTCGACTTGCCGGTGGAATTTCCCGTCAGCATTGATTATATCCGGCCAACTCAATAAACGGGCTTGCTGGCGGCACATTGGCTCCTCGGTGGTGAACGACAGGCGGGCATCGCGCACCCGCCATGGCGTCCCGCACATTGACTTAAGTAAGTGCGCACAAATTATTGTGATTTCTGCACACTTACTTAGTTTTCTTCGCTCACCATCGGCGGCGCCATCTCGTTCATGCGCCGTTCGTATCCGTCCCAGTCGAACAGGCTGCGCAGTTGTTCCAGGCGCTTACGCGTCAGGCCCGGTGGCGTGTTCGCCAGCAGCGCATCGACTTGCCGCACACGCATGGGGCGCTTTCCGTACTCCTTGTTTCGCAACGCGTCAAGCGCTTCCCTCGCCCTGATATGGGCATGCACGCACGGCCCCGCATAAACCCGCATCAGCCAGGTCGTGACCTCGGGCGTGGTCAGCCCGAGCGTATCAACGCGCTTGACTACCTGCGCAAGCCGGGCGCAGGCGGGCGTGTCGCTCGCCACTTGCGTCTCGTCCAGGCCGGCCCTGTCCTGGTCGACCGACTCCGTCCATGGCAAGGTCAGCAAGCCGGGCACCACCCGCGCGCGGTATTGCGCCAGGAACTCGCTCGCTTGCGGCCCGCGCAGGAGCGCTTCGACCACATCGCGCCGTTCACCGCGCAAGCCATCGATCTCGCGCCCTATCCTTGGCAAGAGCAGTCCCACATTCTTCGCCAGCGGTCGCATCAGCATGCGACGCTCCTCCTCGGACCTCTTGGAAAATAGTTGCTCGTAGAGGAACCCGACAGCGGCACGGCTCCCGCTGTTGGCGATAATGTCCTCCACCGCGCGAACGCAATCGGGAGCGTAGGTACCGGCCGTGTCGGCATAGGCGCGCTTGAGCATGGGCAGATACGCTGGCGGCAACGGCGCCGACTGCGCCAGGACCGCCCCCGGCAAGCATGTGCCGCGCCCGCCGCTGCCAGGCTTCGTGCGGCGGTTGAGCGCAAGATCGTGTTGCAGTCCGGCCAGCAGAAACTGTTGGGGAATGGTCGCTTGCCCGTCTGTCGCACTGAGCGCTTCGAGCAGTAAATCGCGCCGCGCCAGACCATCCTTGCCGCTTGCCAGCAGTAGAGCCACCAGGCGCGGGTGGGCTTGCGGCGCGGGTTGCCGCAGGCTGATGAAGATGCGCAAGCTGCCGTCGACCTCGGACGGGATGTCCAGGCGGGTGGCCAGATAATCCATGGTGCGCCGGGAATGGATGTCTGTTTTCATCATCAACTCGACGACGGTCGGCAGCAATGCCGGCTTGTGCGCAGCCGCGCTCAGTTGCCAGTCCATCTCGGGCAGCGCTTCGCGCTCCCGCAACTGCGACTCGATTTCGCGGCGCATGGCCGATCCTTCGGCCGCGTCCGCATACAACTGCAACACGTGGGGGATGCCGGCCACCGCGCCTTGCACGACCAGATACGGTCGGACCATCTCATGACCGCGCGGCATCAGCAAGCTTGCCCGTAGCTGCGGCAGGACGACCGTGGTGTCGATCCTGGCGAAAAACAAGAAAGAGGCAACATGGGATCGCATGTCTGCGAACGTCGTCTCGTCGGCCAGCAATACCGGCGTCATGCGCAGGCGAATGCGCTCGGGCGTATCCCAGCCCCACACATGCGTAGCACTGGCGCGGCGCACGTCGAGGGTGCTGTCCGGGTCGAAAAACACGCTTTCCAGGTACGGCGCCACGGACGCGTCGACGGTTTGCAAACCGCCGATTGCGTGGCTCAGGTGCTGCATCAGCAAGCGGGTTTCTTGATTGACGCCGTCGCCGCCATGTGCAGCTTCTTGCCGGGCCAGTTCGGCAATGAGGCGTCGGTGGTGCGCGATCAAGGTGGGCAAGGCGGGAGCGGCGGCCTCGCCCAGCCCGGCAATGCCATAGGCGGCGCCGATCCGGACCTGATGCCGCCCATGCTGCAGCAGGCGCAGCAGCATGGGAACCGCCTGCGCTTCGTGTTTCTTGAGCGCCTCCGGATAACAGTATGGCCGGGCGTCCGGGTCCTCGCTCATGAGCTTCTCCAACTGCGCCAGGCTCGCATTCACGACAGCGGCGGGACAAGGAGGGATCACAACGACGGGGCTGATCGAGATGGCCGCGGCGGGAAGATGGGCCAGCAGGGCGATGAGCATGGCGGTGCGAAGGAACGTGACGGTCATGCCCGATACTCGTTAAATTTCTAATGGGCATTGATTGTAACGCCTCGCGAACGGCTGCACCCGACATTCGCATTGCCTCATCGCCATGGTGTATAAGAGCGGCTCAAGGTCTGTCTTGAGCTGCCCAGGGCTTGATCGTCCTGCCGCATGCGGCGTTCCAGGGATCGTAGTCGGCGCCGCTGCGGCGCGCCCAGACGGTGGCGTCGGCGTCGTACGCGGTGCGGTAGTTCAGCGCCACCATTTCCTCGCTGCTCGATCCGTTGGCGCCGACATCGATCGCGTGCAGCGCGAACGGCAGCGAACGATAGCGCGCACAGTCGCTGTTTCCGGCCATCAGCAAGCGCGCTTTGTCCAGCAATGTGGCTTGCTGCGCCAGCACGGCCGTCAACTCCGTGTCGGGCATGCGCTGCAACAACTCCACCGGCTTGGCCGGGATCGCGCAGCCGCTGGCGCGGTCGAGCCAGACGAACTGGCGAATACGATCGCCGGCGCTCCACTGGCCGCTGGCGGCGGCGTAAGCGAATTCGATGCGCTGCATGCGGCACAGCAGCTTGAGTCCGCGCTGCGGCGCCATGTTGACCGTTGCCATGACCTCCCACCGTGCGCCGGTGTCCGGGCGCGTGACGGCAAACGCCGGCTGCGCACTGTGATTATCGGGAAAGCGCTTCTGGTAATACGCATGGAAGGTTTTCACCTCGGCCTCGGACGGCGAGCGCGTCTGGAGGGGAATGATGGTTTCGGCGGCGGCCGGCGCGCCCGCCGCCAGCATCGACAGCATTGCCAGCGCGCGCCTCATGCGCGCGCCAGCATGCGCCGCTCGACCGATGCGCCGGCGCGCATGCCGAACGTGAAGCGGGTGGCGCCATCGTCGGAAACCACGTCCAGCGTAGCGCCGTGCGAACGGGCGATTTCGGACGCGATGAACAGGCCCAAGCCCAGGCCCTCGCTGGCGACCTGGCTGGAGGCCCGCCAGAACGGCTTGAACAGCTGCCCGATCTTGGCCGGCGCGATGGCCGGCCCGCCATTGGTGACGCTGATCTCGAACTGGCCGTCGCACGCGCGGGCGCTGACTTGCACCGGCTCGCTGCGCGCGCCGTGCACCAGCGCGTTCTTGAGCAGGTTCGACAGCAACTGCTGGATGCGCGCCGGGTCGCAGTACACGGTCTCGGGCAGGTCGATCGCAAGCCCGATGCGCTGTTCCGGATAGGCGCCCTGCAGCTCGGCCACCACCTGTTCGAGCGACTGCTCCAAGCCGCTCTCGTTGCGCAAGTCGAGGGCGATGCCGCCGCCCATGCGCCCGCGCGTAAAATCCATGACATCGTTGACCAGCGCCGAAATGCGCAGCGCACTGCGCCGCATGCGCTCGAGCACGCCCTCGGCCTGCGCGCTCAGGTGCTCGCGCCGCAGCAGCTCGGTGCCGAGCATGATCGACGACAGCGGCGTGCGCAGATCGTGCCCGAGCACGGCGATGAACTGCTCGCGCAACTCCGCCGTATCGCGCTCGCCCAGCAGGGCCGACTGCGATTCAGTCAGTTTCAGTTCGGTTTCGAGGTGCTTGGAGATGAGCTGGGCGAACAGCGTCATGCTCGAGACGGTGGCCGTGTTCGACAACTGCGCCGGCAAGGGATCGAGCCCGCACAGGGTGCCGAAATAGGAGCCGTCCGGACGGTGGATCGGCAGCGAAATATAACTCTGGAAGCCGTAGATGCGCGGGGTGTGGTGGTGGCAGTAGCGCGTATCTTCGCTCACGTTGTCGATGATGACGGGCCGGTTGGTGTCGCGCACTTCCTCGCACAAGGTGGTGGCCACATCGAGGCCGTCGCCGACCTTCAGGCCGAATCCGAGTTCGTCGCGCACGGCGCAGGTGGTCCATGAATCCTGCGTCACGCGCGCGATGCAGACGAAGCGCAGCCCCGTGATCGCGGCCACCGCTTCGAGGATGGTTGGCACTGATGAAATCGCCTCGATGGCGGCGATATCGGCAGCTATATCTGTTTGCATCAATCTCTCTTGCGCGAAAACCCGGTTGGACGAAGCACAATCGTATCATGCGGCCGGGTATCGGAGATGTTTGCGCGCGCCGCTAGGCCGCCTGGCGCCCGTGCATCTGGCGATGCAGGCGGAAGCCCTCTCGGATATTCTCGCGCAGGACAGCGCCCTTCCACGGCTTGGTGTAAAAGCGGTCGATCGCCCCGTGGTTAATCGCCGCCATGATGGGCGTGAGGTCCGAATACGCCGACAGCATGATGCGGAAGGTATCCGGGCACAGGTTCTTGACCCGCTCCATGAATTCGGTCCCGCTCATGAGCGGCATGCACTGGTCGCACAGGATCACCTGCACCTTGTGGCGCGCCAGGATATCGAAGCCTTCGGCCGCCGTCTGGGCGGTCAGGATGCGGTAGCCGTCCTGCGCCAGGAAGTCCGACAGCACGTCGAGCATGAAAGCGTCGTCGTCGACGATGAGCAGGGTTTGCTGGTTCAGCAGCGACTCGTCGAGCGGCGGCATCAGGTACTTGCCTTCGCCGAGCATCTGTTCGAATTCTTCTTCCGGCAGCGGGCGGCTGAAGTAGTAGCCCTGCATCTCGTCGCAGCCGTGGCGGCGCAGGTAGGCCAGTTGCGCATCCTTTTCCACGCCTTCGGCGATCACCTGCAGCTTCAGGCTGTGCGCCATGTTGATGATGGCCAGCACGATGGCCGCGTCGTCCGGGTTGCTGGTCACTTCGCGCACGAACGCGATGTCGATCTTCAGCTTGTCGATCGGGAAGCGCTTCAGGTACGCCAGGCTCGAATAGCCGGTGCCGAAATCGTCGATCGAAATCTGGATGCCGAGCGCCTTCAGGTTGCGCAGCACGGTAATCGTGTCTTCCGCGTTCGACATGAGCGAACTTTCGGTCAGTTCGAGCTCCAGCAGTTCGGGCGCGATGTCGTGCACCTTGATCGCGTTGAGCACTTCCTGTTCCAGGCCGCCGACGAAAAACTGGATGCCCGAAACGTTCACCGACAGGTGCACCGGCCCGATCTTGCTCTTGCCCCAGTCGCTGATCTTGCGGCACGCTTCATTGAGCACCCAGGTGCCGACCCGCACGATCAGGCCCGTCTCTTCCAGGATCGGGATGAACAGGCCCGGGGACACCATGCCATGACCCGGCCGCTTCCAGCGGATCAGCGCTTCGGCGCCGCTGATGCGGCCCGACCCGATATGCACCTTGGGCTGGTAGTACAGCACGAATTCGCCATGGTCGATGGCACGCCGCAGCGCGTTTTCCAGGTCCAGCCGGGCCAGCGACTGCGCGTTCATCTCGGCCGTGAAAAAGCGGAACGCATCGCGCCCGGCTTCCTTGGCGCGGTACATGGCCGTGTCGGCGTACTTGATCAGGGTGTCGGCGTCGAGCCCATCGTCCGGGTAGACGGTGATGCCGATGCTGGCCGTGACGGTCACTTCGTGCCCTTCCAGGTCGAACGGGCGGCGCAAGGTTTCGCGGATCTTGTCGACCACGGCGATCGCCGTCTGCGGCCCTTCCGGCAGCATCAGGATGGCGGCGAATTCGTCGCCGCCGAAGCGGCCGATGGTGTCGCGCACGCGCAGGCAGTCGACCAGGCGGCCGGCGAACTGGCGCAGCAACTCGTCGCCGATCGGATGGCCGAGCGTGTCGTTGACGGTCTTGAAGCGGTCCACGTCGAGAAACAGCACGCCCACCGCCCAGCGGTGTTCACCGGCCTGTTCCAGCGCGCGCGTGAGCGACGAATAGAACTGGCTGCGATTGGGCAGCCCGGTCAGGGTGTCGAAGTGGGCCAGTTTGAGCAGGCGCAGTTCGGATTCCTTGCGCTCGGTGATATCGCGCGCCACCGCCACCAGGATCCAGCTCGAACCGGAGCGCAAGGTGCGGCGCTGCACTTCGACCGACAGCGGCGAGCCATCCTTGCGCTGCAGGAGCAGTTCGGCCATGGCGCCCGACTGGTCGCCCGAGAGCAGCTTGTCGTACAGCTCTTTCAGGCGCAGCTTGTCGTTCTCGTCCTCGCCCGGCCGGGCCGGCGCCGACAGCGCCAGGAAGTCGTCGCGAAAAAAACCGAGCATGCGGCAGGCGGTGGCGTTGACGTCGACAAACGCCATGCCCGAGCGGTCGATCAGGAAAATCGCGTCGGCGGTGGCGTCCATCGCCGTGCGAAAGCGCCGCAAGTCTTCGTCGAGGCGAATCCGCGCCGTCATGTCGGCCGTCAGCTGCGAGTGATGGCGCTTGATCTCTTCGTACAGCAGCAGGTTTTCGTAGGCCACCGCGATCTGCGCGCTGACCGTCACCGCAACGCGTTCGTCGACTTCCGAAAAGCCGTCGGCGCCGAGTTTGTCGACCAGGTACAGCCAGCCGTGCACGCGCTCGCGCGAGGCGATCGGCACGCCGAGGAAGGAATGCACGGCCGGGTGGCCCTGCGGCAGGCCGACCGAGCGCGGGTCGCCGTCGATGCCGTCCATGCGCACCGGGATTTTGTCGTCGAGCAGTTTGGCCAGCACCCCGGCGCGCGGGGTGGCCGCCACCACGCGCGCCTGGCGGTTTTCGCCGCACGAGGAAAAGTAGCTCAGTTCATCGGCGCCTTCATCGAGCACGCCGATGCAGGCGTATTTGGAGACGCAGATGTTCTGCGCCACGCGGCAGCCGATGGCCAGCAGCGCGGTCGGATCGCGCTCGGCCCCGAGTTCGATCCCGAGTTCGATCAGGGCCGTCAGGCGCAGGCTCACCGCCTGCAGGCTCGATAAGGAACTCGAGAGCCGGTCGGTCATCTGCGACAGGTCGTACGAGGGCTCGGGCAGGCCGTGGCTGGCGATGCGAGAGAGTACCTGGCTGCTGCTCGACTCGACTTCGACCAGGTATTCGGCCACCGTGTTATCGATCGAGAACATACGGCTCGGCTCGGCCGGCGGCGCCGTGAACGACGGCAGCATGACCGGGTCGGTGATCCCGAGCGCCTCGTGCACGGTGCGCAGGATCACATCCGGGTCGGACGGTTTCGGCAGCACCCATTGCACCCCGCAGGCCTGCGCCATCTTGTTCGCTTCGCGTTCGCGGTAGGTGGCGGTGTAGAAGATCACCGGCAGGTCGGCCGTGGCCGGATCGCTGTGCAGGCGCGTGACGAATTCGTAGCCATCCATGTTCGGCATGAGGATGTCCGAGATGACCAGGTCGGGCCGCTCGGCGTGCACCATCTTCAGGCCTTCGACGCCGTTGGCCGCTTCCACCAGGCGGTGGCCGCCGTAGCCGAGCAGGGTCATCAAGAATTCGCGGTTCAGTACATGGTCGTCGACGATCAGGATGGTGGCCTGCTTGTCGGCGCGGCCCTCCCCCGCCGGCGCGGCGGTCGGCACGGCCACGCTTTCCTCGACACTGTTGACCAGCGCGGACGGCGCCTGCAACGGCAAGAAGCTCTCCAGCTGGGCCACGAAGGTATCGGGCTCGATCGGTTTGCCGATGTAGCCGTCGAAGCCGGCGTCGAGCAGGCGTTCGCGGTCGCCCACCATGGCCAGCGCGGTCACCGCCAGCACCGGGATCACGGCCAGCGCGGCATCGCCCTTGAGCGCCGCCACCACGCCATAGCCGTCCAGCTTGGGCAGGTGCACATCGCAGATGATCAGGTCGGGCAGCGTCTCCCGGGCGGTGTCGACGCCGCTCACGCCGTCGTACGCCGTCAATGGGGTATAGCCGAATGCCTTCAGCAGGTACACCATCAACTCCATGTTGGTGGCGTTGTCTTCGATTATGAGGATGCGTGCGGACACTGTTGCGCTCCTGGGTTATGCCTGTACTCGTGCAACTGGTGGAATCGCATTCTGAACTCGTCCGTTGCATCCTGACACATCCATGCGCAGAAACGCAATTGCGCACGACGCAATCAACGGGACAGGGACCAAAGCAGTCGCTATTCGGCGACAAAACCCGCTTCGGCCATGCTGACCAGACAATAATCTCACCAATAATCACAAGAAGAAATCGGATTGTCCATGACAATCAATTTCCCAATGAATGTATCACGGGTCCAGCAGGTGTTGCTAAAGATTATCCTGGTGTGTGGACAGCTTGGCAATTTCCTGCATCAGGCGCGCCAGCACGCGCCGGTTGCGGCCCAGCGCCACGTGGCCGACGCCGCCGAATGCGATATTGTGGGCGCCTTCGAGCACGCTCGACGTTTGCGGCGCGACGATGTTGTCGTGATGGGTGAAGATCGAAGTGATCAGGGCGCGCGTGTGCGCGCTTTCGCTGGCGGCCAGTTGGCGCAGCCAGGCGCCGGCGGGGGCGTCGCCGCCCTCGTCATACTGCATCTGGACCGCGTTCAGGCCGGGGCCCTTGCTGGCCAGGCTGGTGCCGTGGTGCGGCGTACCGATGGTAAATACATGCGCCACATGGGCGCTGCCATGGGCGCGCAGATACGCGCGCGCCACCAGCCCGCCCATGCTGTGGCCGACGATGACGACGCACGGCGCGCCGCTGGCGGCGCACAGGGCCTCGACGGCGCGCCGCACCGCCGGCACGAAGTCGTCGATCCCGGCCAGCATCGGTTCCAGGTCGAGCGTGGCGTGGCTGATGCGCGCCGCATCCAGCTCGCGCACCAGGTGGGCCCAGTAGCCGCTGTTGCAGCCGTACCCGTGCAGCAGCAGCAGCGGCGGCGCCGTGCTGCCCGCGTGGATGCGCTGGTGCGCCAGCGCGTGCGCCATGAACCACGAGGAATGCGTCAGGGTCGCGATGAATTCTTCGGCAAACAGGCGCAGCATGGCCCCCGCGCCGATCCTGAACGGCGCCGGGGTCGCGCTGGAAAAGCGCGCCGTGGCCCTGAAGTTATTCGCCGTGAGCAGCATCCGGGCCAGCAGCACGCAGGCCAGGCCGCAGGCCAGGGCCAGCCAGGTTGAAGCCAGCGCGCCGTAGCGCAGCGCGCCATACGCGATGGCGCCGGCCAGCGCCAATTGCGCCAGCAGCACCCAGCGCAGCATGGCGCGCGCGCTCATGCCGCCGGCGCCAGGGGCGCGGTCGCTCGCCCGGTCAGCGCCTGCGCCAGCTCGCTCGCCAGGCGCGCCGTGATGCCGTACACCGACAGTTGCGGATTGGCGCCGATGGCGGTCGGGAACAGCGAACCGTCATGCACCGACAGGTTACTCACCCCGTGGTAGCGGCCATTGGCCCCGACCACGCCGCGCCGCTCATCGTCGCTCATGGTGCAGCCGCCCATCACGTGGGCCGACACCACGCGCGTGATGTGCTCCTTGAGCGGCAGCGCGCCGATGCCTTTTTTGGCGGCCTCCCAGCTGGTGTAGCGCGCGGCCAGTTCATGCACCGGCTGCACGCTGGCGGCGCCGGCGGCGAACTGGATTTCGGCCATCGACAAAAAGGCGCGCCGCACGCCGTCCCACAAAAAGTCGCCGAGCGGGTAGTCGAGCAGCGCGGCGCCCTCTCGGGTGAGGCCCACGCTGCCGCCGGGCGACTCGTCATGGAAGCCGTCGCGCAGCAGCGCCAGCAAGCCATGCACGTGCGGGAACTGGCGCATGGTGTCGGCGTGCGCCTGGCCGTAGCCGGCCATGGTGGTCGAGAGCAGCAAGGGATGCAGGGGCGGCGCTTCGAGCTTGTAGCCGATCGGGCCGTCGATCGGGCCATTCTGCAAAAAATGGTCGGAATAGATGGTCTGCGGCGCGCCGGCGAAGCCGTCCACGCGCTGCGCGAAAATCGCCGCCGAGATCACGGTCGGGTGCAGAAAGGTGCGCCGCCCCAGCAGGCCATGCGGATCGGGGGCGCGTGAACGCAGCAGCAGCGCCGGCGAGTTGATCGCCCCGCCGGCCACGATGAAGTGCCTGGCGCGCAAGGTGAGTGTGCGCCCGCTGGCGGCCATACCGTCCGCGCCCAGGGCCTCGCACAGCAGGTGCTCGACCGCGTCGCCTTTGAAGACCAGCCGCTGGGCGCGCGCATGCGTGACCAGGGTGGCGCCGTGGCTGAGCGCCGACGGAATTGTCGTCACCAGCATCGACTGCTTGGCGTTGGTGGGGCAGCCCATGCCGCAGTAGCCGAGGTTCCAGCAGCCTTTGACGTTGCGCTTGATCGCGCCCGAGGAAATGCCGAGCCGTTCGGCGCCGCGCCGCAGCAAGTCGTTGTTTTCGTTGGGCGGAGTTGGCCAGGCGCCGATCGACAGGCGCGCTTCCATCATCGCGAACCACGGGGCCAGCGCCGCGCCGGTGTAGGTCGACAGGCCGAAGTTTTTCTGCCAGTAGGCCAGGGTCGCATCCGGCGTGCGAAAGCTCGACGTCCAGTTGACGGTGGTCGAGCCGCCCACGGTGCGGCCCTGCAGGATGTTGATCGCCTTGTCGCGCGTCTTGCGCGCGGCCGACTCCTGGTACAGGGCCGGATAGGCGTGCGCTTCGCGCATCTTGAAGTCGCTCGAGGACTTGAGCGCGCCCTCTTCCACGATGATCACCTTCAGGCCGGCCAGCGTCAGGATTTCGGCGGAAACGCCGCCGCCGGCGCCGCTGCCGATAATGACGACATCGGCCTCGATGACACGGTCCGCTTGCAGGGCGGCGCCGTCGATCACCTTCCAGCCGGCGGCAATGCCGGCCTGGACCGGGTCAGGAATCACGGGAGATGCGGCGCTCATGCCAGCTCCTTCATCGGTCCGGGATAGCCAATCGCGGCCCAGCTCGACGGATCGGCATACCAGGAGCCGATAATCAGGTCGTGCAGCGCGTGGTAGGCGCTTTGCAGCATGCCGAGGCGGTGAAAGCGCCAGTCGTGCAGGAACACGGCGACCTGCTCGACGCTGGCCCCGGCCCAGCCGCCCGAGACGCCCGCCAGCAGGCGCCGCGCGGGCGCCAGCGACAGCAAGCCGAACAAGTCCTGGACTTCCTTTTGCGCCGCCAGCGGCAAGCCAAGAATGGCCTGGTGTACGCGCGCGGTGGTGGCCGCCACGGCCGCGCCGCGCGCGCCCGGATCGGCCGGCAAGGCCCCGGCCAGCATGGCCGGCACGATGGCGTCGATGACCGCCTTCGCTTCGCCGTCGAGCGCGAAGCGCCCCAGCGGCGAAGGGTGGGTGTAACGGTAAATCCCGCCGCCCGCCGCCAGGGCCAGCGCCGAAAGGGCGCCGACCTTGAGGAAGGTTCTGCGTTTTGTCTCCATGTCGTTGTTTTCCATACTATTTTTTGGGCTAGTGTACGCCAAAGCGGGGTGCGCGAAATCGCACAAACTAGAGTCATCCATCTAGTAGTTTCTGGTACAAGGATGCGCCCGGGTTAACTTTAAACGTATAGTTATTACTATGTTTTATTACTTTGAGGAACCGTAATTTCGTGTAATAATAGAATGTATTACTATAGAGAATCTGTTTTTTCGCCGGATTCATCAGGACAGGCGCTGCGGTCGAACCCGGGCGCCATCGATCCGCGCCTGCGCGCGCGTTCCTCTTTTCACCCACTTTA
This sequence comes from Massilia sp. CCM 8734, assembly GCF_011682155.1. Taxonomy (NCBI): domain Bacteria; kingdom Pseudomonadati; phylum Pseudomonadota; class Betaproteobacteria; order Burkholderiales; family Oxalobacteraceae; genus Massilia; species Massilia sp. CCM 8734. The sequence goes on from NZ_WHJI01000004.1 coordinate 239,119, forward strand.
CCCGCTACTTTTCTTGCCCGACGATGACGATATACGATCTCAAGCCACGCTTCCAGGCTCTCCTGCGCCCGTTCACCACCTGGCTGTTCCGCCGCGCCGTCACGGCCAATATGGTCACTGTGGCGGCCATGCTGGCCTCGGTGGCGTACGGCGCGTGGATGTTGTTGGCCGCCTCGACCCTGCCCTATCTGCTGCTGCCGCTGTTCATGTTCGCGCGCATGGCCCTGAACGCGGTCGACGGCATGCTGGCGCGCGAGCACGGGCAACAGAGCAAACTGGGCGCCGTGCTCAATGAAGTGGGCGACCTGATCGCCGACGCCGCCCTGCTGGTGCCGTTCGCCACGCTGGCCGGGGTCAGCCCGCAACTGGTGTACGCGGTCGTGTACCTGTCGGCCCTGACCGAATTTGTCGGCGTCATGGGACAAGTGACCGGCGCCGGACGGCGTTACGACGGCCCGTCCGGCAAAAGCGACCGCGCCTTCCTCTTCGGCCTGCTGGGCCTGTTGATCGGCTTCGGCGTGCCGGTCTTGCCTTACCTCAATCCGGTGCTGATCCTCCTGTTGGTCTTGCTGGCGCTCACTTGCTGGAACCGCGCGCGGCGCGCCGCCGCCGGCGCGGCCTGACCGACCTCCTCCACTACACGCTCCCTCACCCTCAGGATCTTGACCGATGACCACTGACAACAACACGCAACGCACATGCCAGGAATGCGGCTTCGACAGCTTCGATGGTACGCGCCTGTTTTACCGCTACTGGCCCGGCGCGGCAACGAGCGGCCAGCGCGCCGTCGTGCTGTTTCACCGGGGGCATGAACACGGGGGCCGCGTGGCGCACCTGGTCGACGAGCTGAAACTGCCCGACTTTGCCTTCTTCGCCTGGGATGCGCGCGGCCTGGGCCGATCAAGCGGCGAACGCGGCTACGCCGAGAGCATGGCCACCCTGGTCAAGGACATGGACGCCTTCATCGCCCACATCGGCGCCACCTACGCCATCGCCCCGGCCGAGCTGGCGGTGATTGCGCAAAGCGTGGGCGCGGTGGTGGCGTCGGCCTGGGTGCACGACTACGCGCCGGCGATCCGCGCCCTGGTGCTCGCTTCGCCCGCCTTCAAGGTCAAGCTGTACGTGCCGCTGGCGCGCCCCGGCTTAAAACTCATGCAAGCCTTGCGCGGCAAGTTCTTTGTCAATTCCTACGTCAAGGCCAAGTTCCTGACCCACGATCCGGCCCGCATCGCCTCCTACAACGCCGACCCGCTGATCACCCGCCCGATCGCCGTCAACATCCTGCTCGGCCTGTACGACACGGGCGAGCGCGTGGTGGCCGACGCCGGCGCCATCACGGTGCCGACCCAGTTGCTGATCTCCGGCGCCGACTGGGTGGTGCATCACGGTCCGCAGCACGCCTTTTTCGATCGCCTGGGCAGCCCGGTCAAGGAAAAGCACGTGCTCGACGGCTTTTATCACGACACCTTGGGCGAACTCGACCGGGCCAAGGCGGTCGACCTGGCGCGCGCCTTCATCGTGCGCCAGTTCGCCGCGCCGGCCTCCGTGCCGAGCCTGCTGGACGCCGACAAGCACGGCTTGACCAAGGCCGAATTCGACCGCATCAGCCTGCCGCCGTCCTCGGCCGCCGCCAGCGCCTACTGGGCCATGTCGCGCTTCTGGATCGGGGTTGGCGCCAAGCTCTCGCAAGGCTTGCGCATCGGCGCCGACACCGGCTTCGACTCCGGCACCACGCTCGACTATGTATACCGCAACAAGGCCACCGGCGTGCCCCTGCTGGGCACCCTGGTCGACCGGATTTACCTCGACAGCGTCGGCTGGCGCGGCATCCGCGTGCGCAAGACCCACCTGGAACGCCTGATCGCCAGCGCCATCACGCGCCTGGAAGCGGCGGCTACGCCGGTGCGCATCGTCGACATCGCCGCCGGCCACGGCCGCTACATCCTGGAAGCGCTGGCGCCGCAACAGCAACGGGTCGAGCAGATCCTGCTGCGCGACTACAGCCAGCTCAATGTCGATGGCGGTTCGCGCCTGATCGAATCGATGGGCCTGGCCGGGCGCGCGCGCTTCGTGCTCGGCGACGCTTTTGACCGCGCCTCGCTGGCCACGCTCACCCCGCGCCCGACCCTGGCGGTGGTGTCGGGCCTGTACGAACTGTTCCCCGACAACGCCCTGATCCGCGCTTCGCTGGCGGGCCTGGCCGAAGCGGTCGAGCAAGGCGGCTACCTGGTCTACACCGGCCAGCCGTGGCATCCGCAGCTCGAACTGATCGCGCGCTCGCTGACCAGCCACCGCCAGGGCCAGGCCTGGGTCATGCGCCGCCGCACCCAGGGCGAGATGGACCAGCTGGTGGCCGACGCCGGCTTCGAGAAAATCGACCAGTTCACCGACGAATGGGGCATTTTCACCGTTTCGCTGGCACGCCGCACCGGCGCGGCCGTGCGTTAAATGGAGGCGCTCGCGACGCCGCTGGACGCACCAAAGGCAGCCGGGCGGCCATGGCGCCGCGCCTGCGCCTGGCTGGCCTTCCTCGGCCCCTTCTTCTTCCTCACCTACGGGCTGGCCAACTGGTGGAGCGCCAGCCTGCCGCACGTAGGCAGCCTGGCCTTCGAATGGGAACGGCATATCCCGTTCTGGGACTGGACCATCCTGCCGTACATGTCGATCGACGCCTTTTATGCCGTCTCGCTGTTCATGTGCGTCACCAAGACCGAGCTCGACACCCACGCCAAGCGCCTCTTGATGGCCACCTGCGTCTCGGTACTCTTCTTTTTCCTGTTCCCGCTGCGCTTTTCCTTCGACCGGCCCGAGACCGCCGGCTTTAACGGCGCGCTGTTTACCGCGCTGGCCGGCTTCGACAAGCCGTTCAACCAGGCGCCCTCGCTGCATATCAGCCTGCTGGTCGTGCTGTGGCTGGTGTACGCGCGCCACTTGCGCGCTCTGGCGCGGTGGCTGCTGCACATCTGGTTCTTCCTGATCGGCGTTTCGGTCCTGACCACCTTCCAGCACCACGCGATCGACATCGTCGGCGGCCTGCTGGTGGCGGTGGCCTGCGTCTACGTGTTTCCCGACGCGCCGCACGGCTGGCGGCGCGCCGAAGTCCCGAGCGCACGCGGCAAGCCGCTGGCGCTGTTCTACGGCCTTGGCGGCGCGCTCCTGTGGGCGGCGGCGGCGCTGCTGGGCGGCTGGGCCTGGCTGCTGACATGGCCCGGCACCGCCTTGCTGCTGGTGGCGCTGGCCTACAGCCACTTCGGCGTCAGTGTGTTCCAGAAACACGGCGGGCGCACCAGCTGGGCCGCGCGCACCCTGCTGCTGCCCTACCAGATGGGTGCCTGGACCTCGTCGCGCTGGTTCACGCGCGCGATTGCCGCGCGCGCCGAAGTGGCGCCGGGCGTCTGGATCGGGCGCGTGCCCGGGCGCGAGGCGCTGGCCGGCATGGCGGTGCTCGACCTGACCGCCGAATTCCACGCCGCGCCGCACAAGCGCGCGCATTACGAGAGCGTGCCGATGCTCGACCTGCGCGCGCCCTCGCGGGCCCAGCTCGACGCCGCCATCGACGCCCTCGAGCGCCTGCGCGCGCACGGACCGGTGCTGGTGCACTGCGCCCTCGGTTACTCGCGCAGCGCGCTGGTGATCGCCGGCTGGCTGCTGCGCCGCGGCCTGGCGGCCGACGCCGCGCAGGCGCTGGCCATGCTGCGCCAGGCGCGCCCCCAGGTGGTGCTGAACCAGGCCCAACTGACGCTGCTGGAAACGCGCGCCCATGGCTGAGCCAATCCTGCGCGAGCAAGCCACGGCCGCCGGCGTGATGGCGTCCTTCCTGCGCGTGGGCGCGCCGATCGACCACGCCTCGTCCCTGCTGCTGGCGCTGGGCGTGGTGTGCGCGCTGCTCGGTTCCTCAAGTCCGGTGGCGCCGGCGCTGGCTTTATTGCTCGGCCTGGCCGAGAAATACTTCGCCTGGCGCGCCGCGCTCGACGCCGACCTGTTCGCCGTGCTGGCGCGCGACCCCGGGCACGAGGCCGCCTTCGACGCCGCCCTGGGCGCCTGCATGGGCCGCAGCACGCCATTGCCGCAGCGCACCCTGGCGCAGCGCTGGCAAGGCGCGCTCCGCTTCCTGCTGTGGCAAATCGGACTGGTGTTGGCGCAGGCCCTGCTGCTGGCCGCCGTGCTGTTTTTGGGGTAGTGTACGGACTTCCCCTGCCTGTTTCCGGTGCAAGAAACATGAACAAAGACACGCTGGTCATCGAACTGGAACGCCATCTGCGCGCGCTTGCCGCCGAGCGCGAGGCGGCGCGCCGCGATCCGGCGCTGCAGGCGGCGCGCACGGCCGTCAAGCGCTACCAGGCGGCGCGCCTGGCGGCCACCCACCCGGACCTGCTGGCCGCGCCCGACACGCGCGAGGCGGCCGCGTTCTTTCTTAACGATATCTACGGCGCCCACGACCTGGGCCAGCGCGAAGCCGACCTCGAACGCATCGTGCCCAGCCTGCAACGACTGCTGCCGCTCGAATCGCTGCACACCATCACCGGCGCCATCGCGCTCGATGCGCTGACCGAAAAGCTCGATACCGGCATGGCGCGCGTGCTCGGCGCCGAGGTCGATGAAGCGGCCTACCTGATGGCCTACCGCAGCGCCAGCGCGCCGGAAGATCGCGCGCGCCAGCTCGACCTGGTGCAGCAACTGGGCGACTCCCTGTGCTCGCTGGTGCGCATTCCGCTCTTGTCGCTGACCCTGTCAGTGATGCGCGGGCCGGCCAAACTGGCCGGCGTGAGCGAGCTGCACCAGTTCCTCGATCGTGGCTTCTCCAGCTTCAAGAAGATGAAAAAACCGGCCCACTTTGTGGACACCATCGTCGGGCGCGAACGGCGCGCCATGGGCCACATCTACGCCGGGCGCAGAGAACCGTTCGACGTGTTTTAGTATCGCCGACAGGAAGAAGATGAAAATTTACCATTGGACGAGTTACTCCATAACTATCCCCGGCGGCAATCGTGCCGCCGGGGTGAATGGAGAAATTCATGAAAGATCTGTCACGCGCGCTGCGGCCTCATCATGCCGCTCGCCTCAAGTTGGCACGCCGTTTTTATACAGGCATCGATAACCGTGCCGATCCGCGCCGCCTCGGGATACTGCTGCATACCGCCACCCTCTGCAGCTGCTGGATGTGCGGAAATGCGAGGCCCTACCTTGGTCCGACAATCGCCGAGCGGCTGCATGCGGTGAAACTGGCGGAGGAAAGCTGAACTCCAAGGGGAAACGGGCGCGCCGGCCGATCGAGTCGGCACCGTCATGACCCAATACCCATCTGCGGGCGAACTCAACGTCCTCGAAGTATACGTAAGTGCGCATAAATTCTTGTCATTTCCAGCTTCCATAAGCGGCGCCTTGCTGCGTTGCCCACCGCTAGCACTGCGTCGCGGCGGATGCCTTGCAAGGCATCCGCTTCTGTTCGCTATAAATCACAATAATTTCTGCACACTTACTTAGCCGCTCCGGACGACATTCAAGTTGAAAAAGATCCTGCCACCTACGGAGGCGGGTTGAAGTGTGCGGCGGAAATATCAGCCAGGCATGTGCGCCTCGCAGCGCCGTCCCGGCAGATTTTGCTGACCATGCGCTGTCAATTCACACTGAAACTTGACGGCAAGCTGCGCGGCTATTCTGATCTGCGCGTAGGCGAACGCTTGCGGCACGCCTGCGTCGCTGGACAGTTCAGTAAGGTACTCGTTCGATATCAAGGCATGTCCGACTGCGGCAAGCCTTTGCGCACCACGATGCCAGAATTTCATTGACACAGGAACACTAAAATGATTAACCTGTCAATTTCAATTAATCAACTTTTTGGATAAGCATGAAGATTTTCACCAGTACCCTCCTCGCCACCGCGTTTGCGATGGGAAACGCCAACGCCCAGGTACTCACCTTCGATTTCACCGCCAAAGTAACGTGGATGACCGAATATGATGGCAAAGTCGCGACCGATGTCACGTCGAGCGCACTGTCCGGCGTGGATATTGCCTACGGCGACATGGTGCACGGACAATTTTCCTTCGATGCCTCCACGCCGCTGTCTCCCCTCATGCAGTGGATGCCAATTTCACCCGAGTCCACCCTGATCTACGAGGGGCCGCAGCACCCGGTCCTGGGAACGATCACATTCGAGCGGCCCGCGTATACCTTCACCAGCACCAATCCCTACTTCTCGTCTATCTCGGTGGGCAATACCGAAGCATCCTGGCGTGGCGATATGTTTGCCGCGCAAACTGCCGAATATACACAGGACAAGACGCAGGGTCGCGCCATGTCTGTTTCCTTGTACGACCCTTCCGGCAATGCCCTTTCCAGCCAATCCATTCCCGGATCGCTGTCGCTGCCTGCATTCAACTCGGCCTTCGTCACTTACAGCTGGTTCCGCATGTCGGACGGCGTTTATCTCAACAGCGGCGCGATGATCACCTCGCTGGCCCCCGTCGTGACGTCCCCGGTGCCGGAACCGTCGACCTACGCCATGTTCGCCGTCGGCTTGCTGGCATTGGGTGCCATGGCGCGTCGCCAAGCGGCTGCACGGCGTTAAGCAGCTGCCCGTGCCTGCAAGCTTATCGCGCAGGACGCGGGGCCGCGATGGCCGCCGCGTATTCCGACTTGAAGTCCTTGCTGACGCCCCAGACACCGACATACCCGCCCTGCTCGAAAGTGAACTCGCCCTCATGCAGGGTGGAAGGGGCGCCCACGCCCATGCGCAGCGGGTCGTTGCGCTCGATCAGCAGGCGGCAGCGGTAGCGCTGGTTCACCACCAGCGCGCGGCACGGCACAACCGGTTCGACGTCGGCAATCTCGCCGCGCAGTTCGCGGGCCGACAAGGCCCAGCGTTCGCGCAGCTCCTTGCGCGCCAGTTCCTGCCGCAGGTCGGCGTCCAGGATGTCGGCCTGCGTCTTGGCCGCCGCGACCCCGTCGCGCAGGGCCCACTCGAGCATGCTGCGCTTGATCGGGTAGGTCAGGTCGGATGCCTGGCCGTCGACGGCGCGGCGTCCGAAGCGGGTCTGCACGATCACCGGATCGGCCTGGACCACCACCAGTTCGTCCCCTTTTTTGTCCTTGGCGACGGTATAGGCGAACGCCAGGGCCTTGCCGCCGACGCTGGCCGTGGCGCTGCAGCCACGCACCCCGGTCTGGTCGATATAGCCGACCTCGCGCATGCCGGTGGGCGTCGCGCCCACGCCGCGCGGCAGCATGCTGTCGATCTTGCCGCGCACCGACCAGCCATCGCAGGCGGGCAGCGCGGTGAACAGCCGCATGACCCCGCCGATGGCGAATGCCAGCAACACCGGTCCGAGCACCCACAGCGCGATCTCGAGCCATAACCATCTCCCCTTCGGGGGCACGATTGGCTTGAAGTCCTTGCGTTGTTGAACGGCGCTGAACAGGAAATCGGCATGGTCCAGGATGGCGTCGCGCCTGGCGCTGCCGCCAATAACATCATGCAAGGCGTCGAAACGCTCGCGCGTCATCAAACCGCAGTTCACCATCTGGAACAGCACGTCGCCGGGCACGCTGAGCGCCCGCTCGAAACCGATGCCCTCCAGCACGCCGTCGCGCTCGTCCGCCCGCAGCAGGCCTTCGCGCACCATCAGATCAATGCAGACGGCGCTGCCCTTCATGCAAAACAACTCGTCTTGTTCCAGCGCCTGATCGACCATGTCCTGGTCGCTGGCCAGTTCAAGATGATCGAAGGCGGCGACAAGCTCGTCCGCCGACACGATGTCTTTGCGCATCAGCCACGCCAGCGGCGCCACCAGGGTGGGGCTGGCCGACAGCGCTTGCGACTCGGGGTCGGCCACGGCGCGCCGGTATTGCCTGCCGTCGAGCAGGCCGATGTGCTGCAGGTAGGCGAAACGACAGGCCGGACGTGGCGCGCTCATCGCTCGTCCGGGCGCGCCTTGAGAATATGGCGCGCAATGCCGCGCAGGATGTTGACTTCCTCGGTCTCGAGCTGGGTGCGCGCAAACAGGCGTTTCAGGCGCGGCATGAGCTTTTTGGGATTGTCGGCGTCGAGAAAATCGATCGCCACCAGCGCTTGTTCCAGGTGCGCATACATGCCTTCGACCTGGTCCAGGCTGGCGGAGTCGCCATGAAAGCCGATCGCGCTCGGCGCTTGGGCCTCGGTGTCGCCGGCCACCCGGCATTCGTAGGCCAGCACCTGGGCCGCCTGCGCCAGGTTGAGCGAGCAATAATCGGGATTGGCGGGAATATTGATCAGCACATTGCACTGCTCGACGATCTGGTTCGGCAAACCAAAGCGCTCGTTGCCGAAAATGAGCGCGGCCGACAAGTCGCCCTGCCCCGCCACATGGCCGGCGAACGCGCGTGGCGTGAGCACCGGCGGCGAGAATTCGCGCAGGCGCGCCGACACGGCAGCGGCGAAATTGCACCCTTCCAGGGCCTGGCCGATGCTGCCGACGATGCGCGCCCCTGTCAGCACGTCCTGGGCGCCGCTGGCGAACGCCACCGCTTCCGGGTCTTGCAAGGCATCGGGGAAGCGCGGGTTGACCAGCACCAGGTCGGAAAATCCCATGGTTTTGATGGCGCGCGCGACCGCGCCGATATTGCCGGCGCGGCTGGTCTCGACCAGGACAAATCGCAGGCGTTTGAAAACAGACGTGTTGATTTCGGGCGTGTTCATTTAAAATAGCGCTATCGCGCAGTGGCGGATGATTAAAAACAGGGCTGACCAGCCCGCGATTTTAACCAGTTCGCCGCCGCACCGCTCTTTAATTCATTCTTGTTCTCTACCGTACGCTGCGCCCAAGGGGGCGCCGTGGGCGTTAGCGTTCTTTTAACGGAAGCTCCACATGCACCCAATGCTCAATACGGCGATCAAGGCAGCTCGCCGCGCCGCCACCGTGATCCAGCGCGCGTCCTTCGACGTCGACCGGATCAGTGTTACTGAAAAACAACACAACGATTTCGTCACCGATGTCGACCAGGCGGCCGAACAGGCGATCATCGAGACCTTGCTCAAAGCCTATCCCGACCATGCGATCCTGGCCGAGGAATCGGGTGCATCCGCCAACCTGAACGACGAGAGTGAATTCGCCTGGATCATCGACCCGATCGATGGCACCACCAATTTCATGCACGGCTATCCCAACTATTGCGTCTCGATCGCGCTGACCCAGCGCGGCATCGTCACGCAGGCCGTGATCTACGATCCGGTGCGTAACGACCTGTACACCGCCAGCAAAGGCGCCGGCGCCTACCTGAACGACAAGCGTATCCGCGTCACCAAACACGACCGCCTGGCCAACACCCTGCTGTGCTCCGGCCACGCCGCCGGCCCGCGCGCGCTGGCTGACTACATGAAAATGTACGGCGTCGTCGCCGAACGTTGCCAGGCCGTGCGCAGCGCCGGCTCGGCCGCGCTGGAACTGGCCAACGTGGCCGCCGGCCGCAGCGACGGCTTCTACGAAAAGGGCCTCAAAGCCTGGGATATCGCCGCCGGCTCGCTGCTGGTGACGGAAGCGGGCGGCATCGTCGGCGAGTTCAACGGCGAGTCCGACTACCTGCACAAGGGCGATATCATCGCCGCCAGCCCGAAGGTGTTTGGCCAGATGGTCACGCTGCTCGCGCCTTTCGCGTAAAATACGCCGTGACGCTGTACCGGAGGCCGTGTAAGGCCTCCGCTTTCCCTCCGCCAGGCTTCACAAGCCGCACGTGAAATTTCCACAGCGAAACTGATTTCTGTTAAATTTAGCATCGCTGTGTATGCCGCAATGTCGGGTGGCACCGTTTCCAGTGCCTTTGCCACCACGATTTTCTAATATTGATTGCCTGCGACTGGCGCTTATTGCATGAGCGACGGGCCGATCTCCACCATAAAGTTATCATGTCATTTTCTAAACTCGGCCTGTCCGATGCTATCGTTCGTGCCGTAACCGAACACGGTTACACCGTCCCGACCCCGATCCAGACCCAGGCGATCCCCGCCGTGCTGAACGGCGGCGACCTGCTGGCGGGCGCACAAACCGGCACCGGCAAGACCGCCGGTTTTACCCTGCCGATCCTGAACCGCCTCTCGACCGATGCGGTCGGCGCGGCCCAGGGCAGCAAAACCTCGCCGCGCTCGGTGCGCGCGCTGATCCTGACCCCGACCCGCGAACTGGCGGCCCAGGTCGAGGAAAGCGTACGCGTGTACGGCAAGTACACCAATTTGAACTCGGCCGTGATCTTCGGCGGCGTTGGCATCAATCCGCAGATCAAGCAGCTCAAGCACGGCGTCGACATTCTGGTGGCAACGCCAGGCCGCCTGCTCGACCACATGGAACAGCGCACGGTCGACCTGTCGAAGGTCGAAATCCTGATCCTGGACGAAGCCGACCGCATGCTCGACATGGGTTTCATCCGCGACATCAAAAAAGTGCTGGCCGCCCTGCCGCCGAAGCGCCAGAACCTGCTGTTCTCGGCCACCTTCTCCGAAGAGATCAAGGCCCTGGCCGATGGCTTGCTGAACAAGCCGGCCATGATCGAAGTGGCGCGCCGCAATTCGACGGTCGAAGTCATCTCGCAGAAGATCCACCCGGTCGACCGCGACAAGAAGCATCCGATGCTGTCGCACCTGATCAAGTCGAACAAATGGACCCAGGTGCTGGTATTTACCCGCACCAAGCACGGCGCCAACAAGCTGGTCGAGCAACTCGGCGCGGATGGCATCGGGGCCATGGCGATCCACGGCAACAAGAGCCAGTCGGCGCGCACCAAGGCGCTGTCGGAATTCAAGGATGGCGCGCTGCAAGTGCTGGTCGCGACCGACATCGCCGCGCGCGGTATCGATATCGACCAATTGCCACACGTGGTCAACTACGACCTGCCGAACATTCCTGAAGACTATGTGCACCGGATCGGCCGTACCGGCCGCGCCGGCGCCACCGGCGAAGCCGTGTCGCTGGTCTGCGTGGACGAGCACGACATGCTCAAGGATATCGAAAAGCTGATCAAGCAAACCCTGCCGCGCCAGATCATCGCCGGTTTCGAACCGGACCCGACCGCACGCGCACAGCCTGTGCAACTGCGTAGCGGCGCGCCAGGCCATGGCGGCCGTGGTGGTCGTTCCGGCGGCGGGCAAGTGGTCAAGGTTGGCGGCGGCGGTGGCCGTGCTCCGGCCAAGCCGCGCAGCGCTGGTGGTGGCGGCGGCGGTGGCGGTACGGCTGGCGCGCGCGGTCCGCGTCCGGCGGCGCCGCACCGTTCGGGTGGCCGTGGCCGCTAAGTAAGCAGCTAGTCCGGCGCTCTGTCGCCGGACGCACGCCTTCGCGCGTGGTTACGTGTTTGCCATCTGCAACGATGAGCAGGCATGGATCCACGCGCTTTTAAAGTGCGCATGCTTGCGCACTCAAACATCTGTACCGCATCACTTCAGGGAGCGTGCACCAGATACAGAGATGGCGAGTGCTGCGCAGCCCAGGACAAGCCAGGCAGGAAGCGCAGCCAAAGCATACATTGGCAGCCCTATTTTTTCTTCGTGCATTCAAGACGTTGGCCATATAATTCCAGCCTTGAAGACAGCACTCTGCTTCGCAAGTTGGCCGCGATACTCAGCGCCCCCTTCCGTTCTTCAATGTGAGACAGCGTCAGCTTCATTCCCGTGTCATCAATGACATCCTGGCTGCGATACGCCTTACCCACGATGCCAACTCCCCGATCGAGCAAGGTAATTGCAGTTACATAATTGCCGTCGTCAATGAACTTATCCGCCTGTTTTGACAGGGTGACGGCAGCGGCGTGTTCCGATTCCATAATACATTTCCCCGCAACGTTAGCGGCAGTTCGCACGTCCGCACCACTTGCAAAAGCGCATGCAATTCCACATGCCAGCGCTATACTCGCTTTACGGACCCACCCGCTTGAATACACCATTTTCTCCTTCGTAATATGCCATTCCCATCTTCTGGGCATTTTCCCTCGCAGCTTGCTTGCCGCGCTAAAACTCATACCCGAATCCACGACCGGTGCGCTATTTCCAGCATTCCTTGCTCGATTCATAGCGGCGCTGTCGACTGGGTGGGAGTAGCGTCAGTCAGTCTTGAGCATCATGCACTGTTCGTCGCCACTTTGAGCAAATGAAGTTTTCCTTTTTGGATCGTTGACAAGATTGCCAGCGTCGCCCGGACGCAATGCGATGCGATGCGCAGATTTCCGCCCACGCCTTGAAAAAAAGCGTATATACTTGCGCACTCAAACATCTGTACCGCATCACTAAAGGAGATCGCAATGAATGAACTCAATTCTCACGCCGAACTGTGCCTGCGCATGGCGCGCGCCAACGCGGCCCTGCTGCGCCGTTTCGACAATTCCCTGGGCGGACACCACGGCATCAGCTTTTCCGACTTCCAGATCCTCAACCACCTGAGCCGCGCACCGGGCGGCCGCCTGCGCCGGGTCGACCTGGCCGAGCGACTGGGGCTGACCGCGTCCGGCATCACGCGCAGCCTGCTGCCCCTGGAAAAGATCGGCCTGGTCACGCGCGAAGCCGATCCGCGCGACGCCCGCGTCGGCTTTGCCGTCATCACCCCCAGCGGGCAGGAACTGGCGCTCAACGCCAGCGATGTCGTCGACCTGATCAGCCGCGAAGCGCTGCGTCCCTTCCCACCGGACCAGCTCGAAGCGATGTCGGCCATCCTGGGCCAGATCGCCGGCATTAACCTGAGCAACAGCTAAGTCCATGGACGAGCAAAAACAAGCGCGCGCGGCCCTGCTGGGCGAGCCGAATTTCCGCTGGATGATGGGCGGCGCCATCATCTCGGCCATGGGCGACCAGTTCACCATGATCGCCCTGCCCTGGCTGGTGCTGGTGAGCACCGGCGACCCGCTCAAGATGGGCCTGGTGATTGCCCTGATGAGCGTGCCGCGCGCCGTTTTCATCTTGCTCGGCGGCGCCCTGGTCGACCGCTACTCGCCCAAGTCGATGCTCATGATCAGCAAGTACGTGAATACCGTCTTGCTGGGTTTGCTGGCAGCGATGGTCTTGACCGGCCACATGCAATTGTTGCTGATCAGCGCGCTGGCGCTGGCGATCGGTTTCGCCTCGGCCTTCAGCATCCCGGCCGGCACCTCGATGCTGCCGAACGTGGTGGCGCCGGCGCAACTGCCGCTGGCCAACGGCGTGATGATGGGGATCCGCCAGGTGACCATGCTGGCCGGGCCGCTGCTGGCCGGCATGCTGATCGCGCTGTTCGGCGACGGCAGCCGCGCCGGCGGCGCCGCTGACGCGAACGCGAACGCGGACGGCATCGGCATCGCCTTCGCGCTCGACAGCGCCAGCTTCTTGCTGTCGGCCTGGACCTTGTCCAAGGTGCGCCTGCTGCATGCGGCGCCGAAAACGGCGCCGGAACCGGTGCTGCGCGCCGTCGGCGCCGGCATTGGCATGGTGTGGAACGACATGGCGCTGCGCACCAGCATGCTGTACTGGGGCCTGTGCGCGTTTGTCGTGGGCGGCGCGATGCAGGTGGCGCTGCCGGTGCTGGCCAACACGGTGCTGCACGGCGCCTCGGCGCTGGGCCTGATCATGGGCGTGCACGGGGCCGGCAGCCTGGCCGGGATGGCGCTCAGCGGCGTGCTGGGCAAGTTCCGGGTCCGCAATTTCGGCACCACGGTGCTGCTGGTCGATGTGCTGGTCGGGCTGCTGCTCATTCCACTGGGGCTGGTGGCGGCGACCTGGCAGGCGGCGGCTCTGCTGCTGGCGATCGGTGTGCTGGGCGGCTTCATGCAGGTAGCCGTGTTCAGCTGGCTGCAGCAACGCGTGCCGCGCGCCATGCTGGGGCGGGCCATGAGCATCTTCATGTTCATCTTCATGGGCGTGGCGCCGCTGTCGGCGGCGCTGACCGGCTGGCTGCTGCAATACATGACCCTGGCGCAACTGTTCGGTGGGGCCGGATTGTTCCTGATGGGGGCGGCGCTGCTGGCCTGGCTGTTCACGCCGATGGGGACGATTGCGGATGGGGCAATGCCTTCGACCGAACGATGAGGCCGAAGGAGTGCGTTCTGACTTGCTCAGGTGCCAGCCACATCCCTGGTTTTCTTCGGACGGCCACCAAGCTTGCCGTTTTCACGCGCGGCGGCCGTCTTGGCATCGCTCGCTGACGCGCCGCCCGCCTTGCCCATCTGTGCAGCCATCCAGCGCCTGGAACCGAGAAAGCCCTCCAGCAGCGTGGGGAGATACAGGTCGGCATCGAGTTTGGGGAAATGCACGCCCAACCCGGAAGGGCTGATCTGAGCATCGACCAGGTCTGCCGGATGGGCGTTTTCGAAACCTTGTACGTCGCGGGGCGCAAAAGCAATTTGCAAGCCGGATGCCAGCGAAATCACGATGCGTGAAATGCGACGGTCGTAACGTACCGCCACCGCCACCGGAAAAGCCACTTTCTTTGCTGCTCCGCGGCGGTTCGCGGCCTCAAATGTTGAATCAGAAATATCCATGGATTCCCCTCCATTGAGCACATAGCAGCGCCAGATTTTTGACAAGCGCAGCGGCAATCTTTCCAAGTTCCCTTTGCGAAAAACCGTAGTTCTCGCGCAACTGGGGAGGCCCGTCCGGGCAATTCAGATTGAACACTGCTTCATATTCCTTACCTTGAACGTGAACATGAGCAGGTCGGTGATCGTTTGGGTAGATGACCACGCGCAGGCCAAACATCGTCAGTACAGTTGGCATTGTATCCCTGACTTAAACCGATTGGCTTAGTTGGCGCTTGACGAGAACCAGTGGCGCCGACGTGCTCATACAGCGTCGTGTCCGGCATCCGACCTTAGCTCTGCCTATCGGACACGTCTACTGATCAGGCAGGCAGTTGCGTCGGCCCTCGCCGCCTGCCCCGAAGCCGCGCCATGCGCCAAAATGACCCTGGCGCAACTGTTCGGTGGCGCCGGATTGTTCCTGGTGGGGGGCGGCGCTGCTGGCCTGGCTGCTCACGCCGATGGGGACGATTGCGGATGGGGCAATGCCGAGGTCAGGCAAGTAAGGTCCAGGGGCGCGGACAAGGTGATCCGGACAGCTTCCGGCGCGATGCCGGGAAGTAGCCTCGATAGTGATAAGGCGATGCAGCGTCGACGCTTCAATACCAGGAGTACTTAGCGCATTCAGACGATCAGCTCAACAGTAGCGCAGCAGCCTGTCAAAAAGGAGCGCTTGAAAATTCTGCCGGCTGCTATACACCATGTGGACAAAC
Source organism: Massilia sp. CCM 8734 (assembly GCF_011682155.1). Classification (NCBI taxonomy): domain Bacteria; kingdom Pseudomonadati; phylum Pseudomonadota; class Betaproteobacteria; order Burkholderiales; family Oxalobacteraceae; genus Massilia; species Massilia sp. CCM 8734. Next base: position 254,331 of record NZ_WHJI01000004.1, read on the forward strand.
AGCGCATTGTGCGTCGCATCGACCTGATATAACACTTTGGTGTGCTGTTGATAACTGTAAATCGAGAATGCCAACACTGGCCAACTCATCGCATTCGACACCCATCAGCGGCTGGCTTGCAAGCAGGGTCAGCCTGTCCATCAACGCGACGTAGGATTTATCAGCTACCGCATCGCCCCATCGGCTCCGGACATACGCGTCCATACGGACAATATCTTCGCTGGCGACGTCAAGAATATTGACGGTGTATGCCATCGCTCAGCTCTTGGAACGCTTGCCTGAGATCCGTTTATCTAACTCGCTACGTGCTTCTGCAATGGGCTTGAAATTGCCAGATGCAATTTGTTCCTGGCCTATCTTGACGATCTTGAGCAGTGCATTGGTTTCCTGCGCCCGGTAATACTCCTCGAAGCTGACGCACACGAAGCTCGGGATACCATCCTGTGTTATCACGATTGGCCCGGATTCCTCTTGTAGTTCCCTGGCGATATCTGCCGTATTTGTTTCAAAAACAGAGATCGGCCTGAACTTTTTCGCAACTTTCATAATGCCCTCCCGGGCAGGTAATGCGTGCCTGATGCAGACCGATCGAGATTAGCGCTGTTCACTGCATACGTCAACCGGCTTTGCCGTCAATCGTGGCCTGCCCTGAGGTCATGCCATGCGCCAAAATGTGGTTTACGATAGCGCCTTGCCAACGTCCAGGTCTTCCGATGCCCAAATTCTGCGCCAACCTCAGCCTGATGTTCACCGAAGTGAGCTTCCTCGACCGCTTCGCCGCCGCGCGCGCCAATGGTTTCGACGGCGTCGAGTTCCTGTTCCCCTACGCTGTCGACGCGGACCAGATCGCCGAGCGCCTGGCGCACTGCGGCGTGCAACTGGTGCTGCACAACCTGCCGCCGGGCGACTGGAACGCGGGCGAGCGCGGCCTGGCCTGCGACCCGCGCCGCATCGGTCAATTCCAGGACAGCGTGGCGCTGGCCCTCGACTACGCCGTCCCGCTCGGCGTGCGCCGCCTGCACTGCCTGGCCGGCATCGCGCCGCCCGGCCTCGCGCCCGAACACGCGCACCAGACCTACATCGCCAACCTGCGTTTCGCCGCCGCCCAACTGGCCGCGCATGGCATCGACCTCATGATCGAGCCGATCAACACCTACGACATGCCCGGCTACTTCCTCACCGGCAGCGCCCAGGCCGCGGCGGTGATCGTCGAGTGCGGCGCGCCGAACCTGTTCATGCAATACGACATCTATCACATGCAGCGCATGGAAGGCGAACTGGCCAATACGATCCGCGCCCACCTGCCCCTGATCGGCCACATCCAGGCCGCCGACAACCCGGGCCGCCACGAACCGGGCAGCGGCGAAATCCATTACCGCTACCTGTTCGCCCTGCTCGACGAACTCGGCTACAAAGGCTGGGTCGGCTGCGAATACCACCCGCGTGGCGAGACCATCGCCGGCCTGCATTGGCGTAGCGTATTTACTTAATCCATGGCAAAATCAACAACATGATCGATGGCATATTTCGCCGATGGAAACATTAGCGAAGTTTGACTTTAAGCAAACTGGATTCAAGTCAACGGCGCAAGAATGGGAACTTCTGGCCAGCCTTCCCGCCCCCGCCTGAAAGGATGTATGAACGCCCTTCGCACCCTCTGCACCTCCGCCCTCCTCGCCGCCAGCCTGCTGCTGGGCGGCTGCGCCAGCAACCGGGTCAACCTGGAGGAGGTGCGCGAATTCGCCGACGCCTCGGCCCGGCTGGGCGGCTACGCCGAACTGTCCACGCGCTACCGCGACACCTATCTGCGCGAGCAACCCTACCTGCCGCCCGCCGCCGAGAAGGTCGCCAAGGAAAACGACGCCAGGCGGCACGCCGCCTACAACGACTTCGTGACCATCCAGAAAGCCGTGGTGCTGTACATGCAGACCTTGAGCCAGTTGGCGGGCCAAGGGCGCTACGATTTCACGCCGCAGATCGACACCTTTAGCGTGGGCCTGAGCGGCATGACCGACACCACGCTCGGCCAGAAGCAGGTGGCCGCCTATACCGGCCTGGCGCGCCTGCTGACGCGCGCGATCACCTCGCACTTCCAGAAAGAAAGCGTGGAAACCATGGTGCGCGAAGGCGACGCCGATGTGCGCGTGCTGCTCGAAGCAATGATCAGCCTGACCGACATCTACGCCAGCGCCCACGAGAATGAAAAGAAAACCGTGCTCGGCTTTTTCGATGTGGCCCTGCCCCTGGCCGACCGGCCGCAGGACCGCCTGCTGTACACCCTGGCGCGCGCCCATGCGCAGGCCAAGACCAGCGAGTACCGCCTGGTCGAGCGCCGCATCGACCTGGCGCGCCAGGGCCTGGCCAAGGTGGCGCAGGGACACCAGCAGTTGCGCGAGAACCTCGCCACCATGTCCTCGTCCGAGATGCGCCACATGCTCTCCGACGTGGTGCGCGACCTGCGCCTGATTCGCGCCGGCCTGGCAAGCGACTAAACCGACCCGAGGTGTACTATGAAGACCGATCAAGACGGACTGGCCAGTGTGGAAGACATCATGGCGCTGGCCGCGCAATTATCAGGCGTCGCCGGCGCCATCCATGAACGCGCGCTGGTAGCCATCCGCGCGCCCGCCGACGCCAGGCTGGGTGAGGACGAGCGCAACGGCGCCTTCGCCCTGCTCGACGAGGAACTGCTGTTGCGCCAGCACGTGCACGCCCTGTACCTGGACGCAGCGCGCGCCGTAGTCAAGGGCCTGGGCCAGCCGCAACAGTACGTGCTGGCCCTGACCGCCGACGCCGCCGAAAAAATCCGCAAGATCAGCGTCATCGCCAACATTACCGGGCTGGTGGCGGCGGTGGTCGGACTGGCCGGCGCGGCGGCCAGCGGCGTGCCCGGCACCGTCTCGCTCGCGCTCAAGGGTGTGCGCGACCATATCAAGGCGATCAAGGCCCAATAGCCTCAATAGGCCCTATCTGGCCAGATAGACATCGCCGCCGGCGCGCGTGCGCCGGTATTCAGCGCCGCGCGAACGCGCTACACTCACCTCAATGCGCGCGCGCCCACCCGGGCCGCTACGCCAACACAACATCAACTTTCCCGAGCCTCGAACATGAACGGACTGGAACCTGGGCAGCTTGCGCTCCTCAAAGCCGTCCTCGAACAGCGGCTGGCCGAACTGGCCCGCCACGACGAGGCCGAGGTGGCGGCCGGCCCGCGCGACCTGGCGGTGCAGGAGGTCGAAACCTCACCGGCCGACAAAGCCACCGTGCGCCTGCTCAACGACCTGGCGCTGGAAGCGGCCGGCCACCACGTGGCGCAACAGCGCACCATCCGCCAGGCGCTGGCGCGCATCGAGGACGGCAGTTACGGCGAATGCGAGGAATGCGGCAATCCGATCGGCTTTTCGCGCCTGCAGGCGCGCCCGGAAGCGCGCCTGTGCATCGCCTGCCAGACCCGCGCCGAGAAGCGCTGACGCACGCGACCATCGGGCGCGCCAGGCGATCGCGGCACATGCACAGCGAAGGGCTGCGCACGCGCGGGCGTTTTCAGCTCATGTGCTGTCCGCCATTGATGGCGATGTTGGCGCCCGTCACAAACGCCGCCTCGTCCGACGACAGGTAGGCGACCAGGCCCGCCACTTCCTCCGGCTCGCCCAGCCGTCCGACCGGAATCTGCGGCAGGATGCGGCTGGTCATCACCTCGTCCGGCACCGCCATCACCATGTTGGTGCGCAGGTAGCCCGGCGAGACGGTGTTGACGGTCACGTTGTGGCGCGCCATTTCGAGCGCCAGCGCCTTGGTGAAACCGTGCATGCCGGCCTTGGCGGCGGCATAGTTGGCCTGCCCGAAAGCACCCTTCTGCCCGTTCACCGACGAGATATTGATGATCCGCCCCCAGCCTTGCGCGATCATCGGTTCGATCGCCTGCTTGGACAGGTTGAACACGCTGTCGAGATTGGTGCGCATGACGTCGACCCAGTCGTCGTGGGCCATCTTGGCCAGGCTGCGGTCGCGCGTGATGCCGGCGTTATTGACCAGCACATCCAGGCGCCCCTGTTCGGACAACAGTTTTTGCACCATCCATTCGCTGTCGGCAAAGTCGCCCACATCGACCTTGTACGCCGAAAAGCGAAAGCCTTCGTCGCGCTGCGCCGCCAGCCAGCCCTCGGGCGAACTGTTGTGCGGCGAATAGGTGGCCGCCACGCAAAAGCCAGCCCGGTGCAAACGCTGGCAAATTGCCGTACCCAAACCTCCCATGCCCCCGGTTACGAGTGCCACTCTTTTGATTTCCATCATGCTTTCCTGTCATCGTGGTGAAGTCCGAACCCAAGTCTAGGGTGGTTACCGTGCGCAACATTGAGCAATATCAAAGCTTGGGGAAAGATGGTTTAAGATGATGCATATCACGTCCATCGACACAGGAGCATGCATGGCGTACCAGACTATCCTCGTTCACGTCGACGACAATCCATCTGTTTTCGGGCGCATCGGCGTGGCCATCGCGCTGGCCAGGCAAGGCGGGCACCTGGTCGGGGTGGCGCCGACGGGCGTGGCGCGCGCGCTCCATCCGAGCCTGCCGCCCGGCCAGAGCGACCCCACCCTGGCGCTGCACCTGGGCTTTTTGCGCGAACAGGCGCAGGCCGCGCTGGCGACGTTTACCGCGCGCTGCGCGGCGGCCGGGCTGACCTCGTACGAAGGGCGCGTGATCGACGACGACGCCGCCGGCGGCCTGTGCCTGCATGGCCGGGTGGCCGATGTGATCGTGCTCAGCCAGTCCGATCCCGATCAGGGCGGGCCAGGCCTGCTGGCCGACCTGCCCGCCGACGTGGTGCTGCACGCCGGCACCCCGGTGCTGATCGCGCCGTTCTCGGGCGAGCGCGCCAGCGTCGGGCAGCGCGTGCTGGTGTCGTGGGACGCCAGCCGCGAAGCGGCCATCGCGCTGCGCCTGGCGCTGCCGCTGCTGCGCCACGCGGGCAGCGTCGACCTGGCGGTGTTCGATACCGGGCCGGGCAGTCACACGGTGGCCGAAGCGCAGGCGGCCGATCCGCGCGCCTGGCTGGCGCGGCACGGGGTGCGCGCCAGTTTCGCGATCCACCCGCTGGCAAACAAGCGCCAGCACGTGGGCGAGGCTCTGCTGGCGCTGGTCGCGCAGAAAAATGCCGACCTGCTGGTGATGGGCGCCTACGGTCACTCGCGCGTGCGCGAAACCATCCTGGGCGGCTTCACCCGCACCTTGTTCGAATCGATGAGCGTGCCGGTGCTGATGGCGCACTAAAAACATCTCGCCAGATCGGCGCCGCTACTGGCGCGCCTGCCAGACAGGGCAGCGTTGTTCGTCCTTGCATGACAAGCCATTCAAGCTCCCCGCGCCTTGTCCGCGCTGACCATGCATTGCCTGAGCCCATGTCCGCCACGTTTTCGCGGATCTAACGAGGCAGGCTCTGGAAACAGCGACAGAATGAAATCGACCGGAAAGGCTGGCCGTTGATATCATTGTGATATCATTGAATTTACTGCAATTTCAACCCTAGCAGCCTGTCGGACTTGGGATCGTCGGCTGCAAAAATACCTGGAACGGTCCATATTTCGCCGCTTTCTCGGCCAATAGCTCGCTATTGGCACTGCGAAATCGTCAAAATCTGGCCTCGCCCGGCTATTTTTTCGCTTCGACTCCCCAAGTCCGACAGGCTGCTAGCCTGAATTTTGCATAAAAAAGGGCAAGAATGCCGTAAGTGATTGATAAAATGTGAGTTATCCATAAAACACAATTTCAACACGAACGCACCTTGCCCGGCATGAA